>JAGHSI010000091.1 GCA_018065925.1 Candidatus Limimonas coprohippi
CATAATATATATGGTATATAGAGGTGTAACAATGAAAACAATTAAAATTGTAGGCGGTACACTTGGTGCAATTTTCGGCAGTGCTGCTATTGCCGCAATCGTTCTCACAGTTTGGGCAAACAAACCACGTGGAGTAAAAATCGATATTTCAAAACTTAATTCTCAGTACTGATAAATCCACCACTGATAACGGTATCATCACTGTAAAATACAGCTGATTGTCCAGGAGTTACTGCTCTTTGCGATTCATGAAGCACAACTTTTACAGTATCTTCTGAAATAGGAATTACAGTTGCTGGAACTTTTGAAGCCCTATAACGGATCTTAACATCAAGAACTGTTTCTTCTTTTATTGGCTCGCATAAGTTTTCAACAATAAATTCCTTTCCTTGTTGATAACCCTTAGGCGCTAAAACAACCTCGTTTGTTTTAGCGTCTATTTTTGTTACGAACATCGGCTCGCCAAAAGCGCCAAGGCCCTTCCTTTGGCCAATCGTATAATTAATTATTCCCTTATGCTCGCCAATCTTCTTACCTTCGAGATTTACAAAATCTCCAGGTAGAGAAGTAATATTTGCATAATCCTTTAAAAAACTAACGTAGTCATCATTTGGGACAAAACATATCTCCTGGCTGTCAGATTTTTCTGCTACTGGGAGATTAAACTTTCTTGCAAGTTCTCTCGTATCCGTTTTTTCCATATCAGCAAGTGGAAACATTATATGAGAAAGCTGATTTTGATTTAATCTATAAAGAAAGTAACTTTGGTCCTTTGCACTATCAGCTGCCTTAAGTAAAAAGCGACCTTCTTTCTCCTCAATTTTAGCGTAGTGCCCGGTGGCAATATAGTCTGCCCCCATTTCAATTGCCTTATCAAGCATAAGTCCAAATTTGATTGTTTGATTACAAACAACACAAGGATTTGGTGTGCGACCCTGCCTATACTCTGATACAAAATATGAAATTACTTTCTCAGAGAATTCTTTTCTTATATCTATCATGTGAAGAGGAATTCCTAAAACATCTGCAACTGCTTGTGCGTCGCTGTTGCCATATTCCTTTTGGGCATCTGTTAAAAGAAGTGTTATTCCCTCAACGTCATAACCTTTTTCAAGTAAAACTGCAGCAACAACTGACGAGTCAACGCCGCCACTCATTCCTACAAAAACCTTCTTCTTTATAGCCGTCACCCCTTCCTTTTAATGTAATAGAGAATTGTATCATAAAGATTATACATATGCAACATATTTCCCTTGCATTTGTATATACAAATAATATATAATATTTTTGTATATATTTACTTTATTTTGTTTAATGGGGGAATTATTTTGTCGGCTGATTTACATTGTCACACAAGACTTTCAGACGGCTCACTCGGCATCGAGGATTTAATCCTTCTTGCTCAGCGTAGCGGTATCGACACAATTGCGATTACAGATCACGATTGCCTTGCTGGTACTGTCAGAGGAAAAATCATCGGAGAACGCCACAACGTTAATGTCATCCCAGGCGTTGAACTTTCTGCTTTTGACACTGAACATAATAAACGTGTTCACATTCTTTGTTATCTTGCAGAAAATCCTGATCGACTTGAGGGTCTTTGCAAAAGAACTTCACTTGCTCGCAGAAAAGCTAGTCAGCTTATGATGGTTAAGGCTTCACAGCGTTATCCTATCGCATCTGATCTTGTTATTAAATGCGCAGCAGGCTCAACTAATATTTATAAGCAGCATATTATGCACGCTCTTATGGAATGCGGTTATACAACAAGCATTTTTGGAGACCTCTATGACGAGCTATTCTCATCAAAAAGTGAAAATAATATTCTTGTAGTTCCTACTTATCCAACTCCTCTTGAAGTAGTTGAAGCTATTCATGAGGCTGGCGGTATTGCAGTACTTGCACATCCTGGTTTCTACGATAACTTTGATATCATTGATGAATTGGTTGAAAATGGTCTTGATGGCATCGAAGTTTGGCATCCAGAAAACAGTGAGGAACAGACAGAAGAACTCATAAAGATCTGCAAGAAAAAAGGTCTTCTCATGACAGGTGGTTCTGATTTCCACGGTCTTTATAGTGCTAAAATAACTCATCTTGGTGACTACAGTACACCAGACGAAAATCTTGCCGCTCTTCTTGCATATCAAGCAAAACAGAGACGCGCAAAGAAAAAAGCTGAAAAAGCAGCAGCTGCTGCAGAAGAAAAAGCTGAATAAAAGGGGATTCCTGTGATTATTAACGAAGACAACGACATTAAAATTTTTGATCCTTCTAAAAAAACCGATCAATCTGGAGAAGTGCTCTCATATGTTGAAGGCATGGCTCATCACAGACAGAACGGAAATGTAGATAAGGCAAAAGAACTCGGTGTTGATATTGCACTCTCAATTTATGATGAAAATCAAAATGGAAAATTGACTGATGAAATCTTTCTCTCAGCAGAAGTTTTTCCTCAGCTCTGTGCACTTATGCTCTTCTCATATGAAGCAGCTTTAAACTATTTCCTTCCATCACAGCAACTTTCAGCTATCGCCATTAACGCTCTTCATGAAGTAATGTCTAGAAACAATCTTCCAATTTATGAAGAGATTATAGAAGGTCCTGCTTTTTCTTTCTATTATTTAAGTGTTAGAAAAGGTGGCGCTCACATTGCGAATGACATAGGCAAAGCTTTTGCAATGCTTTGCAACAAAGCAAACGATGCTCAGTTCATCGCAGAGGGCGAGCGCCTTTACAAACTTGTTTTAGACGATGTTCAGGCTCAAATTGAGTCTCTTCAGTTCCAAAATTAGTATTAAAATAATTGGCTTGTCAAAAATTTGACAAGCCATTTTTTTTATGCATAATTTTAATGTATTTTACATACCATTAAAAGTATTTGAAAGGGGTTTGACGCATGAATTATACTCAAGAAGTTGAAAACATGTGCGTAGTTGCAAAAGGACCAAACCACGGTCCCGCTCCTATTCCTGAAGAAGGAAAATGGATCAAAGCTTACGAAATAAAAGATATATCTGCCTTCACACACGGTGTTGGTTGGTGCGCACCACAGCAGGGTGCTTGCAAACTTTCACTCAATGTTAAAAACGGCATTATCGAAGAAGCTCTTGTTGAAACAATTGGTTGTTCTGGTATGACTCACTCAGCTGCTATGGCTGCCGAAATTCTTCCAGGTAAAACAATCCTTGAAGCTCTTAACACAGACCTTGTTTGTGATGCTATTAACTGTGCTATGAGAGAGCTCTTCCTTCAGATTGTTTATGGCCGTTCACAGTCTGCATTCTCAGATGATGGCCTTTCTGTTGGTGCAGGTCTTGAGGATCTCGGTAAGGGACTTCGTTCACAGGTTGGTACTATGTACGGTACAAAACTCAAGGGCGTTCGTTACCTTGAAATGGCAGAAGGTTATGTTACAAGAATTGCTCTTGATAAAGATGATCAGGTTATCGGTTACGAATTTGTATCTCTCGGTAAGATGACAGACTTTATCAAGAAGGGTGATACACCAAACGAAGCATACGAAAAGGCAATGGGCACATACGGTCGTTTTGCTGACGCCGCTAAGTACATTGACCCACGTAAAGAATAAGGAAGGAGGATTTTATAATGGCACTTTTTGAAAGCTATGAACGTCGTGTTGATAAAATCAACAACGTTATTAAAGAATATGGCATTAGCTCTATTGAAGAATGCAAAGAAATCACTCTTTCTAAGGGCATTGACATTGACAAAATTGTACGTGAAACACAGCCAATCTGCTTTGAAAATGCAGTTTGGGCTTATACAGTAGGTGCAGCTATCGCTATTAAGAAGGGCGATACAAAAGCTGCTGACGCTGCTGCTGATATCGGTATTGGTCTCCAGAGTTTCTGTATCCCTGGTTCTGTTGCTGACAACCGTAAGGTTGGTCTTGGCCACGGTAACCTCGGTAAGATGCTTCTCTCTGAAGAGACAGAGTGCTTCTGCTTCCTCGCTGGTCACGAATCTTTCGCTGCAGCTGAGGGCGCTATCAAAATTGCACTTAACGCAAACAAGGTTAGAACAAAACCTCTTAAGGTTATCCTTAATGGTCTCGGCAAGGATGCCGCAATGATTATTTCTCGTATTAATGGTTTCACATACTGCAAGACAGAATTTGATCCATACTCAGAGACAGTTAAAGTCGTTGAAGAAATCGCTTACTCTGATGGTGACCGTGCAAAGGTTCGTTGCTATGGCGCTGATAATGTTCCAGAGGGCGTTGCTATCATGAGACTTGAAAACGTAGGTGTTTCAATCACAGGTAACTCAACTAACCCAACAAGATTCCAGCATCCAGTTGCAGGTACATATAAGAAATGGTGCGTTGAAAATGGCGTATCTTATTTCTCAGTTGCATCTGGTGGTGGTACAGGTCGTACTCTTCATCCAGATAACATGGCTGCAGGTCCTGCTTCTTATGGTATGACAGATACTATGGGTCGTATGCACAGCGATGCTCAGTTCGCTGGTTCATCTTCAGTTCCAGCTCACGTTGAGATGATGGGTCTCATCGGTATGGGTAATAACCCAATGGTTGGTGCTACAGTTGCATGTGCCGTTGCTATTGTAGAGGCAATGAAGTAATTTACAGATTTTAAAAAACAAAGGAGCGGGATTCTGAAGGTGTAAGATGAAAGTAGACACTTAAAAAAGTGTCTACTTTCTTTTTTTGTGTAGCACAACCAAAACAGAAGTAAAGGCACGCTACGCTCTAAAGACCTTGACTTCTGTTTGTGCTTGCGCTACTGTCCTATTATCGGAAGCAAAGCAAAACTTTGCTTCCACCATTTCAAATTTTAAGTAAGGAGGAACTCTGATGGCTAAAAAGGGTCAAAAATTTAACTCTTACTCACCTGAACTCAAATTAAAATATGCTAAAATGCTTGCCAATGGAGAAGCAAGTTTTAGAGAAGTTGCCGCAGAATTAGGCACAGGCAAAGCAACAGTTGAACGGTGGCGAGATCAATATTTTAAATATGGCGAAGATTATTTTTTTGAAGAGCATAGAGGAAAGAAAAGTGGCAATTTGTATGCTGCTCTTCACACTAGCAAAAGTTTAACAAAAATGGAAAGGCTTGAATTAGAAAACGCAAAACTTAAAGCAGAAAATATGAAATTAAAAAAAGAATATATGGTGAAAGGAGCTGGTGCCTACAGGGAGAGCGTTTTAGAAAAAGAAAGACATATGAAATCATCGAAGAAATGAGTAAAGAGATTCCTATTAAAGTGCTTTGCGAAATGCTTAATGTTAATCGTTCTGGATATTACAAATGGAAGGCAAGACAAGGAACTTTAAACCAATACGAACAAGATCGAAAAGATTTAACA
>JAGHSI010000024.1 GCA_018065925.1 Candidatus Limimonas coprohippi
CCTTTATATATTCTAACAAAAGTGTTAAAATATTGCCAGTCAATTTTGAAAGGAGATTTCACATGAGCATTTATCAAATTCAGAAAATTTTTGACGATGTTCGCGGCCTTAACGAGATGATGGTTACATCATTTCTTATAGAAGGAAAAGACAAAGTTCTTCTCCTTGATACTGGTATGGACATCTTTAATATTAAAAAGCAAGTTTTGAAGATGAACAAGAAAAAAGATTTGGTCGTTGTAAATTCACACTTCCATCCTGACCACTCAAACGGAAACAATAAGTTTGACAAAATCTTAATTGGTGAGAAGGATCTTCCAACATTCACGACCAACGATGTTTATTTCAAACTCGTTGATGATATCTCCTCTGCGCTTTACAAGCAATATCCAAAAACAAAGCTCTTAAAGCCAGTTATCAAAAAATTACTCATCACAAAAGAAGGCAAAACTGAATATGTTCCTTTAAAAGATGGTGATAAGATCGATCTCGGTAAAAAAGAATTTATCGTAAAAGACTTCCCTGGTCACACACCTGGTTCTATCACCCTTTTGAATAAAAAGGAGCACTATATCATGATGGGCGACGCTTGTAACATGGGCACTTGGATGTGGACAAATCCAGATTGTAACCTCCACGATTATGCCGACACTGCTCGTGCTTACTATAAAGATGTTAAACGTGACGGATACAAAAAAATGCGTGGTTCTCACGAACCTTTCACACACAAGATTTCATTTATAAAGGATTACGCAGCTTGGATTGATAAATTAACTCCAGAAAAAGCTATTTTCAAAGCAAATATGCCTGGTGCTAAGAGCCAGTTCTGCATCGCTGTTTCTCCTTCAATCAAGCATGGAGTTTACACATGCTTCTATTTCGCGCACCAGTGTGAAAAGAAATAATTCTCTCTTATAATACGAGGTTAATATGACAATCACATACCCTGTAAGAAACGGAATATACGTCAATATGACAAACAAATGCAACTGTGCTTGCACCTTTTGCCTCAGGCAGAACTCCCCAGGAGTCTACGGTTCTGACTCTCTTTGGCTAGAGCGAGAGCCGACAGTGGAAGAGGTCTGTGAAAGCCTTAAAGAGTGGGACTTGGATAGCAAAGAAGAAGTTGTCTTCTGTGGCTATGGTGAACCTACAGAAAGACTTGAGGACCTTCTCAAAGTCGCCGCATGGATCAAAGCAAATTACAAAGTTCCAATACGTATAAATACGAATGGTCTTTCAGACTTGCTCTACGAGAAAGATACCGCACCGATGCTCAAAGGCCTTATCGATGCTGTATCAATAAGCTTAAACGCAAACAATCCGGAAGACTATTTGAAAGTGACACGTTCAAAGCACGGCATCGGCTCATGGCAGGCAATGCTCGACTTCGCAAAGCATTGCACAGCATATGTTCCTAAAGTTACAATGACTGTTGTTGATCAAGTCACATCAAAAGAAGAACAGGCCGAGGCAAAACGAATTTGTGATGAAATCGGCGCTACACTTAGAATAAGGCCTCTTGAAAACTAAAAAAACTCTGTCGTGAAAATATCACGACAGAGTTTTTTTATTTTTTAAATTTCCACTGTACTTGAGCAAGAGATGTTTCAAGATGTGCTGAAAACTCTTGATCATTAATAGCGGCTTTCAAATAATTGTATTCTGAATCGATATTTGAAAGAGAAGAATCAGTTCCAAGACCTATCATACCACCGAGATACCAAACACGATTAATCATCTTAATGTGTTCAGAAAGGTCTCTCTTTAAAACCTCCTGATTATAATCGGTGTTACCGACAAAGGCTGCGACTGGCGCTACAGTTGGAATCCAAACGGTGTCGGATTCAGCAAGCATGCTTGCACATTCCTCGTCGATAAAGAAGCCATGCTCAAGTGAATCCACACCTGCCTGTAGCGCCACCTTAATATTCGCAGCGCCATTTGCATGAGCCATGACTGAGAAGCCTTTAGAATGAGCATATTCCACCATCTCAGTGAGCTCATCCAAAGAGAAAACCGGTTCACCTTTTTTATAAACTGTAGCGACAAAATTATGTCCGCCATCATCCTCATGATCATGGTCGTCTTCTTCATGCTCATGATCATGAACCTTTATCTCTTCAACCTCAACAACTTTATATTCAAAATCGCCATCCTTGATGAGACCAAACTCACTGAAATCCACGATACCAGAGAGAATGAGTTTTATAAAATCTGCTCCCTTTTCCTCTGCCTCATCAACTAAAGCCTTATATGACTCAAAGTCCTTAAAACTTTTTCCAAGAAATGAGCCGTAATGGCCCTCTTTATAAATAGCAAAAATTGGAGTCACAAAATCAATTCCAAGAGTCTTTGCTATCTCTTTTGCTCTTCTTGATACATCATAGTTGTCACCACCGTCACGAATATATGTGATTCCGGCATCTTTGTATTCAAGAAGTTTATTTTTTATCTGCTCATCTGTGAGTTCCTTTTCAGGGAAAGCAAGATGAGTATGTAAATCTGCATTAAAATTCATAATATACCTTCGCTTATGAGTTGTATCCGTCTGGGTTGTTTGACTGCCAATTCCAAGAATCTGAACACATATCAGAGATTGTCTTCTCTGCAACCCAACCGAGTTCCTCTTTCGCCTTGTCGGCCTTGCAGTAGCAAGTTGCTATATCGCCTGCACGGCGTGGCTTAATTTCATATGGAAGCTCTTTTCCACAAGCTTTTTCATAAGCGTGAAGAACTTCAAGTACGCTCGAACCATTACCAGTGCCGAGATTATAGATGCTTACGCCAGAACCCGGTTCAAGCTTTGCGAGAGCTTTAACATGGCCTTTTGCGAGGTCAACGACATGAATATAGTCGCGCACCCCTGTGCCATCTGGCGTATCATAATCATCGCCAAATACGCCGAGCGCCTCTCGCTTTCCAACAGCAACCTGTGCGATATATGGAACGAGATTGTTAGGAATACCCTTAGGATCCTCACCGATAAGTCCGCTCTCGTGAGCACCTATCGGATTAAAGTATCTGAGCAAAACAACATTCCACTCTGGGTCAGACTTTTGAAGGTCAATCAAAATCTGCTCAAGCATTGATTTTGTCCAACCATATGGATTTGTTGGGCTACCCTTTGGGCAATCCTCAGTAATTGGAATGAAGGCAGGGTCTCCATAAACTGTTGCAGATGATGAGAATATGATGTTTTTTACACCATGACTTCTCATAGCATTACAGAGATTAATAGTACCAGAAATATTGTTTTCATAATACTCAAGTGGTTTTGCTACTGATTCACCAACTGCCTTAAGCCCAGCAAAATGAATAACTGCATCGATTTTTTCAGCATCAAAAACCTTATTCAATGCATCTATATCCAAGATGTCTGCTTTATAAAATTTAACAGTTTTGCCAGTGATCTTTTCAACCCTTTTCAATGATTCCTCTGAGGAATTTGAGAGGTTATCAAGAACTACAACATCGTAGCCTTCAGTTAAGAGTTCTACACATGTATGGCTACCGATATAGCCCGCACCACCGGTACAAAGAATGGTCATATTAGGCCTCCTAATAATTAATGCAGATACTAATCTTCAAAGACATCTTTCATCTTTTCAAAAATTGTCTTTTTCTTATTGGCTGATTCATTATAACCTGTAGCATCATTCTTTGGCTTGTCGATATATTCCTCATCGAACTGCTTCAAAAGTTCTTTCTGGTGCTCAGTTACTTTCTTTGGTACATCAACTATAACTGTGACATACTGGTCACCACGGATTGCAGGGTTATTTACATTTACGATGCCTCGTTCACGAAGTCTAAAGCGTGTACCAGACTGTGTGCCAGAAGGCATATTATACTTAACTTTACCATCAAGTGTTGGAACATAAATCTCTGCACCGAGTACAGCCATAGAATATGTGACTCTAACATTACAATAAACATCATATCCATCACGTTCAAAGATTGGATGTGGTTTAATGTTTGGAATAACATAGAGGTCACCCTGTGGGCCACCGTTTGCGCCATGGTTACCTTGTCCGCGAACTGTGAATGCATTGCCCACATCAATACCAGCAGGTACATCAACATCAAGCTTTACAGAACGACGAATCATTCCGACTCCCTTACAGCGTGAGCAAGGGTCCTTAATAGTCTTTCCCTTACCGTTACACTTAGGGCAAGCCTTAGTCGATTGGAATACACCAAAAGGTGTACGCGACTGGGTCGTTACCTGACCGCTACCGTTGCACTCTGAACATGTTTCAGGCTTTGTACCTTCCTTACAACCAGAACCGTGACATACATCGCATGTTTCAATTCTAAGGAAGTCGATTGTCTTATGACAGCCTTTTGCAGCCTCTTCAAAAGTTAAGTTTACGCGGGCTTCAATATTTGAACCGCGGCGAGGTGCGTTTGGATTACGGGTTTGGCCGCCACCAAAGCCTCCGAAGCCGCCAAAGCCTCCGCCGAATATGCTTGAGAAGATGTCACCGAGATCACCGAAATCTCCAAAGCCTGCTCCGCCACCGCCAAAGCCCGCATTTGGGTCTACGCCGGCATGGCCGAAACGGTCATAGCGAGATTTCTTATCAGGGTCCGAGAGGACCTCATATGCCTCGTTGACCTCTTTAAAATTCTTCTCAGCCTCTGCATCACCCGGATTTAAGTCCGGGTGATACTGTTTAGCTTTTTTTCGATATGCTTTTTTAAGTTCGTCTTCGGATGCTGATTTATCAACACCGAGGACCTCATAGTAATCTCTTTTATCAGCCATTGTTCTATCCTAATTTTTAGATTTTATTAGTCAACGTCTGTGAACTCAACATCAGCAGCACCGTCATCAGCAGCACCTGCACCAGCAGCGCCTGTGAACTGTGAAGGATCGAAGCCTGCTGCATCACCCTGAGGAGCGTTTGCCTTATAGAGTTTTTCAGAGATCTCATAGAACTTAGCCTGGAGTTCTTCCTGCTTGTTCTTGATGAGGTTGATATCGTCGCCCTTGAGAGCTTCTTTAAGAGCGTCAATCTTATCTTCAAGATCCTTCTTATCAGAATCGTCGAACTTGTCGCCCTCTTCCTGAAGAATCTTCTCGCACTGGAATACCATCTGGTCAGCGCCGTTTCTTGTATCTACTTCTTCTTTTCTCTGCTTATCTTCCTCAGCAAACTGCTCAGCTTCACGAACAGCCTTGTCGATGTCTTCCTTAGACATGTTTGAAGAAGCTGTGATTGAGATTGACTGCTCCTTGCCTGTGCCAAGGTCCTTAGCTGATACGTGAACGATGCCGTTTGCGTCAATATCGAATGTTACTTCGATCTGTGGAGTACCACGACGTGCTGGAAGAATACCATCAAGATGGAAGAGACCGAGTGACTTATTGTCCTTTGCAAATTCACGTTCGCCCTGAAGAACATTAACTTCTACAGATGTCTGGTTATCAGCAGCTGTTGAGAAGATCTGGCTCTTCTTTGTTGGGATTGTTGTATTTCTATCGATGATCTTTGTTGATACACCACCGAGTGTCTCGATACCAAGTGAAAGTGGAGTTACATCGAGAAGGAGAAGACCCTTAACGTCGCCGCCAAGTACACCGCCCTGAAGAGCAGCACCCATAGCTACGCACTCATCTGGGTTAATTCCCTTAAATGGCTCTTTGCCGATAAACTTCTCAACTGCTTCTTGAACTGCTGGAATTCTTGATGAACCACCAACCATGAGCACCTTATCAATATCAGATGTCTTAAGACCTGAGTCTGACATAGCCTGACGAACAGGACCCATTGTGTTCTCTACGAGATCAGCTGTAAGCTCATTGAACTTAGCACGTGAAAGTGTCATCTCAAGATGCTTAGGGCCTGTAGCATCAGCTGTGATAAATGGAAGAGAAATATTAGATGTTGTTACACCTGAGAGCTCAATCTTAGCCTTCTCTGCAGCTTCTTTAAGTCTCTGCATTGCCATCTTGTCGCCCTTGAGATCAACGCCTTCAGCCTTCTTAAACTCGTCAGCGAGCCAGTCGATAATTCTCTGGTCGAAATCATCACCACCGAGGCGGTTGTTACCAGCTGTTGCAAGAACTTCCTGAACGCCGTCGCCCATTTCGATGATAGATACATCAAATGTACCACCACCGAGGTCGTATACCATAATCTTCTGATCGTCGCCCTTATCAATACCATAAGCAAGAGCTGCAGCTGTTGGCTCATTGATAATTCTCTTTACTTCAAGGCCAGCGATTTTACCAGCATCCTTAGTTGCCTGACGCTGTGAATCTGTGAAATATGCAGGAACTGTAATAACAGCCTCTGTTACTTTATCACCAAGATATGCTTCTGCATCAGCCTTAAGCTTCTGAAGAATCATAGCTGAAATCTCCTGTGGAGTGTACTTCTTGTCATCAATTTTAACTTTATAGTCTGTACCCATCTGACGTTTGATAGATGAAACTGTCTTATCTGGGTTTGTGATAGCCTGTCTTTTTGCAACCTGGCCTACCATACGCTCGCCATCTTTACCAAAAGCAACTACTGATGGAGTTGTTCTTGCGCCTTCTGCGTTTGCTATAACAACGGCCTCGCCGCCTTCAATAACTGCTACACATGAGTTTGTTGTACCAAGGTCAATACCTACGATTTTAGCCATAATAATTTACCTCCGAAATTTAATTAGCAACCTTGACCATTGCTGGTCTAAGAATTTTTTCCTTTATTTTATAACCCTTTTGAAAAACGTCTGTTACTACGTTTGTATCAAGGGACTCATCATCCACATGCATCACTGCATTATGAATGTTAGGGTCGAACTGTTCTCCGGCTTCGCCGAATGTTTCCACACCATATTTAGTGAAAACTGAAAGGAATTGAGTGTATGTCATCTCAATGCCCTTTTTAAAATCCTCAACAGCTCCTGTGTCTGCTTCAAGTGCTCTATCAAAATTGTCAAGCACTGGTAAGAAATCCTGGAAAACTGTTGATTTAGCATTTGTGAAGGATTCTTCCTTTTCTTTTGCTGTACGTTTTCTGAAATTGTCGTACTCGGCAGCGAGGCGAAGATAAGCTTCTTTTTGAGCAGCAAGTTCTGCTACGAGCTTCTCCTCTACAGTTTGTTCAGGAGCCTTTTCTTTTTCCTCCGGAACATTAACCTCTTCCTCTGGAGCCTCAATGTCAATTTTCTTCTTCGCCAAGATCTGTTTCCTCCTCGTAAACATCCGACAAAACTCTACTGATTATGTCGGTCAAATATTTTATGCTAGGAATAAGCTTAGAATAATTCATGCGCGTTGGGCCTATGATACCAATCGCGCCAGTAGCATTATCACCAATCTTATATTTGGAAATAATCATACTTGAATTTTCAAGTTCCTTAAAACGGTTCTCAGAACCGATTCTAATCTCAATGTCGCTGTCCGTATCAGATGATGATGAAACCAGCATGTTAAGCGGCTCGTCTCTATGAAGGAAGTCGAGCAACTGTCCAGCAGTCTCGTTGTACTCTTTATAGCCAAGCAAGTTCGATTGACCAGAGAGATTGACCTCTGAAATCGAAGCGGCCTCAACGAGATCAGCAATAGTTACAAGCAATGGTGACATCGAAAGTGCTTTAGCACCGAGACTTGCAACCAAAGTTTGAATCATAACCGTGTTGATATCTGAAAGTGGTCTTCCAATAAAGTTTTGATTAACAAGGTTTTGGAATGTCTCTTGAAGATCAACCACAATCGGTACATCGGTTCTACAAGCTTTGCTCTTTAAGATACCGGTTGATGTAAGCATGACTATCATAGCCATCTTCGGACTAACCGGCACCATCTCAATATTTTTGATAAAAGCGTGCTCGTCAGAAGGGGTAGTGGAAATCGCAGCGAAGTTTGTGAAATCTACGAGTGCCTCACCAGCTGTTGCAAGAAGTTGTTCCGGGTCGCCGGATCTATAATCAACACCTGCCTCAATTCGCCTACGCTCATTCTCTTCAAGTTCAGCAGGCTGCATGAGGTTATCAACATAATATCTGTAACCATACTGAGTTGGGACACGGCCTGCAGATGTATGGGGCTGTGAAATAAATCCCAAAGCTGTAAGTTCAGCCATCTCATTTCTAATGGTTGCTGAAGAGACATCAAAACCCGGAAGACTCATAAGAGACTTTGAACCAACAGGCTCACCTGTTTCGATATACTGTTCAACTATAGCAGCTAATATTTTCTGTCGCCTTGGTGGAAGCATCTATTCACCACCCGAGTGTTAAATTTTAGCACTCGAGATATTTGAGTGCTAATTGCATATATAATCTATCACTAGAGAATATTAAAGTCAAGGGATTTCGTAAAAAAATTAGCACTCTTTTTGCAGAGTGCTAATTTCTAATTTCTTTTCAAAAATATCAAGTCTTCAGACGCAACTGTTATAAGGTCGGCGGAGCAGAGTTCGTAGGTCTTGCCGGGTTCGATTTTCTCGCCATTCAAGAGCGTTCCCGCTCTTGAATTTAAGTCTGCAAGAAAATACTTGCCCCTTGAGAGAGTTATACTACAGTGCTCCGCCTCCATATTGAGATTACCCGGGAAGGCGATGCTGCACTTGTTCTCATCACGTCCGACGACGTCCGGTCCAAACATAAGTGGATATTCATCTCCCGTGCTTCGCACCTTAATCACATGAATACCCTCAGGCAAAGCGCCGTCCGTCGGAAAGTCGAACAAGTCATCGCCTCCCCCATTTTCAATAGCACTTATAAACCTATCAAACAATTTGTTCCTATTTTTCTCCCTCTTCTTGGGTTCCTTCTTTTTGTTTTCCTTCAATTCTATAATCTTATGCTCAGACAAAGTTTGATTTATAGAAGCTCTAAACTCAAACAGAGTATGCGATTCAAATCTGCTAAAATTTGTCGGCACAACAGGAAGCACAAGATTCCCGCCCTCATCAACAAAACTGTAAAAATAATTAAGGATAAGCTCATCCTTTGGAATCATATATTTTTCAATTCTTTCTTCTAACACCTTGTATTCGTCAATAAAGCGTTCTGGATTTCGTTCCATCCCTGTCCTAAGATATTCCTCAAGAGGTATGAGACTTGATATTGGAAGTAATAACTTATTATCTTTTATACCTATTTTAATTACTTCCGGCATAGGATTATGTTTTAACATCTCGATCGTAAACTTATCAAGTTTTTCAAATGGTTCAAGCTCATAAAACAACATGTTTCTATTATCTTCTACACTGGTTGCAAACATCAATCATCTTCCTTTTTAAGCATTTCATTCTTTAGTTCTTTAATACCACGATTCCCAAACTTGCGAACGCTCTCGCTATTATTCTTCAGTATTTCTCCAATTTGAGAATAGGTGAGTTCATATCCATAATGATATAGAGTTGCAATCGCATGATGAATCGGGATATTCTTCAGCGCCTCATTAAGTTCTTTCTGTTCCTCCTTTATGAGAAGATAGTCCTCAAAGTAAGCGCGTGGCGGCACATCGCAGGTGTGGATAAAGACATCGGTAGCCTTATTTGAACGCGCAAGAAATCGTCTCATATGAATGGCGTTGTTTGCATTTGTCTTAAGGAGGAACGAGACCAATTGGGCCTCATTATCAAAGACACATCCCTCCTTAAGTTTCTCAAACAACACTATAAAAGTTTCTTGCGCACAATCCTCGGCAAACCCATTGCCTTTCAGTCGTTTCTTAGCGTCAGCTACGAGCAACGGCCAATACTTAATATATATTTCATCCAAAGCACCGCCTCCACTTTTAGTTTTTACTTCTATCTTAGGTAAAAAACTATTCAAAATCTCGAAACGGCTACGAATTGTAGAATTTCAAATACGAGCGGTATACTATGTCAAATTTTTGTGTCCAAAAGTTGCAGAACTTTAAATTTTATTTTTATACTTTTTTGACCTTAGGGGACCTGCCGGTGGTGTGAAAAAACAAGGAGTGAAAAAGTATGAAGGAAATCTATATTCTTTCAGACAACCCGAAGATTGTTAATGGCTTAAAAAAGATCATCAAGACGTATATGTACGATAAAATGATAAGTATCGATATAACGGTTTTTAAAGATATAAAAATACTTTTGAAAACCGATATTTCTGATGCTATACTGTTTATCGATGACAACAGCGAACGTAGTGCGGTAAAAGTAGCGCAGGTTTTAAGAGAGCACGACCACTTTGAGGAGATTGTCATAATCTCTGATGAATTCGATTCCGTCTACGAGGGTTATAAGGTGGGTGCTTACCGCGTTCTACGACCACCCGTCGCAAACAAAGATGTCTACGAAGCCATAGACAGTTTTAGAAAGAAAAAACTTTCAAGTAGAGTAGTTCTCATCAAAAACGGAAATGAAAGAATCACCCTACCAATGGCTGAAATCATCTATGTTGCATCTATAAACAGAGAGACATCTATAATCACAAAAAACGGCACAATTCCAACATCAATCCCACTTTTTCAAATTGCCGCTCAATTGTCCGAGGAGTTTTTCTTCTCTTGTCACAGATCTTTCGTCATAAACATGGCAAACATCAAATCTGTTTCAAAGACACTTGATCTGCTATTCATGGTTAACGGGGATGAAATTCCAATTAGCCGAAGGCGAAAAACAGAATTTGTAACTGCGAGAGAGGCTTTCCTTGACTCGCACACATTTACTATGGCATAAGAGGTATTTATGATTTACGAGGAAGCTATCAACTATATCGAGAGTAGAGCCATCTTTGGCTCAAGACCTGGATTTCAGAGAATCGAGGCCTTGCTTGAAGCGCTTGACCACCCGGAGAAAAATATGAAATATGTTCACGTTGCTGGCACTAACGGAAAAGGTTCAGTATGCACTGCTACAGCAAACATCCTAACCGCAGCCGGATACAAAACTGGACTGTTTACGTCTCCTTTCGTCTCCGATTTTAGAGAGAGAATTCAACTTGACGGCAACTTTATCGAAAAGGATGCTCTTGCTAGAATCACCGAAAGAGTTAAAGCAGTTGTTGACGAGCTTGATAAAGGCGATAACTCACCTACTGAGTTTGAAATAATTACTGCTATTGCCTTCCTCTACTACAAGGAAGAAAACTGCGATCTTGTAGTTTTGGAAGTAGGTCTCGGAGGACTTCTTGACTCAACTAATGTAATTGATACCCCCCTCGTATCAGCTATAGTTTCACTTTCATTTGACCACATGGGAGTTCTTGGAAACAGCATTGAAGAGATTGCAGCTCAAAAAGCTGGTATCATAAAAGAAAACGGTGTCACCGTATCTGCACCTCAGCGCAGTAAAGAGGCACTCAAAGTTTTAGAGGATACTGCAAAAGAAAAGAATAACGAGTTCATTCTTGCAGACCCATCTGTTATAACAAAAATCTCTGAAGATATCTTTGGAAATAAAGTTTCATATCAAGGAAATGTTATGACACTTCCTCTCCTTGGACCTCACCAAATCGATAATCTTTCAGTGACTCTCTCTATCATCGAGTCATTAAAGAATCAGGGCTATATCATAAAGAACGAGGCCATAGTTTCGGGTGTTGAGAAGACTAAAGTTCCAGCACGTGTGGAAGTCCTAAGTGTATCACCGCTCATCATCTTGGATGGCGGTCACAACGAGGACGGAGCATACGCTCTCAGGAGAACACTCGAGTCATATGTGAGCGATAAGAAGAAAACTCTTGTTATTGGCGTTATGGAGGACAAGGAAGTAGAGAAGGTTTTAGGCCATCTCTGTCCCCTCGCAAATCGCGTAGTTACAACAACTCCAACAAATCCACGCGCCATGAGTGCAGAGACTCTTGCTGAAAAAGCACGCGCTTTTTGCGCCGATGTCAGGGCCGAAAACGACCCTTGTAAAGCATTTGACCTTGCCAGAAGCCTCACGGCACCTTCTGAAGCCCTTATAGTATGTGGTTCTCTCTATCTCGCTGGTGACGTCAGGCTCCATATGATTGAAACTATAAGTTGACATAAAAAAATATCAATGTTAAAATTTTTACATCTTCAGGGCGGGGCGCAATTCCCCACCGGCGGTATAGTCCGCGAGCCACAAACGGCTGAGCTGGTGAGATTCCAGCACCGACAGTTATAGTCTGGACGAGAGAAGATGTAAATCCCTACGTCTTAAATTGAGCCCTGTGGTACACCCACAGGGCTTTTTACTTTGAAGAAATAATTATTGAAAGAAGATTTTAGAATTGGCTAAAACGAACACACGAAAACTAACATCAATGGCAGTAATGATTGCTCTCTCTGTAGTATTAGTTGCAATCATACACATTCCTATGCCGGCTCCTATTACTTTCCTTGAGTATGATCCAGCAGATGTCCCTATCCTTATTGTAGGTTTCGCTTTTGGACCTGTTGCAGGCATTCTAGTTACAATAATCGCATCACTAATTCAAGGCCTAACAGTCAGCGCCGGAAGTGGTATTTACGGAATAATAATGCATATTCTTGCAACTGGTGTATATGTACTCACTGCATCACTTATTTACAAGCACAAAAAAACTAAGTCTGGTGCAATCATTGCTATAGCATGTGGCACCATCGCCATGACAGCAGTTATGTTTGGTGCAAACCTCGTTGTAACACCATATTTTATGATGGGGGCAGTCAACAAAGGAACTGTTGGAGCCGTTCTTGATTTGATGCCATTCATCCTTCTTTTCAATCTTGGAAAAGCTGCTGTAAACGGAATCCTAACATTCTTTCTTTACAAGCGCATTTCACCAATAGTTAAGAAATAAAAATCGTACTACATTTATTGACTTTCGAACTAATGTTTGGTATAATTAAAGAAACTAATTAAGTAAGAAGATACTACCTCAAATAGCCAAGTTACTAGTCGTGAAGCTAAAACACTATAACAAAAAAACTATCCCACGAGTATCTTCTACTTGTGGGATTTTTTGGTGATAATTATGTCTGAACATTTTTTAGAAATCAATGAAAAATTTTATAAAGATTATGATAATTGGGACAAGTCAAAGCTAAGTTTTTCTTTCAATCTTGGTACCCCTACAGATACATTCAAGCGCAATTTTTTCTGTGACTCAAAAAACGTCACATTTGACGCTTCAAAAATAATCAAAATTATTAATAAGCATCACACAATAACTGATGAAATAATCAAGCAGGTTCCAGAAATAATCAAAGATCCCGTAATAATAATTCTTTCACTTTCATCAAACAGTAGAATAATTTTCTTCAGTGAAGTATCTGATGCTAACGGATTCCCAATAATTGTAATACTAGAACTTCTCCCAACCAACAGCAGTAGCATAAAAGTTGTCAGCACATATAGTAAAGATACAAATCTTCAACATTTTATTGATGACAGTATTATTTTATATATTAGTTCTGATACAACCCGTGTATCACATTGGGAAGACTCATTTGGCATATCATTGCATAATTACACTTCTGGTTTCAATACAGAAAAACTTCTAGAAAAAAACAGAACCCATATTGGTTGTTAGTTAATGGGCTCTAATTGCCGGTACACAATACCAATATAAGTTCTCTACAGACAAGATACTCCAATCTCTCTTAATTGTCAACACAAAAGTAACAACCGGCTCAATCGAGCCGGTTATATTTATAGTGAATATTCTCCTATTTCCCAATCTCCATTTTCAAGCGCACGATAGTCCACTTTTCCGATTGGTGTATGCGGAATTTCATCGATAAAGTAATACAACAAAGCTCCATCGCGTTCTGGTATTTCCTTAAGGCAAATCTCACGAAGTTCCTTTTCTATTTCTGCCTTATCCCTTTCTACCCCATCTTTCAGCACAACAAATGCAGCTGGTATCTTACCATTCTTACCTTTTGGATTAGGCAATCCTACCACTGCGCAATCTTTAACTGCATCATGCTTAATTACAGTAGACTCTATGACTGAAGGCCACACATTATGTCCATCCGGTCTAACAAATATGCGTTTTATTCTATCTTTAAAGTAAATAAAGCCTTCCTCATCTATGTATCCAACATCTTGTGTATGTGCCCAAATCTTACCGTCAGAATGTTTTATCAAGACCTTATCAGTCTCTTCATCATTGTTAAAATACCCATACATCATTCCCGGACCACAAATACAGAATTCTCCAATTTCTCCATACTTAAGTTCATGGTCTGTTCCAGGTTCAAAAACTGAAACAACATTATGTTGAAAAGGTACACCTACACTACCAAACTTTTCTCCATTGATGCAGCTTAATGTTGAAGCAGCAGCAGCAGACATTTCTGTCATGCCGTAACCCTTGTACACTTTAGAACTTGAATTGTGATCCTTAAGAAATTTATCGATAGCCAACTCTAAATCGGGGTTTAATGCATCTCCTCCCATTGCAGCAACTTTAACGAAAGACAAATCAACATCTTTCATTTTTTCACTCGTTACAATATACTCAAAATGAGCTGGCACACCCATAAAGAAATTTGGCTTATATTTTAATATATAATTTGGAAATTCCTCCGGGACAAAAGCAGGTATTATCACTAAAGTCAGTCCTAAAGTTAGCGGCATATGAATTCCGCATGACAACCCATATGCAATGAACGGAGGCATAATATCTAAAAATCTATCCCCGCGATTATAAGGAAAAGGGTATCTATACTGGAAAGCAACCGCATTAATGGAATCGTGCGTCAATTGTGCGCCTTTAGGCACGCCTGTTGTCCCACTTGTGTAAATAATTGCTACTGGCTTATTTTCTTTATACTCTATTCCTTCAATAGTATCTTCTGCGTTATACAAAGATTTAAAACTATTCCACTTAATTAC
>JAGHSI010000028.1 GCA_018065925.1 Candidatus Limimonas coprohippi
GAAACTCCGGTTTTTAAGTACTCAATAGCAATTTGTCGCTTTAGATACTTTGAAAATTTGCGTCCACGCTTGTTACTTTTTAACATTTGAATCATTTTTGCGACTCAACCTATTTCAGTACAAGACATTACAGCTTTTCCTGATTTGGTTGGCAAAGGGCATTTCCTTGTCTTGAATATTCGTTTTACTTTCAAAGCTTTCCTTCCAGGTTGGGTTTGAAGTAAATCTGCATAGACGATATCCTCTTTCTTTAAGCACCAGAAAGTTGCTTGAATAGGTCTATCTTCCCATTTCACCCCACCTGTAAAATATGGTTCGTTGAAGGATTCGTCAAAAATAAGGTTCCAACCCTCTTCCTTCTTTTTTTGATCTTCAATATCTTCCTCACTTAAGGACCATCCACCAAGAGGAAAGTGCCATAATTCAAAATCTGAGCAAAGAACTCTTGATTTATGAATCTTCAATTCCATAAATACAGCTTCCTGTGCTGGTCTCATGTTATCATAAGTACGTCTCGGTTTTGCCTCTTTTTTACCATTATAATATTTCCATGCCCAAAAGGGAAATTTAGCATTTGGACTTTCTGGAGGTGTAATGCGTAGTTTCATTTGCTCACACATCCAATCATAAGCGTGGGCAAACTCTTGTGTTTCAAGTGCAAAATCGTCCTTGAAATCACAATATGCAATACCATCTTCCAGTATCATCTTGAGCACTTCTGGTGCTTGGAAAGTCCAGAGTGTGATATAATCTGATTCCATAAATTTAGTCTGCAAGGTAATATTCGCCCTCTACTGCCGACATCTTCTTGCCACATTTTGGGCAAGTGCAATCAACAGGATTCCACACAGAAAGACCTTCGCGTTCTCCGCAATTTGGACAAACGTGTTTGAAGTGACTGAGATCATTAGCATTAATATGTACAATCTCGTTACACTTCGCACAGCGCATAGTGACCCACACGCCTGACATCATAGCATCAAAACCTGCTGGATTACAAGAAACTCCATATCCGCACTCACATACATAATGTCTATACTCTGCCATGTCTATAATATTTATTAGTTATAATTCATCTGCGCATACATCAATCTTCCTGGCAAGATCCTTTAGCGCATCCTTAAGTTTCCCAAGTTCTTCCTCTGTCAATGTCTCTGTTGGATTACCATCAGTGTCATGCCCATCAATCTTCTTGTAAAGCCAAGAATGCCCTTTTCCAAAGTAATCAAGTGACACAGATCCCCAATTAACAAGCAACAGGATACTACTTAGCTTTTTCTTAGTCTCAGTACAAGGCAAGTTCGCCAGTCTCTCAATTTTCTCCGAGATTGTTTCCTTTCTATTTCCCATAACTATATAAATTATATTAAACCTTCCAGATAATGTTATTATTACTTACTTTCCTCTTTTGTAGGAATAAGACCGATGATAAGAGAAAGTGAAGAGAAGAAAGCTACGAAAGCAGTAAGCGAACGGCTGTCAAGAAGCCAGTTCCAGCACATGATGGCAACCAATGCGAAAGCGATAAAAAATACTGTCTTTTTCATACCACAAAAGATTAAATTGTTAATTTCTGCGGCAAAGATGAGGGTATATGCGGAAAATCTACTTCCGAGTATAAGAGAAAATTATATTTTTCTGATTTTTTTTGTAGCAGCTTTAAAAAGTAGACACAAAAAAATGATTTTTAATAGATTAATTTTACAAAAGTGTACACC
>JAGHSI010000067.1 GCA_018065925.1 Candidatus Limimonas coprohippi
GTACTAATAAACGAGGGATAAAAATCATGAAAAGATTTATTGCTTTTGTTATGACTCTTGTTATGGTACTTGCTCTTACAGGTTGTCATAAAAATGAACCAACAATTGAACCTGAGTACGCTGATGGCCCAAACGCTTCAGGAGTTGATCTTTCAGTTTTTGAAGGAAAACAGCTTAAGCCATATGTTGAAATGATTGCTTCAAATAATTTTTATTATCAGAAGACTGATTCAAATGGTGACAGTGTAACATTTACACGTATTGGCTCAGACGAGAAGGTATCAGTTGCTGGTGGCGCAAGTTTCATTAAAAAAGGCGACGGAAAAATCTACTATGTTCAGGGCAACTACTACTGTGAACTTACAAGCTCTTTCGTTGCAACATCAGGAATTCAGGCATCATATGAGGATATTAAGACTGTACTTGCTACATATGAGGCTCTTGTAATGGGTATGCTTCAGCTTGTACCAGTTGATGTAAATGCATCGTTAAACCTTGAGGGATACACTCACGAGGAGTATAAGGATATTGAAAATAACAGAGCATATAGTTTCTTCTTTGATAGTACAGGTACTCTTGCATCAGTTCTTGAAGTTTCAGGCTCTGACAACAACTACTCATACGATGTAACAATGGGTGTTCCTTCTGCTAATGCTATTAGCAATATCTTTGAGAACGGTACTCTTGTTGATGACCAGACAGCTATTGAAGGCGCTGCATCTCAGACAACAAAGGCACCTACACCAACTCAGGCACCAACTCAGGCACCGGCAGAAAATGCCAACTAATTATCATGAAACTTAAGATTAAATATTTCGTAGAAGATTTAGAAAAACTTAGATATATCGACGGTGTCTCAGACTGGATTGATCTTCGTGCTGCTGAAGATGTTGAGATGAAGGCGGGTGAGTGGAAACTTATTCCGCTTGGTGTTGCAATAGAACTTCCAGAGGGATATGAGGCGCACGTTGTTCCTCGCTCAAGCACCTATAAGAACTTTGGTGTTATCCAAACGAATTCTATGGGTGTTATAGATGCCACTTACTGTGGTGATAATGACCAGTGGTTTTGGCCAGCTCTTGCTATGAGAGATACCATTATAAAAAAGAACGATCGCATCTGCCAGTTCCGGATTATGGAAAATCAGCCAACTGTTGAGTTTGTTGAAGTTGAACATCTTGAAGGCCCAGACCGTGGTGGTTTTGGTTCAACTGGTCGAAATTAAAAAATTATCTTGCTTTTTTATTTTGCAGATGATAATATAACAACATCAATTAAATAAAGTGTCTTGATAGAGGCGCGGTGAAGAAGAGTATGAGACTACACACCGAAGCAAAGGGTAGTATCAAAAAGGCTGAACCGCCGAAGGATAAAAGTTTTTGCTTAAACTTTTATTGCTGGGCTGTTGTGAAATACACAACAGACTGTCACAAGTATTTGTGGAGAGCTGTCATAACTTAAGGTTTTAACTTTTAGGTCGTGATAGTATCACGACCTTTCTTTTTTTGAAAAATTCAATGGAGGTTTTCGAAATGGAAAACAAAAGAAGAATTTCCGGCACAGCGATAGGTGCAATTGCTTTTGTAATTCTCTTTATCGTTCTTTGCTCATTTACCGGAAGTATTTTAAACGCAGGTGGAACACTTTGGGCACTCCTTCCACCAGTATTCGCTATCTGCCTTGCACTTATTACAAAGGAAGCTTATTCATCACTCTTCCTCGGTGCAGTTCTTGGTGGTTTACTCGCATCAAACTTTAGCCCTATAGGCACAGTTAACAAATTGACTGTTGAAGGTGTAACTGCTGCTGTATCTGGTAACGCTGGTATCTTTGCATTCCTCGTAATCCTTGGTGCTATCGTTGCTCTTCTCAACAAGTCGGGCGGATCTGCTGCTTTTGGTCGTTGGGCTCAGACTCATATTAAAACTCGCGCAGGCGCTGCAATTGCTACTTTCGCACTTGGCGTACTCATCTTCATCGATGACTACTTCAACTGCCTTACAGTAGGTTCAGTAATGCGTCCTGTAACAGACTCAAAGAAAATCTCTCGTGCAAAGCTCTCATACTTGATTGACGCAACTGCTGCTCCAATCTGTATGATCGCACCAATCTCTTCTTGGGCTGCTGCAGTTTCAGGTTATGCTCCAGATGGACAGGGTCTCCAGCTCTTCATCTCTGCTATTCCTTTCAACTACTACTCACTCTTAACTCTCGTATTCATCGTTGCAATCTCAATCATGGGATTTGACTACGGCTCAATGGCTATCCACGAGAAGAACGCTTTTGAAAACGGCGACCTCTTCACAACTGGTGCTTTCGAGGGTGAAAAAGAAGTAGAGGCAAATCCAAAGGGTAGAGTAATTGACCTCGTTCTTCCAATCATTGTATTGATTGCCCTTTCAGTATTCTCACTCATCTATGTTGGCCAGTGTATGGTTGGCGATGATTGGGTGTTCACTCCATCTGAGCGTATGATGGACATGGGCTTCGTCGATGCTTTCTCTAACACTGATGCTACAATCGGTCTTCCTTGGGCTGCTCTTGTTGCACTTGTATTCACTGTTATCTACCTCATCGCAAGAAGAGTAATCACTTTCAAAGAGGCTATGGAATGTGTACCTCAGGGCTTCATCGCAATGGTACCTCCAATCCTCATCTTGACTCTTGCAACATCACTCAAGAACATGACTGGTCTCCTTGGTGCTGCTGATTACGTTGGTGGTATTGTTGAAGGCTCAGCTGGTCTCTTCCAGTCATTCCTTCCAGCAATCATCTTTGTTATCGCTTGCCTTCTTGCTTTCGCAACTGGTACATCATGGGGTACATTTGGTATCTTGATTCCAATCGTTACAGCTATCTTCCCAGTAGGCTCAACACTCGGTACAATCTGTATCTCAGCTTGCCTCGCTGGTGCTGTTTGTGGTGACCACTGCTCACCAATCTCAGATACAACTATCATGTCATCTGCAGGTGCTCAGTCAAATCACTTGAACCACGTTACAACACAGCTTCCTTACGCTGTAACTGTAGCATGTATCTCATTCATAATGTTCATCATCGCCGGTTTCGTTCAGAATGCAGCTATCTGCCTTGCAATCGGTGTTGTAGCAACAATCGCAGTTCTCTTCATTATCAAGAAGTTTGGTAAGAATGTTTACGTTGCAAAGAATGCTGACTAATTAGATAAAAAATAAAGACCTGAGTTTCGTTTGGAACTCAGGTCTTTTTATTTTGTTTTTTTATTCTACGCCGCGATAGTAGAGACCGCGGGTGAACTCACCTTTTGGGGATTCTTGATCGCGGAAAGCGGCGAGAATCTTTTCGACTTTCTCAGGTGACTCTACTGTGAAGTAGAGGAGTTGAAAGTCGAGATTCTTAAGTTCGTGCTGTCGATCTGCGAGATAAATAGGTCGCGAGTTCAGCACTTCTGAGGCCACACCTGCATTTGCCACGCAAGTCACAGGAAACTTAATTCCCTTACGGTCAGTTAAATAGAGCTTGCTTTGGCAGGACCTGCAGTTGCGTCCGTTCTTAATAGGACAGTTTCGGACAAGCATGAGCGGAGTTTGACCATATGAGATGATGCCACGAGGGAGCGAACTGCGGAGATTTGTAATATCTTTGAGTCCCATCTCTGTTGATACGACGATAGAATGAAGGCCTTCCAAACTTTTATACTCTGAAAGCGAAAAACTGTTATATGCATTTAGAGTTTGTGCACCAAGGACAGGAAGTCCTTCGGATTTTGCGAGCTTAATAGCATCAAGAGTTCCACAATAAGCGAATGAGACTCCGCATTTCTTTGCATCCTTAAGTTTGCACTTTATATCTCTATAATTTCCATAAATGGCTCTAGGAAGCTCTACGCCATATGGTATGTTGAGCTTTTTGAGTCTGCTGAATTTATCCTCTGTTGTAAAGAGAGGAACTATAACTGATGTTATGCCGTAATCTTTATCAGCTATAAATTCTCCGAAGTTTTTAGGAATTTGATCTACAGATGAAAAACGAGCAATGCTATTTGGTCGCTCGGCGATAGGGTTTCGCTTTTTCCAAGTTATTGTATGATTTCCAAGTTCTAGGAGCGAAGTCTTTGCAAAGTCGTCAATTGGAAGCTTAAACTCGCTCAACACTGTTTCTTTCTCATATCCGCTTATAAGTTTTTTCTCAAGTGATGCGAGCGCAAGCCTTCGAATTGAGTTTATTTCAGATATAGGGACATTTATGTTCCCGTCAACTTTAATATCTGTCATCTCTACTTTGAATGGTGTCCCGCCAGTCTTATGGAGTTGCTCTCGGATTTTTTCAACTTCAGTTGCATGATTTTGCGCTTTTTGTACTTTATAATCCGATGTTACAAATGTATTTATCTTTCCCGTTGAGGCGGATGCCATAAGTGGTTTTCCGAGTTCTGCAGTGAGAGAGAGGGAAATAGGGATAACAGAAGGCTCTTTTTCATAGAGACGAGAGAGTTCTTTAAGTACAGGAGCAGCAGCTGTAACATCGTCTTTTTGGCGAGTTCCGAACATGCCTATACCTAAATTGTCCTTATAATATCCGTCTGTAAATCCAGAACGAGAGAAAACTGCACGGAGCTGTTCTTTGAGTTTTAATTCTTCTTGTGTTCTCACTCCGCTGTAGTCAATGTCGCCACTTGACTTATCGAAACTCTTTGATTTTTCATATCTTTTTATAGCAACACGGCAAGCGGTTGTGGCTGCTGCAACATATTCGGGGCGTTTCATTCGGCCCTCGATTTTAAATGATTCTATGCCAAGTTCGCAGAGCTCTGGAAGATGGTCTATGAGTGAGAGGTCTTTGAGTGATAGGTCTGCGCCAAGACCACCCGGCGCCGAAAAAGGAAGGCGACAAGGTTGGGCGCAGAGCCCGCGGTTGCCCGAACGACCGCCGAGCATGCCAGAGAGGTAACACTGTCCAGAGACGCACATGCAAAGTGCACCATGCACGAAGAGTTCAAGCTCCATGCTGGTGTTTTCTCTGATTTTTCTTATTTCTTCAAAGCTGAGTTCTCGTGGGAGAACAGCACGCTTGAAGCCGAGTGTCTCTAGTTCTTTAAAACCATAGACTGATGTTACACTCATCTGTGTTGAGGCGTGAAGTGGCATATTTGGTGCAACTTCATGGCAGAGCCTTGCGATGCCAAGGTCCTGAATAATAAGTGCGTCCACGCCAATGGCGCAGACGCACGAAATAAGTTCAAGTGCAGATGAGATTTCGGCGTCACTAATAAGTGTGTTGAGTGTCAAATATACCTTTACTCCACGGATGTGACAATATTCAACAGCTTGACGAAGTTCGTCTCGTGTGAAATTGTCGGCGTGGCGTCTGGCGTTAAAATCACCAGCACCCAGGTAAATGGCATCTGCACCACAACGAACAGCAGCAACTAAAGCATCCATGCTGCCAGCTGGCGCCAAAATTTCAACCGATTTTTTCATATTAAATTAGAATGTTTTCATAGAGCCACCACGAAGTGACTGAATCTCTTTCTCAAGACGTTCAACGTCGCGCTTTGCAACTTCTGCTTCCATCTTATAACGAGCAGAATCCTCAAGATATTCTTTGATCTGAGCACGAAGGTTATCAGCTGTGTCAGTAGCCTTCTTTGCTGTGTCGGCATAATCAAGAGATGCAAGAATTGCTGCCTGTGTGATTGAGAGACGATTGTTGTCATGAACAATTTTTGTCAAAGTCTCATCAAGGTTATTAGCAAGTTCTAAAACATACTTTGGATCATCTTCGGTTGTGATGTAGTAATCGCTGCCGCAGATAGAAACCTTTACTTTATTTTTTTCCATATTAAAAACCCCTCTAATAATATAAACTGGATTAATGATACATATAAAA
>JAGHSI010000003.1 GCA_018065925.1 Candidatus Limimonas coprohippi
ATACCTTCTGGAGTTTTCATCCACTTACCTTGACGGTACAGTTCAACACATTCTTTTTTAAATTCATAACTATATCGCATAAAAATACCCCGCTTACTGGTTGTCCAGTAAACGGGGTACATATCAAAAATTCCAGAGGGTTTTGTTTTTAGTATTTTAGTAGTTTACTGACCAGAATTCCTGGATTGAAAGACCGACTACTGTGTTAACTGTTATGGCGTTGTCTCCGGCACCTGTGTTATCAACATAGATGTAAGTTGGAACATAGTGAGTTACATAATCAAGATGACCATCGTAAGCGATTCTAGCTTGAATTACAACACCCTTTGTTGTTGAGTATGCACCGGTATACCAGCCACTGATATCGATAACATCTGTACAAGCTTTAGCATAGTTGAGGGTGCCTTCAGGATCTTCCTTGAGATAAATAGTTACTGTGTAGTAACCATCGGCATAAGTGCAACTAGCTGATTTAACCATGTTTGCTGTGAGCGAACTTGCTGTTTGGCTGTTCTCTATAGGGAAAGCTTCGATAACTTTGTCGTGACCAACGTATGATCTAGGATTTGAACTTGTACCTTCTTTAACACCGGCAATAGCAAGAATTGTCTGTACCTCAGAAGATGGAGATTCAAGATATTTAATAGTTCTTGACTGAAGTGTTACAGAAGTAGCTTTTGACTTAACCTGATTTGCTGCAACATTATAAAGAGAAACAATGTTTGAAATATTTGAAGAGTCTGCAATAGTTCCATTTGCTGGAGCATTACTCATATCTCTAACTGTTACCTTTGGAGCAGTAGTTGTAGGTATCGTAATTTGCTTTTTTGTAGTAGTAGTTGTTGTTGCAGGAACATTTTTAACTGATTTTACCTGGTAGTAATACTGTACACCGTTTACGGCAGTTTTGTCTGTGTAAGATGTTGCGGTAGTTGAATCTAAGTATGAGAAACCACTTGTCTTATTTGTGCTTCTGTAGATGTTGTATTTCACAGCACCTGGAACGGCATTCCATCTAATTACAGGATATCCACTCTTACTTGTTGTAGCGGTTGATGATGAGATTACTGATGATCCACCACCAAATGAAATAGGAGTGTCTTCATATGTTGTAACTGTTGGAGAATAATATGTTCCAATGTTACCTGAAGAGACTGTGCCAGGCTCTTCTGTGCCTCCATCTTCAATATCGCCGTTTAAGTACTCCCAAATGTCAATTTCTGAACCTGCTGGAGTTGTTGTAGTTGTTTTCTTTTTTGTAGTTAAAACGGCCTCGTCATCATCTTTGCCGCAAGCGGAGAGTGAGAGGGTTATTAAGAGTGCTAAGAGAAGTGCTAAAACTTTTCTTGTTGTTTTCATGATTTACCTCAAGTCCTTATTTATGTGTAAGAAATTGTCCACCACTGTTCAAGTGCTACAGCGAAGTACTCGTCAGTTGCATAGAAATATGCTGGCATATATGTGTGAAGGTTGATAAGCTGACCTTTTGAGTTGATAGTTGCTTCAAGATAAACATCTTTACAAGCCATATACTTAAGTTTACCTACTGAGAGGTTAACTGCGAGGTCTGCTACTGCTGTAGCTGAAACAGCCTTATTTGAGTGACCCTGTGCCTGATCTGTGTCGTCCTTAACTTTGATTACGATAAGTGTGTTGTTGCCAGACTGAGTCATTGTTGCTGATTTAACGTCGGCCTCTGTAAGGTTACAAACATAAGACTGCTTTTCTACGATAAAATCGTTTGCAATGCTTGAACCTGTAACTGTCTTAGCTTTAGTGTCGTCTTTCTCAGAGAAAGCGCTTTTAACGATAGAAGCTGAAAGGCCTGAGATGTTGCCACCGAGTTCGATATATTTTTCACGTGTTCTTGTGCAAGTAACACCTGAAGTATTTGACTTAATCTTGTTAGCGGCAGTTTTGTATGTGTTGATAATTTCTGCAGTTGTTGGAGCAGCAGAAGAATTGCCGCTAGCTTTTGTTGTTGTGTTTGTTGTAGAGCCGTTTGGCTTTGTTGTACTCTGAGTCTGTGATCCACTATTTGAACCACTATTGGAAGGTTTATTAGCTGGAGTCTTATTTCCGGTTGAAGCAGGCTTTGTAGCAGTAACAACCTTGGTTACAGTTTCACCTTTGTTATTTACCTCAGTAACAACTTCGGTTACTTCTTCAACATCTTCTGTCTGAGCATCCTCTTCTTCTTCTTCTTGAGCATCAGCCTCTTCCTTTGTCTTTTCATCTTCGACAATCTGCTGCTGATTACGTTTTGGATTTTCCCAAACAACTTCACCGTTTACAACGCCGTCCCAACCATTGAGCATGAAATCAATGTCTACGATTGTACAACCAGTGAGTGAGAACATCATTACGAATGCCATTAAAAGTGCAAAAATGCGTTTGCTGTTTTTCATAGGGACCTCCCATAAAATAAATATATTATAAACGAGATTATTATAAAAGAACTTTAACTTGTTTGCAAGTAGTCTATATGATAATATAATTTGCTGTAGGAGGCTTTAAAATGCTACAAAATTTTCTTATTGTCGGTGAACAAGTTTTAGTTCTTTGCTGTATCATGGCACTTGGATTTTTATGTAATAGGGTCCATTGGCTCGATGAAAAGGCAGTAAAGAGCATAACAAATATTGTTCTTTATTTTGTCACTCCATGTGTGATTATAAATTCCTTTTCGCGAGAAGTCGATTCTGCTTTAGTAAGTGGTCTTATAATCACTGCTGTAGTAGCGTTTTTGACATTCTTTATTTCGATTGCATTTGCCCATTCTTGCATAAAGGATAAGGATAAAGAATTAGAACGCGTTTATAGATATGCCGCTGTTTTTGGCAATTGTGGTTTTATGGCATTGCCACTTGAACAGGCGGTTCTTGGTGATATCGGAGCTTTCTTTGGAGCTGTATATATTGCTGTATTTAATCTCTTTGTTTGGACCTACGGTGTTTGGCTCATGAGCGGTGATAAGAAGTATATCAGCGCGAAATCTCTTGTTTTAAATCCTGGGCTTATTGGAACGTTTGTCGGTATTATAATTCTTGTAACTGGCCTTAAACTTCCAAGTGTTCTTTCGACATCGATAGGATATATGGCGGCCCTCAACACTCCGCTTCCGATGATAGTAATTGGTTATTATTTGGGCAATTTAAGTGTCAATCGAATTGTCTCAAACAAGAAACAGTATCTAATTTCTTTTTACAAATTGTTGCTGTTCCCGTCGGTGGCGCTTCTGATGATGTATTTTGCAAAGGTTGACACGACGGTTATGGTTGTGTGTACCATCGCTGCTGCGGCCCCAACGGCTGCAAACACTGCGATGTTTGCAACTCTTTACGGAAAGGACGCAGAGCTCGGTGCACAGATTATGTCTGTGTCAACTCTACTTTCACTTTTCACATTGCCTCTACTGGTGGCATTTGCACAAAGTATATAGAAAAAATAAAGACCGAGAGGATTGCCTCTCGGTCTTTTGTGTTGTCTTATTTCTTTTTCTTCTCAGCGGCACGCTTGTCGTTGATTTCTTTCATATGCTCTTCTGTAATAAGCTCAACATTATTTTCTTTAGCCCAGTTAACGCAACCCATGAGAGCTGTCTTTAAGAATGGACGTGGAACCTTGTTGAGCATCATCAAAGCTTCATCTGTGAACTTAATTTTGTCGTCGCAACGATCAGCTGCATAACGGATTGATGCAAGATCAACTTCTTTAGCAGCTGGGATTGGTTCAGCATGTGGCTTTGTAAGTTTTGGGAACTTTGTATACCAGAAGTTCTTAGAATCACGATAACCGTAGTCAACAGGTACTGGTGGGAAGTCACCCTTTTCAACACCGTTTACGATAGCGTTGTAATATTTTTCCTTCATAAGAATCTTATCAATCTTAAGAATGAAAGTAGCACCGAGAGGTGATGTGATACCGTTGAAATTGTTGAATGGACCCTCATAACCGTCCATGCAACCTGGCTGCCATTTGCCACCGTCCTCAAGAGTGTCATCCCAAGTACATTCGATTACCTGGAAAGCATCTGTGAGTACTGGAGGACGATCTGGATCTTCAGGACCTGCGAGACCTTTTTCAATAGCCCATTTAAAGTCAGGCATCTTATCCTTTGAAGGGCCAGGGAAGCCAAGACGAACAGCCTCCTTGAACATCTTAGGATCATCAGGGATGAAGTTTAATGCGAGCTTCTTTGTACGGAGAAGGTTCTGGCAAGTGTTGCTGTTGTTACGGCAATTGAGAACCATAGCGTAGTAGTCTCTACCTGCAACATAGTATGGGAATACAAGTGAGTATGAGCCTACATTAATGCTTCCGTCTGGGTTTACAGTGCTAATGCAAACTGTTGGCATTGGGAAGAAGAGAGATGTCTGATAAAAGTTATCAACAACTCTTAAGTCTTTAAAAGAACTCATTTTTTATCTCCTTTTACAATTTTTCTAAATTTTTCCTACGTTTCTAATTTATATCGGATTCAGTATAAAGTCAACTGTTATTAATGAATGCAAAAACCGGCGTTCATAAAAACGCCGGTTTAAATATCGATGTGAAATTTACTTGATAACTCTTACGCGAATAACGCCTTCGATTGCTTTAATTGCGTTGATTATCTCTGCTGTTACATCTTCGTCAACATCGAGCATTGTGTATGCATAATCGCCCTTTGAACGGTTGAGCAAATCAACGATGTTCATATTAGTTGTAGCGGTGATTTGGTTGAGCATATTAGGGATGTTTTTGTGTATTACACAGATTCTGTAAGCTGCCTTTTTATCCATCTGAGCTGCCGGCATATTTACAGAATTTTTGATGTTACCATTTTCAAGATAGTCGATGAGCTCAAATGCTGCCATTCTTGCACAGTTGTCTTCAGATTCTGGAGTTGAAGCGCCGAGATGAGGAAGAGCAACTACACCAGGAACATTCAAAATTTTCTCATTGATGAAGTCAGTAACATAAGCAGCTACCTTGCCAGTGCCAAGAGCTTCAATGATGTCGTCGGTATTTACGAGTTCGCCACGAGCGAAGTTCAAAATACGAACGCCATCTTTCATGCCACTTATTGACTGGTCGTTGATAAGGTCGCGGGTCTCATTGTTGAGAGGTACGTGAACTGTGATATAGTCACAAGTTTCAAAAATTTCCTGCATTGATTTTGCATGGTGAATTGAGTGAGAAAGATTCCATGCGGCATCTACTGAAAGATATGGATCATAGCCATATACTTCCATACCGAGACCTTTGGCGGCATTTGCTACTAAAACACCAATAGCTCCGAGGCCTATAACGCCGAGCTTTTTGCCCTTAATTTCAGGACCTGCAAAAGCACTTTTACCTTTTTCAGCCTGCTTTGCAACGTCTGCTTCAGCAGTATCCTTGAGGTCTTTTGCAAAGTCGATACCTGCAACAATTTTACGAGAAGCAAGGAAAAGACCGCAAATAACGAGTTCTTTTACTGCGTTTGCATTTGCGCCTGGTGTGTTGAAAACAACGATACCATTCTCAGCACACTTGTCGATAGGGATGTTGTTGACACCGGCGCCAGCACGTGCTACGGCAACAGTATTGGCATCAAAGTTGTAATCGTGCATTGCTGCAGAACGAACGATGATGGCATCTGGTGAATCCATCTCTGTGCCGTATGTATATGTCTTACGGTCAAAGTTGTCGAGACCGTAATGAGAAATCTTATTTAAAGTTAAAATCTTAAACATGAAATTACCTCTTATTCAGCTTTTTTGTGTTCAAGTTCGAACTGCTTCATGAAGTCAACGAGAGCCTCAACACCTTCAATAGGCATAGCGTTGTAGATAGATGCGCGCATGCCACCAACTGAACGGTGACCCTTGATATTGATAAAACCGTTTTCTGTGCAGGCTTTAATGAATTCAGCATTGAGTTCATCAGAGTCGGTAACGAAAGGAACATTCATAAGTGAACGGTCATCTTTTACAACTGTGCCCTTGAACATCTCTGATTCGTCGAGGAAGTCGTAGAGAATCTTAGCTTTTGCTTCGTTGCGCTTTTTCATAGCGTCGAGACCACCGAGCTTCTTAATCCATTCAAGAACGAGCTTACAGATATAAATATTGTAGCAAGGTGGTGTGTTATAGAGAGAATCGTTTTCTGCCATGAGCGCGTAGTCAAGCATAGAAGGAGTGATATCACGGGCATTACCGAGAAGATCCTCGCGGATGATGCAGATAGTAAGTCCTGCAGGTGCAACGTTCTTCTGAGCGCCGCCATATACCATACCAAACTTTGTAATATCAAGTGGCTCTGAGAGGAAGCATGAAGAGATGTCGGCGATAAGTGGAACGTTGCCACACTCTGGAAGCTTTCTCATAAGGTTGCCGTGAACTGTCTCATTGAGACATACATATACATAATCAGCATCAGGTCTGAGCTCAGCTTTGTCTACTGCTGGAACGCAAGAGAAGTTCTGCTCTTTTGAAGAAGCGACAATTTTAACGTCGCCGTACTTCTGAGCTTCTTTAGCAGCCTTGTTTGACCACTGACCTGAAACTACATAGTCAGCCTTTCCTGAACCATTCATAAAATTCATAGGGATAGCGGCGAACTGTGTTGATGCGCCACCTTGAAGGAAGAGTACTTTGTAGTTGTCTGGAATTTCCATGAGTTCACGAAGGAGAGCCTCAGCACCTTTAATGATAGCATCGTACTCTTTGCTTCTGTGGCTCATCTCCATTACAGATTCGCCAGTACCTTCGTAGTCGAGCATCTCATCTGCCGCTCTATTAAGTACAGACTCAGGGAGCATTGATGGGCCCGCTGAGAAATTATAAACTCTAGCCATTTATATACCTCCGGCGCTTTGCGCCATTAAAATTACAACGGCTATTATAATAGTAATATAGGGGTTTGTCAATAAGATTGATATAAAGTTAACAATCTTTTGATGAAAACTAAAGTGAAAGCACTTAAAGTTGTTAATATTTTTAACAATCTCTTGATTTTTGATGAAATATGTTATAATACTAATGTACAATTTGGAGGTATAGATATGGCTAAAGTTTCTATTAAATCTAAGAGATTAAACATTGTTTTAATGACTGATGAAGAACTTAAAGCGATGATAGATAATGAAAATAGAGAGGACCTTAAGACCGCATATACAGAAATGCTCAAAGGTAGTAGGAAGAACCCAAATGATAGAATGTGGTTTGCTCCTTGGAAGATAATCTTAAGATCTGAAAACAAACAGATAGGAAGTATAGGCTTCCATGGAAGCGTAGAGAATCACGCTGTTGAGATTGGCTATGGTATAGATAATGATTACAGAAATCAAGGCTATGCTACAGAGGCAGTTGACGCCCTTTTAAATGTTGCTTTTGATGAGGAAGATGTATATTTCGTAGAGGCAGAAGCAGAGGAGTCAAATGAGTATTCAATAAGACTTCTCAAGAAACTTGGATTCTATGAAGACGGTAGAGGCAAAGAGGGAATTAGATTTACTAAGGATAAGAAAATAGAAGGTTACTGGACTGCCATGGGTATGTGCATTGGAATGTGTCTCGGTGTAGCACTTGGTTCACTTGTCTTCTCAAGCATGGCTATAGGCATAGGTGTAGGAATGTGTATGGGACTCGGACTCGGAGCTTCTAAAGATGAGAGAGAGAAGAAACTACTAAAAGAATATAAAGAACAACGAAAGAAAAGTGAATAATAGATAAAACAAAGGCCCTCCAGGAAAACCTGGAGGGCGTATTTGTTGAATGAATAAATGCTTATTTCTCGCAACCAAAAGCAACGAGTTCAAGGCAGTGCTTTGGACAGCCTTCAACGCATTTTCCACAAGCTGTGCACTTGTCGTAGTCAACTGTTGCATTGTTGTTTTCTACGTGGATTGCATCAAATTCGCAAACCTTAACGCACTTCATACAACCAATACAACCAACTGTGCACTGCTTGCTTGTAAGGTTACCTTTGTCTTTATTCATACAGAAGTTTATTGCCTTCTGCTCATAGAGAGGAACAAGATCAATGATTCCCTTTGGACATGTCTTTACACACATCTTACATGCTTTACAAGCGAGTGGGTCAACTTTAGCAACGCCGTCTACGATTTCGAGAGCGTTGTAAGGACAAGCCTTAACGCAGTCGCCGAGACCGAGACAACCATAGTTACAGCCCTTTGGACCGCCGAAGAGCTGAGAAGCTGTCTTACAGCTCATGTCTCCAAGATAGCTCATAGCATCTGGAGCCTTGTCAGGTGTACCATGACACTTAACAACAGCTGTCATTGGCTTCATTTCGCCAGCTGCAAGGCCCATGATCTGAGCGATAGCAGCTGCGCAGTCTGCGCCACCTGGTGAACAGAGTGTGCACTCAGTTGTCTTACCCTGAGAAAGAGCCTCAGCGTAACCAGCGCATCCTGAATAACCGCAGGCACCACAGTTAGCACCGGCGAGAACTTCTTTGATTGCTTCCGCTTTCTCATCAACTGGAACTGCCATTACGATAGAAGCAATAGCAAGGATGAGACCGAGTACGAGACCGATAGCAGAAACAATGATTACAGCAAATAGAATTGGATTCATTTAATTTCCCTACCTTTCTTACGCACCGAAAATGCCTTCAACAAGACCTGTAAATCCGAGGAATGAACAAGCTGTGATAGCAGCGGCAACAAGTGTGATTGGAAGACCGTCCCAGAACTTAGGATAGTCATTACCTTCAAGTCTCTCACGAACACCTGAGAACATAACCATAGCAACCATGAAGCCAAGACCAGCACCAAGTGAGCTTACCATTGACTGCCAGAAGTCGTATGTGTTCTGAACGTTAAGCTGAACTACACCGAGAACGGCACAGTTTGTTGTGATAAGAGGAAGGAATACACCGAGAGCCTGATAGAGGCTTGGGATATACTTCTTAAGAACGATCTCAACGAACTGTACAAGACCAGCGATAACGAGGATCTGAACGATTGTCATAAGGTATGACATGTTGTTCTTAATGAGAAGATTGTTGATTGGGTAAGTTGCTGCAGTTGCAAGCAACATTACGAAGATAACAGCAGCAGACATACCAACTGCAGTATTTGTCTTCTTAGATACACCAAGGAAAGGACAAATACCAAGGAACTTAGAAAGAATAAAGTTGTTGGTAGTGATAGCTGCAAGAAGTATAGAAACAAGACCTGTAATATACATTATTCAGCACACTCCTTTCCGTCAGCTTTCATGGCGCAAGTAGCGGCCATTGGACATGCTTCGCATCCTTTGAGTTCAGCCTTTGGCTTACCATTCTTTTCAGCAAGCTTGTTAGCACAAGCCATGAGAAGACCAAATGTGAAGAATCCACCAGGAGCGAGGATGAAGATAAGAATTGGCTCGAGGCCGATAGCTGTGAGTACGTCTTTCTCACCGAGACCAAAGATATCAGTAAGAGTTGTACCGAAGCCTAAAACCTTGAGTGTTAAGTTACCTGAACCGAAGAATTCACGAACAGCAGCCATAAGTGTGAGTGCAATTGTGAAACCTACGCCCATACCAATACCGTCAACTGCAGATGCGATAACGCTGTTCTTGTTAGCGAAACCTTCTGCACGGCCAAGGATGATACAGTTAACTACGATAAGTGGAAGGTAGATACCAAGAGAAGCATCGAGATCTGGTGCAAAAGCCTTAACAAGTAACTGAACGATTGTTACGAATGCAGCGATAACTACGATGTAGCAAGGAATACGTACCTTATTTGGAATAACTTTCTTAAGTGCTGAAATAACGATGTTAGAGCAGATAAGAACAAGTGTAGCGGCAATACCCATACCGATAGCATTTTCAATTGATGTTGAAACGGCGAGAGTAGGGCAAGTACCGAGTACGAGACGGAGAACTGGGTTCTCCTTGATGAGGCCCTTAGAAAATTCCTGGCCAAGTGTTTTCTTTTCAGCCATTATTTAGCGCCTCCAATCTCTTCGAACATATCAAGTGCAGCATTTACTGAGCCTGTTACAGCTTTAGAAGTGATTGTAGCACTTGTAATAGCATTAATCTTACCATCAGTAGTATTTTCCTGAGCAGCTTTGTCAGATTTAACTACTGTGAGGTCACCAGACTCGCCAACAAACTGAGCTTTCCAAGAAGCCTTGTTTGAATTCTGACCAAGACCTGGAGTTTCGTTTGAAACGTCATCTGGCTGGATGCCTGTGATTGTACCGTCAGCAGCGATACCAACAGTTACTGAAACGTCTCCGCCGTAACCCTTGTCTTCGCCTGAACAGTCAAATACATAACCGATAACAGCACCAGAAGCGTCGAGACCTTCATAGTAATCTGTTGTACCGTCGTTATCCTTGTCAACCTCTTTGAACTCTTTAGCATCAGCAAGAACTGACTGACGAGCAGCAGCTGCGTTCTGAGCTGTAACTTCTGCAATCTTGTCTTTTGTAACATTGTTAACAAGAGCAAGGAGAGCTGAAGCAACGAGACAGATAACAAGGAGAGAGATTGTTGGGACTAAAATGTCCTTTGCATTCATCTTTTTCATTATGCATCTGCCTCCTTATTCTTCTTTTCTTTTACTGTGCCGAAGATAGTTGGCTTTGTAGCATTCTCAATGTGTGGAACAAGGATGTTCATGATGATGATTGAGAATGAAACGCCTTCTGGAAGGCTACCAAAGAGTCTGATAAGGCAAGTAAGGAGACCAGCGCAAATAGCGTAAATCCACTTACCCTTATTAGTAATAGGGCTTGTTGTGTAGTCTGTAGCCATGAAGATAGCACCGATCATGAGACCGCCACCAAGTACTTCGTAGAGCATAGCATTTACATCGCCAAAAGCGATGAGTGTGATAATAGCAACTGTGCCGATATAGGCAACAGGGATAATAGGAGAGATAACCTTACGGATGATGAGGTAAAGGCCGCCGAGCATAAGAGCAAGGGCAGAAACTTCACCGAGACAACCTGATGTTGTACCGATGAACATGTCCATAAGTGATGGAGCACCATCTTTAAGACCATCAGCAAGAGAAATCATACCCATTGGTGTAGCGCCTGTAGCAGCTTCTACATCCCAGCCAGTAATGTTTGTACCAGCCATAGCGCCTGCTGACATACGAGCAGGGAAAGCTGACATAAGAACAATACGAGCGAGGAGTGCAGGGTTAACGAAGTTCTGGCCGATACCGCCGAACATCTGCTTAACTACTACGATAGCGATTACTGCACCGAGAGCTACTTCCCAAAGAGGCATAGTAGCTGGAAGGTTGTAAGCAAGAAGAAGACCAGTAACAACGGCTGAAAGATCACCGATTGTCTGTTCACGCTTCATTGCTTTACGTGAAAGGAATTCGGCAAGCACACAAGCTGCAACTGAAACAGCGATAACAGCAAGTGCTTTTAAACCAAATACAAAAATTGATGCGACACCAGCAGGAATAAGAGCGATGATAACATCGAGCATAATGCCTGTGGTTGTTTCAGCAGATTTAACATGAGGTGATGCTGAAACGGTAAGCTTGTTATTAAGTTCCATTATTTAGCACTCTCCTCTCTGATAACTGCTTTAGCGAGACGCATGTACTGAACAAGTGGTCTGCCTGATGGACAAGCATAAGCACATGAACCACATTCCATACATGTCATAGCACCAGCTGCGGCACAGCCTTCTGCATCCTTAAGATGAGCGCGTGTCTCGATCTTAGTTGGCATGAGGCTCATTGGGCAAGCTTCTACGCAACGACCACAACGGATACAAGCGCGAGTCTGCTTAACCTTAACTGTGTCAGCAGAGAATGCGAGAACAGCATTGTTGTTCTTAAGAAGTGGAACATTGATGTCGTAAATAGACATACCCATCATAGGACCACCGCTGATTACTTTATAAGGTGTGCCTTTGAAGCCACCGCAGAAATCAATGATGTCTGAAATCAATGTACCGATTGGTACACGGATGTTCTTTGGTTCAGCAATTGCAGAACCGTCAACAGTAAGAGATCTAGAAACAAGTGGTTTACCTGTCTTAAGATAACGACCGAGGAAAGAGATAGACTGAACGTTCATTACAACAACGCCTACGTCTGAAGGAAGTTTTCCTGGAGGTACCTGACGACCAGTTACTGACTGGATGAGAACTTTTTCAGCACCCTGTGGGTACTGTGAAGGGAGCATAACGAGTTTAACGCTGTCGTCCCAGTCTGCTTCGTCAGCAGCAACTTTCATGAGCTCTGTGAATGCATCGCTCTTGTTATCTTCAATTGCGATATAAACATTCTTGAAACCAAGGATATCTTTGATGGTGTAAACGCCAGAAAGAACATCCCAAGAGTTGTCAATACACTCTCTGTGGTCAACTGTGATGAAAGGCTCGCACTCTGCTGCGTTGATGATAAGTGTATCAACACCAGAATCCTCTTTGAATGCGAGTTTTACGTGTGTTGGGAAACCAGCACCACCAAGACCTACAAGACCAGAAGCTCTAACTGCTTTAAGGAAGTCATCCTTTGAGTTAATTTCTGGAGCCTTGAGACCTTCATAGAGGGCCATTTCTCCGTCTGATTCAATAGTAACAGCCTGTACCATTGAGCCGTTGGCTACTTTAACCGGACCAATTGCAGTTACTTTACCTGAAACAGTAGCGTGGATAGGAGCGCTTACGAACGCCTCTGAGTCACCGATAACCTGGCCAACTTTGACCTCGTCACCGACAGCTACAGTAGGTGTGCAAGGAGCACCGATATGCTGCTGCATAGGAAGAACTACTTTAGCAGGTGTAGGGATACGAACGATTTCGCACTTTGATGTGTTCTTGTTGTGAGACACATGGATGCCACCGTGACCCTTCATGACCGGCTTAAGTACGCCTTCAATTTTGTCTGCCATTCATTCAACTCCTCATTGGATTTGTGTCGCTTGACTAGGGCGACTACCATAGAATATTAATTTATAATAAGCGGAAAGCCGCATTATTACCGTTAGGATACGCCGATTGCTTTCTTCTGCTTTTCAAGGGCAGGGAGAATGATTTTTAAAATCGCGCCCGTGACTGCACCAGTGATGATGGCGAAGAGAAGCAGGAGCGGGCCATAGCTCCAAACAAGGGCTGAGGTGCCCGAGAGAATACAGGCAACTATGAGTTGGCCCAAGTTGTGCGCCACGGCGGACGCAACGGAGATGCCCATAATGCCGAAAGGATTTTTCTTCCATTTGAGAAGAAGCACCATGATGAGTGTTGAGAGTAATCCGCCAGCGCCACTCATTAGGCTGGCTGTGACTCCTCTCGCGATAAAAGCAAAAATGCTTTTTATAAGTGTGATAGCAAGAGCGGACCAGAGGCCCATTGTACTTGCGGTAAACATGGTGACGATATTTGAAAAACCAGGTTTTGCTCCAGGAGGAAGCCCAGGAACTGCTGGAATGAAGTTCTCAAGAAAAGAGAGTGCAAGTGCTTCCGCACCGAGTACGCCGAGAAGTGCAACACGGGAAGATTTTTTATTTATGTTGGTCTTTCCCATGGCTTTTCTCCTTTAGTAAGTGATAGCGTCCGGCGCTTCCTTGTCTGCTGTGCCTTCTAAAACAACGAGGGTTTTAGAGGGGAGACAGGCAGCGGTATCGCCGACTTTTGTTAATTTACCTGTGTTCATGCATAGCTTGTCATGACACTCGGCATATGAATAATAAACGCAGTTGGGAGTAATTGTGATGACTGCTTTTGGTGAGCAATGTAGATCATACTCATAACTTTCGGTTACAGTACTAAGATCAATCTCTTCTATAACTATGCCATCACGCATAATGACTGCTTTGATGTCTCCGGTAGTTTCCCCAAAATACTTAGGAAGTAAGAGAGAGAGGCAGGTAATGAGAAGGACCGCGATTAAAATGATATCGCTCTTCTTTAAAAATTTGAGATTCATTCTACCACCTCAAAATCACTGTTCGTAATAGTGACTTTGTCTTTGAGCCCTTTAGTGATATGAACTGATTTATCTTTCATTACAAAGATGGCATCGGCATCATAGTCACTAAGGAGATCGAGGGATTCAGTGCTATAGCCTAAAATGAAACATGCGGTTGAAAGTGCATCGGAAATTACACCTGAGTCACAAACAATAGTTACACCAGTGATTTCTGACTCTGCAGGATATCCTGTTTTAGGATTTAAAATGTGGTGGTACTTTTTACCGTTTTCAACAAGGACTTTTTCATAGTCGCCAGATGTTGAAATACAACAAGGCTTGCAATTGATAACGGCCATATAATCTGAGTCTGTGCCAAAAGGATCTCGAACAGCGATATTCCATGAGTTGTCCTTTGATGTTGGGTTCATTCCATAAACAAGGATTGAGCCACCAACTGATACTGTACCGCCATAAACCTCTGTGGTCTCTAGATATGCTTTAATTTGATCACAAGCGAGGCCTTTGCCTACTGCGCCGAGATCAAGGCTTTGATCTTCGCCAATTTCAACGAGATAGGAGCCTTTTGAGTCGGGCGCCAATGTGATGCGCTTGTAGTTTATAGCAGGGAGAACAGAGTCGATTTCTTCGTCGCTCGGCACACGAGCATTTTCCATGCCGATGTTCCAAAGTCCCGAGAGTTTTCCAACGGTGATATCAAATGCGCCATCGCACTTTGATGAGACATCAAAACATTTACTAATACAGTCATATGTGACTGAGTCAAGGTATGCAGAACCGTCTCTGTTAAGATTCCAAATGTCAGAACCTTCTTTACGCCACGAGAGTCTGTTGTTATCTAAGTCGTTTATAATATCGGTGGACTTGGTGATGGCAGTGTTGGATACCTCTTTATCCACGTTATAGAACGACTCGACTACAACTGTTCCCATGCCGATAGTGGTGTTCTTGGTGGGAGTCTCAAGTTTAGTTTTGTTTCTAAGTGCAATAGTGATAAGTATTGCAGAAACAATAAGAATGACAATTATGGCAACGGTTAAGATGTTTCTGGTTTTGCCGTTCATATTGTCACTCCTTTAATAAAAATTATTTTATTACATATTAAAAT
>JAGHSI010000004.1 GCA_018065925.1 Candidatus Limimonas coprohippi
CTCATATATTTTATTATTAATTATTTCTCAGCTTTAACCTTTTCAAAATAAGCCTTTGTTTCCTTTGCAACAACACCGCCAAGAGCGATAAGAGCAACAAGGTTAGGGAAAGCCATAAGGCCGTTGAAAATATCTGCAATATTCCAAACAACGTCAAGCGCAAGGAATGGACCTGCAAATGTAAAGAGAACAAAGAGAATTCTAAAAATTACAACTGCCTTCTTTGACTTAGTTAAGTACTCAACGCAGCGCTCTGAGTAATAGTCCCAACCAAGGATAGTTGTGAATGCAAAAAGTGCAAGGCAAACTGCAAGGAGTGTGTTTGAAATAACTGGTGACCAAGGAAGTGATGAGGACCAAGCGAGCTGCGTAACGGCAGCACCACGAAGTTGCTGAACGTTTGAATAAGCACCGGTTACGATAATTGAAAGACCAGTCAAAGTACAAATAACAATAGTATCAATAAATACACCTGTCATTGAAACAAGACCCTGTCGTACAGGCTCTTTTGTCTGAGCAGCAGCTGCTGCAATTGGAGCAGAACCAAGACCAGCTTCGTTTGAGAAAATACCACGGCCGATACCTTTCTGCATTGCAAGTTTGATTGCAGCACCGGCGAAACCACCAATAGCGGCCTGTGTTGAAAATGCACCAGCAAAAACAGCAACGATAGCAGCTGGAACAGCTTTGATATTGATAAGAATTACAACAATTGCAAATACGAAATAGAAGACACACATAAATGGAACAATCTTCTCTGCAACAGCAGAAATTCTCTTAATACCACCAATTACTACGAGAGCCACACATGCTGTAACAACAATAGCAACAATCAAAGCAACAAGTGTGATTGGCTTTGAACCAATTGTAAAGAGAACCTTTGATTCTGCAATATTATCAAAAGCTGAAACAATACCATTGATCTGAGTCATTGTACCAATACCGAGAAGACCTGCAAGTGCTCCGAAAATAGCAAAGAGTTTTGCGAGCCATTTCCACTTTTCGCCCATACCTTTTTCGATATAAAGGAATGGACCACCAAGATAGTGACCGTCTTCAGCTTTTTCTCTATAAAGAACGGAAAGAAGACACTCGGCATACTTTGTTGCCATACCAAGGCAAGCAGCTACGAGCATCCAGAAGAGTGCACCAGGACCACCTACACAGATAGCTGTAGCAACACCTACGATGTTACCTGTACCAACTGTTGCAGAAAGAGCTGTGCAAAGAGCCTGGAAAGATGTAACTTCACCTTCGCCATCTTCTTCGTTTCTAACCATGTACTTAAGAGCTCTACCGAGATGTAAGAACTGAACTGCGCCAGAACGAATTGTGAGGTAGAGACCTGTTGCGAGGATAAGACCAATAAGAGTCCAGCCCCATACGAAGTCATCAATGTTTGTGATGAGTTTTGAGAATGCTTCCATTGTTTAATTTCTCCCTTTTCTTTTTTTTAAAATGAAAAATAAAAGCCGTAGTATTACACTACGACTCTAGAGAGGAACTATAAGCAATTTTTTAGGTTGCTCTGTCCTTTTGCCTGAGAGATTAACTGTGCGAATGAGCACAGCCGTACACCTTCGGCGCTCTACAGTGGCTTCTGCAGAGACTCTCCAGAGTCCAAACATCCAACATTTTGAAATGTCGGACAATTGGCATGTACAAAATATAACATAAGAAATAATGATTTGCAAGAATAAGAATTACAAATTTGTCTGAAAATTCTTTGATTATTTGTAAGATTTGTTTAAGGTTGTTTTAAGTATCACCGGTTATTATGTAGTTGCAGTAAGGGATTAGTCACCCCTTCACTCACTTTTTCATTTCATTTTCTCCTATTTTAAATGGAAAAGCCACCGGCTCCCCACCGGTGGCTTTTTCTTGTTATATTTAATATTGGTTTCTTCTTCTAATAGCTTTAATTATAGCTAAAACGAAAGAGATAAATAAACTTGCAAAGAAAAATACGGCAAGCGCAAGGAATGTAACGGAATAAGCACCAAAATCTGGGCACATCGCCTGCTGTTCTGCTGTTAAATATCCCAAGTTATTATTTGCAATAGTCTCAAATGATGAATAATATGACATCGTTGCAAGGCTTGAGAAGCCACCAGCAACACCTAGGAAAAGTGGAATAATCCACAAAAGAATGCTGTCAGTCTTCATAGTAAATATGACTTGCATTACCATGAGAGCAACGAGCGCAAGTCCAAGAAAAAGAACCGGAACCCAAATGCCCGTGTACTGATCTAAAAAGTCAGCTGGATTTACTGCAGTCTGTGTTGTCATGCTTATTCCTCCTTAAGATATGCTTCAAGCCTATAAATAGGAAGACCCTCAGCAAGGAATTTACTCTCGTACTCTGTTACAATATTACCCTCAAAATCACTATTATGCAAATCGAGAGATATATTTTTAAGAGCATAGCCACATCTTGTGAATTCTTCGATAGAATACTCAAAGAAGTGCATGTTATCTGTTTTCTGGTGAATCTCTGCACCAGGTACAAGCAAGTTCTTATAAATTTTTAAGAAACGCTCATTTGTAAGTCTATGATTTGTGTATGCCTTTTTTGGATATGGGCAAGAGAAGTTAAGATAGATTCCATGAATTGTATTATCTGGGATGATACACTCAAGGTATTCGGCTCCGCATTTTATGAAGCGGAGATTTTTTATGTCTTCTTCCTTTGCACGCTCAGCTGCAGAGACAATAACGTTGCTAACTTTTTCAACTGCCAAGTAATTATACTCCGGATATCTCTTAGCAAGTTCACATGCAAACTGACCTTTGCCACAGCCTATCTCAAGAAAGACTGGATTATCATTACCGAAAAGTTCCTTGAAATCAAGATATGCTTTCTTTTCCTTTGCCGTCTCAAAGTTCTTATCCTCCGAGATAAAGGTTAAAAGATATCCCCCGCAAGCGTCCATACGCTCATCAAGGTACTTTTTTCTTCTCATTCTCATTATTCTTCGTCCTCAAGAAAATTATCGTTTGTAAATAAGCCTTTAATGCCTTTTACGGCTTTCTGTGTCTTGTCTTTACGCCTGTAGTGTCTACGCGCAAGTTTCTTTGCTGTAGCATAGAAACTCATAGCAGTCATCGCACCAGTGACATTTAGCTTTACAAGATCGTTGTTTGAGACGTAATCATATACGTGGTTGTAATCGATGCTTGAAATAAGTTGATAAACAACATCACCAACACGCAGCTCTCTTACCATATTTATAGTCTCAGGGCCAAGGATTGAATCGTAAGTTACATCGATGAGATTTGCAAGTTCTGTACGGCCGAGGCCTAAAACGTTGGTAAGGAAACTTGGGATTGTTATATCTTCGAGCTGTGAAGCGATACCGAAGATATAATCAGTAAGTTTGCTTGCCGCATCATTTGCGAGGAAACGATCGATAGCAGCAGCAACTGTTCCTGAAGCCGCCTCGGCGAACCTATCACTAAAGAGCATTGATGCTACAGTGCCCTCAGTCACAAGACGCATCAAATGAATAACTTCCATAGTCGCCTTTTGAATAATTTCATCGCGGTCCGCTTTTTCCGTAATAATATTTTGGATATAGTCACGAATTACATCCTTATACTTATTAGTATCAAGAGTCGTAAACCTTCCGAAGACAAAATTGACAAAAGTATTCAATGAATACTTGCCCATAAAATCATATACAAACCAAAGTACGCCTTTTTTAAACTCCTCACGTACATGGAGCTTTTCACAGATACTTACCGCTGCACTCATTGAAAGTGGAAGCATCTCATTAAGAGCCTTCTGTGAAATCTCAGCAACATACTTCTGTGAAAAAGGTAAAACTCCCTGAATGGGAATACTGAAGTTCTCAGTTATTTTAATATCAGTTTTTGGCTGAATGAGTATTCTCTGAGTTACTGCGCTGCCTGCAAAAGCAGCAATTCCTACAGCGAGAACGTCAGGAGTATACTTCTTACTTTTCTTAAACATAGTAAA
>JAGHSI010000010.1 GCA_018065925.1 Candidatus Limimonas coprohippi
ACGCTACCTTGGTCGGTGTGCAAAATGACGGGTAGCGTCTGTTTTTTTGCTTTTTGTACTAGTGTTTTTAAGCAATCAAAATATGGTTTAACATCTCCAGTTTTAGGCGAAAGTGAAGATGCAATAACTTCGTTGTTAAAGGTATCAAGTATGTATGTCCATTCATACTTGGTACCATTTTTTGTTTTAAGAATAGTCATATCCGAAACAACAATCTCCATGGGTAAGTATTTTAGCATATTTTAATTTGAGTTCAGGTGAGTAAGAGTTAAAATTTGAAATGGTGGAAGCAAAGTTTTGGTTGTGCTACACAAAAAAAGAAAGTAGACACTTTTAAGTGTCTACTTTCATCTTACACCTTCAGCTTTATTTTAAGCTCTGGTCTTTTTTAAATATTACCAATCTGAATCCCAGTCACTACTAAAACCTGAATCCCAACCGGAATCTGAACTTGAATTGTAGTCCCAGTCGTCATTATCCCAGTCGTCGTCCCAATTGTTATCTATGTCATAGTAATTGCTGTAATAACTGTCGCTGTCTGTGTAATTATATCCGCCGTATGAGTCGTCATAATCATACGATTCAAAATAATCACTATAATTATCTTCGAGTTCTTCATCTACAGTGGCATTATACCAGTCGTCATAATTAGCATCATAATAATACCAGTTTCCGTTGCGCTGATAATAGAGATTATCGTTGTATCTGTAATAACCAGTATTTTTGGAATCTGAGAATATAAATGAGAGAGTTACTATCAAAGCTAAAAAGGCAATGAATGTAGCAATTGATGCTATTATCATCTTAGTAAATGCTCTGATGCCATTTTTGTTTATGCCACTATTAGAATGGTTCGAAGAGCCTCCGCTGTGCTCGGCGGTGTATGCGCGCTCCTCGTTGATTTCGGCCTTCATTTTTTGGTAAATTTCATTTACCGCATAGGCCTCGTCTTTGCCCTCATAGCGGACTGCACGAGTGCCGTCAGCTTTGTTTTTATATACTACAAAATTTTTAGTCTTTTCATCTTTGTAAATACCAAAAGCCTTTGGCTCTTTATAATCTTCGCCGATATGAAAATGCATTTTTTCAAGAGGGAGATTATGTTCTGAACAGAAATCTTTAAGTTCCTCAATGGTCTGAGGAATTTTTACAGCATTTCTTTTAAGATGAGGGTTTGGTGCACCACAGTTAGGGCATATTTCATCAGTGTCCGCAAATACGTGGTCGCAATACTCACATTTTAATTTCATATACACACCTTATCCTATCGGTATTATTTTTTATGAGGGAAAGATGCCTCATAATCCATTATCCACTGATGGATTTTCTCTTCGTTGTACTTTGTAGGAATTTTTAATGAAACCACACTTGCATGGATACCCTTTTTTAAAACTCCGCCAATCTCTTTTAGGATTGATGGCTTTGAGAAGAGTCTTGCAAGGGAGAGAGGAAGAGCTGTCAAAATATTGAAAATTCCAACAACCGGTGACATTCCTCTGAACATCATACCTGAAATAGATTCAACAATCTTTGGCGATGCGACTTTATAGAATACCCAATCAACAAGATCTCCGTCGAGATTTAATACCCAACGTTTAAGGACATCGATAAGGGCAAACAAGAATCCTTTTTTATGGAAGTATTTAACTTGATATGGCCAAAGATTCTTTGCTGACATATCCTTTCCTTTGTTGGCGATGATAGTCTCGGAGAGGTATACACCTGCATCCATTGATGATTCAATGCCACAGCCAGTGAGCGGGATACTCATGAAGGCTGAGTCGCCTACTAAAACATAGCCATCGGCAACAATCTTAGAGAGTGAATAACGAGTGCCAATTTTAACAAATCTTCCAGGAATTACAACCTCATCTGTGAGCTGATCAGCATGTCTCATGAAGAGATCCTTCTTCATCACTTCCATCTCATCTTTTGTCATACCATAGAGACGGCCGATGAGCATATCCATATTGTTATCAGGACTTAAATTGCACCATGAGAGGCCTGCTCCGCCCATATGCTTTAAATACATACAAGCTCTATAATCAGGATACTTTGGTGGAATATAGCCTTCGTTTCTCTTGAAAAATTCGCGGTAACCAAGCATCAAATCATCGTCTGCTTCGTGTGCTTGAATTTCCCATTTCGCTGGTGCCTGAGGGCGTAGAACTGAGTCAATGCCAAGAGCATCGATGACAAGGTCGGCTTTAACTTTTTTGCCACCCTCGAGTTCTATGCCGATAATTCTGTCGCCATTAAGCAAAAGCTTTTTAACAGGTGTTTCATAGTGAATTCTACATCCTGCTTCTTTTGCAATTTTTGCAAAATGATTTGAAAGCATATGGCGGTCAACTGAGATTTCAACTCCAGGAGCAGTTCCTGGGAACATAAGCCTTCTGTCAACTCCAGGGCTTACCCAAAGCCAGTTGTTCTTCTGTGAATATGCTTCCTTTGGAGGCATTGGTATACCGCATCTTTCAAAAACAGCGGTCATAGTGTCGTCTGTCCAAGGATGAGAAACTTCACCCTCTTTTGCCTTCTCATAAATATCTACTGAGAATCCTGCCTTGCCGAGATAATAAGCTGCAACCATACCGCCTTGGCCCATACCGGCAATGACGATGTGCTGAGGCTTTTTCTTAAAAATCATTAAACTTCCTCCTGCTTTTTTTCGAAAAATATACCTTAATCATTATACTCTTTATATGTGCTATAGGCAAACAAAAAGGGCCAGTGGAAAACCACTGGCCTAATTTGTTGCCTTTTAGAAAATTTGTCCTGGAAGTCTGAGCTTTTCTTTTGGTGGGAAATGCTTGTCGAATTCATCGACGTCGGCGTCGGCGACGAAGTATCCAGCTGGCGTTGAGTAGGTGCCGGTTACATTGCTTAAGTAACCGGTAATGAGCTCAATGCCGAGAAAAAATGAGTCGTCTTCGCCGTCTGGCAAGCCGTGATAACGGATGCCAAAATCCCTTGCAAAGGTAAAACCGCTCTTGCCATAGAAATCGATGTTGCCTTCAAACATAACAGCGCCAAAGCCCATGTCACGGGCTTTTTCAAGGGAGTAGTCAAGGAGCATCTTGCCATATCCTTGGCGCTTAAGTTCTGGTGCAATACAGATTGGTCCCATAGTTAAGATAGGAACAACTGTGCCATCGTCTGCCATGACGGCAGCTTTCATGAACATATTTTGTCCGATGATTTTGCCGTCTTTTTCCATTACAAAATCAAGTTCTTTTATGAAATCTGGATCGTTACGAAGGACATGGATAACATAGTGCTCTGCGCATCCTGGTTTGTAGACGTTCCAAAATGATTCGCGAACTAGATTTTCAACATACGCTTGATCGGACTCGTTTTCTAGACGAATTGTAATGTCATTTTTATTCATTGTTTATCCTCCTGAAAATTGTTGACTCAATATGGGAGGTTTGTTTGATTGTGCAAACCTCCCGGTTATGCAACAATCTCCATTGTGTTGTACTTCAAAAAGCACTCTCCTAAAAATAATAATATTTTGCACCTCCAAAATTGGAGGTGCTGATGGTGGAGATGGCGGTAATCGAAACCGCGTCCGAAAACTCATTCACACAAACTTCTACGAGTGTATTCTACCTATAGCGATTCCCCCAAGTATCCGCCGATAGACGGGCAAATACTCTCGGTAGCCTCTAGTTCATGACAAAGAAGGAGACAATTCTTCGTTCACGTTCACCACTAGTCGACGCCCTATCCTAAGCCGTGGTACTCAAAGGTAGAACGGGTTGCATTAAGCAGCCTGTAAAACTGGTTTTTCGTCAGTTATTTTTAAGTTGTAGAGTTTTAAAGTGGTCCCTACACCACTACTCGCTTATCATGCTTCAAAATCCCCGTCGAAATCCTTTCATCCCCTCGTTTTTTTGGTTTTAATGATTGAATTCTTTGATGGCGCGTCGCTTTTCGAGGTCAGCATCGCGTTTGGCAATGGTGGCACGCTTATCATAGTTGTGCTTACCTTTGCAGAGGCCGACTTGAATTTTAAGGCGGCCACGATTGAAGTAAGCAGAGAGAGGAATAAGCGTCATACCCTCTTGCTGGACCTCGGCGAAAAGCTTATTTATTTCACGCTTGTGCATAAGGAGACGGCGTTTACGAACTGGGTCACGGTTGAATATATTGCCGTGATCATAAGGTGAGATGTGCATGCCGTTAACGTAAATCTCGCCGTTGTCGATGCTGCACCAAGCGTCTTTTAAATTTATCTTGCCCTGACGAACTGATTTTACTTCAGTTCCAAAGAGCTCAATACCTGCCTCGAAACTTTCGTTTACGAAATACTCGTGGTAGGCTTTTTTATTTGTTGCAACAGTTAAGAGACCGTTATCTTTTTTATCTGCCAACCTCGAGTCACTTCCTTTCAAAATAGCAGGTTGGTTAAATTTCTCGGCGTCCTTCCATGGCTCTAGTGAGTGTTACTTCATCAGCATATTCAAGATCTGCACCAACAGGTACGCCGTATGCAAGACGTGTAACTTTTATGCCTAGAGGTTTTAAAAGGCGAGAGACGTACATGGCGGTTGCCTCACCTGAAACGGTAGGGTTAGTAGCCATGATTACTTCTTCTACGCCATCAAGACGTGCGAGTAATTCTTTTATGGTTAATTGATCAGGTCCAATTCCGTCCATAGGAGAAATTGAACCATGAAGTACATGATATGTGCCTTCAAATTCATGGGTGCGTTCAATGGCGATAACATCGCGTGGATCTTCAACTACGCATACGATTTTTTTGTCGCGCGCCTCATTGTTGCAAATGCTACAAGTCTCATCTTCTGTGAGATTACAGCAGATTTTGCAACGCTTAATCTTTTCGTGCGCGCCAAGGATAGCGGATGCGAATTTTTGAGCGTCAAGAGGATCCATGCCAAGGACATAAAATGCCATTCGCTGTGCACTTTTCTTTCCTATTCCTGGCATACGCTCAAACTGATTTATAAGTTCAGAGAGCGCAGCTACGTCATATCCTAAACTCATATTAAAGTAAACCGTTAAGTCCTGGAATGTTCATGCCACCAGTAATTTTGCCCATCTCGCGTTCCATAGTTTCCTTGCCTTTGCGAGTAGCTTCGTTGAGAGCTGCGATGAGCATATCTTCAAGCATTTCAACATCTTCTGGATCAACTACGTCTGGCTGAATTTTAATTGTCTTAACTTCGCCTGCGCCAGTAACGGCAACCTCAACAGCTCCACCACCTGAACTTGCGGTGAACTCAGTTTCTTCGATTTCTTTCTGAGTAGCTTCCATGTTTGTCTGCATGTTCTGAAGCTGCTTCATCATGGCAGCTTGGTTCATTCCGCCACCCTGGTTTGGAATTCTTGCTTTCATATTTATTCTCCTTAGTCCTCGATAAAGAGGCTGAAATCTGTTTGACCTTCAATTTGATTTAAGAACGCATCAAGTGGATCAACATCTGATGGTTCGGCAACAAAATCTTCGATTGGAGCTTGAACTGGAACCGGTTCTGACTCTGATTCTAAAATTTGCTTAGGCTCTTGAATTTGAACTGGTTCGGCGACCGGCGCGTTAAAATTCAAATCATCTTTTTCGGTTGCAAGGCGGGGTTTTAAATATTCGCCGAGAACTGTGAAGGTTGCATTATAAATAGTGTCTCTGTGAGTGTCCATTGGAAGGAATCGAGTGAGAAGCATGTTGTCTGTTTCAACGAGAAGTGTGTCGCCTCGTTTGTATGCTTTTGCACTGTTCATAGTTCCAATCAATGTCTTATCTGTGCTGACTGTCTCTCTAATGATAGCGTTCCAAATGTTTGTTGGAATCTCACCATCGGCGAGATGGTTTGGAAGAGTTTCTGAAACAATTGGTTCTGTAGGAACAGGGTCAGGTTCTTGAACTGGCTCTTGAACAGGCTCTGGAACTGGTTCTGAAACTGGTTCTGGAACAGGCTCTGGAACAGGCTTTGGAACAGGCTCTGAAACTGGCTCTGGAACTGGCTCTGGAACTGAAATTACTGGGTCGGGAATCGCTGGAGTTGCAGGTGCAGCTGGAGCTGCAGGTGCAATAGAAACAGGAGCAACTGGAGTAGCGCCATTTGCAAGAGATGTGATATCGCTGTTGCAGAGGCGAATGATTGCCATTTCCATTTCAACTCGCCTGTTGAGTCCGCGACGAAGATTTGTAAGAGTGTCGCCAAGAACATTTAAGGCTTCAAGGATGAAGTTCATCGAGTAAGCAGATGCGAGTTTTTGATACTCAGTGAGTTCTTCGTCGGAACAAACTACAAGATCTTTAGGGTTCTTTACGGCTTTGCAAACCATGAGATTTCTAAAGTGGTTTGTTAGTTCGTTGCAGAGACGTTCCATATCACAGGAACTGTTGTGAAGAGTGTTTATTTGCTCAAGTGCTGAAGCACCGTCTTTATTAAGAATGCTAGTCGCGAGAGCAAAGAGATGAGCTTTGCCTGCAAGACCGACAGTTGCATTTACTACGTCGAGGGTAACATTGCGAGAATGACCGATACACTGGTCGAGGATTGAGAGCGCATCACGAAGTGCGCCGTCGGCAAGGCGAGCTATGAGCATAGCAGCGTCGGGCTCAAGTGTGAGACCTTCCTGCTCTGCTACAAAGCCGAGTCGCTTTGCGATATCCTCAGGTGTGATGCGCTTAAAATCAAAGCGCTGGCAACGAGAGAGGATAGTTGCTGGAAGTTTATGCACCTCTGTTGTGGCGAGAACAAACTTAACGTGTTCTGGTGGTTCTTCGAGGGTTTTAAGAAGGGCGTTAAAAGCACCGGTTGAAAGCATGTGTACCTCATCGATGATGTATACACGATACTTGCCGTTTACTGGGGTGAAATTTGCTTCATCGCGAATGTCGCGGATGTTGTCTACGCCATTATTTGAGGCGGCATCGATTTCGATGACGTCCATAATGGCACCGCTGTCGATGCCTTTGCAAATTTCACATTCGTTGCAAGGATCACCATTTACAGGGTGCTCACAGTTGACAGCTTTTGCAAAAATCTTCGCACAAGTTGTCTTACCTGTTCCTCTAGAACCAGTGAAAAGATAGGCGTGAGAATGCCTACCTGTCTCAAGTTCGTTCATAAGGGTAGTTGTAATATGCTCTTGTCCAACAACGTCCGCAAACACTTGTGGACGCCATTTTCTGTACAATGCTTGATACATAATAACCCTCCAAGTCAAAAAATAAAGCAGAGGTCTTTCACTTGACCATACAGCGCGCAGGCGGACTGTGGCGCACAAAACTAACCGCTTAATGCTGCTCGGTTCCCCGCCTGACATGGTTCACGACGCCCTGCCGCACAGGACCCACACGCCATATGGTCAAACAAAAGTTACTCTGCTTTCACCACTGTATAATTATACATATTAGTAGGCGTAAAATCAATACTTTTAGACCCCCGATTTTATGCGCTTTATTTTGTGGTCTTTTATTGCTAAATACCACTATTAGTGGTATACTACTAAACAATAATAACTAAATATGCCGTTTTGGAGGCTGAAATGAGAGAACAAATGGGGAATGAAAGAGAGAGCGATTTAATAATTGGCAGAAATCCAGTTATGGAGGCGCTCAAGGCTGGTCGAGAGATTGACACGCTTTATGTGGCAAAGGGCGAGCGTACAGGCTCAGTCGGAAAGATTGTTAGCATGTGTCGCGACGCAAATATTATTGTAAAAGATACCGACATGAAAAAACTTGATTTCATGTGTGGCAATCAAAATCATCAGGGTGTTATTGCAAGGGTTGCTGCCCATGCTTACTCAACAGTTGATGATATCTTTGCACGTGCAGAGTCAAAAGGTGAGAAACCATTTATCATAATCTGCGATGAGATTGAAGATCCCCATAATCTCGGCGCAATTATTAGAACCGCCGAATGTGCAGGGGCACACGGTATTATAATTCCAAAACGACGCAATGCAACTCTTAATTTTACGGTTGCAAAAACATCAGCCGGGGCGCTTGAGTATATGCCGGTAGCAAGAGTTTCAAATCTTGCCACAACTATAGATGAACTTAAGGAACGTGGCGTCTGGGTTTACGGAACCGATATGAACGGTGAAGTTTGGTGCCAGACAGACTTAAAAGGTGCGATAGCACTTGTTGTTGGCTCAGAAGGAAATGGAATGGGTCGACTAATTAGAGAAAAATGTGATTTCGTCTTATCCTTGCCAATGAAGGGCGAGATCAATTCTTTAAATGCTTCTGTTGCCGCTGGAATCGTAATGTATGAAGCTTCGCGACAGAGACAAGAGATTAAAACTATTTGAAAGGGGTACTGATTCATGGCTAACTACGATGAACTTCAAGAGATACTTGCGGAAATTGAATCTGAATCAAAAGGTGCCCCAAGTAAATCTTGGTCTCTTGATGATATCGATGCACTTCTTGCAGGTGATGATATTAAAAAGGAACCGGTAAAAGAGCCTGAAAAAATCGAAGAAGAGTTTGAAGAAGAACTTGAAGACGAGGAGACTTTTGAGGACGAAGAAGAGATTGAAGAGGAACCAGAAGAAGTTGAAGAGACTCCAAAGAAAAAGAGAAAATTTAGCATAAAGGCGATTAATATTCTTCCAAAGTTTGAAGAACCAGAAGATGATCTTGAAGATGAGTTCGAGGAAGACTTTGAAGATGATTATGAGGATGAAGAAGAGCCTGAAATTGTAGAGGCACCTGAACAACCTAAGCTCTCAAAGCAGGAAGAGAAGACAGTTGTTTTCGATGCTGAAACTATCAAGACAAAAATCAATCCTGTAAGCGAAGATGTTGCAGATAGAGTTGATGACGAGCTTGATAAGATTGAATTCAGACCATCAACGAAGAAAGTTGATGCACCACGTCAGGATCAGACGCAAGTTTTAATGTCTCTTGCAGATGACGAGGATATTGTTGAAACTGAGGTTCCAACAAAGGAGACAGAAATCGTTCCAGAAACCGAGGAACAAATTCGCGAGCGTCGTGCTTTGGCTCAGAAAACAATTGGCATTTACCCAATTAGAAACGACAGTATTGAGCACCAGATTGTTACTGAAAAAGTTGAGAAGAGCGCTGGCGGTATGGAGACAGATAGGTACAGGGAGCGCTTCCTCAATGTTCCAAAGCAGCATCTTGAACGTACTGCAGACTATGAGGCGATTCACCAAGGTGAGGATCAGAGTCCAATCGAGCGTGACGGACGAATCGTTCGTCGCAGTAAGTTTAAAAATACAGCTGATCTCGAACCAGTACCAATGATTGTTTCTGCAGATGCAGAACTTTCGAATTTTGATAAGACAATTGTTGCTGGCTCGGCAGCAAAAATAATAGAACGTGAGGAAGCTGACCTCGATGGTCAGATTAAACTCATGGGATTTGGCGAAGAGGACGCACCTATTCAAATCGACGAGGAGAACGCCGATGAGGAGCTCCGTGAGCAGCGAGTTCAGAAGGTCGCTGAGTTTAAGATCGATGCAGACTTCGACGAGAATGATTATTACGATGAGCCGTCATATGAGCAACCAGGAAAAGTTGCAACACTTATGACTAACTTTATCAATGACGAGTATGAAAAACCTGGAGACGAGCAACGCATTAGAAAGGCGCTCGACAGCGCAGTTAAGACAACAGGAATCTGTGGAATAATCCAGATTGTTCTTATGATAGTTTCTGCTATTTTAACTGGTATTATTTCAAATGCTGGTGGAAGTCTTGAAGTTGTCGGTGGTGGAAGTTTCGGTTGTGGTTTCATAAACCTTTTGATTTTGCTCATCGCTTCAGCATGCGGAGTTAGCACACTCATCAATGGTGTTAAAGGTATTAAGAATCAAAAGCCAAATGCTTCAACCGGTACTCTTGTTGTAGTAGTAGCATGTGCTCTTGAGGATATAGCAGTGATGCTCTTTGCATCTGAAGGATATACAACAATTTCACTTTATACAGCAGCTGGATGTACTGCTCTTGCTCTTGCATCTGTTGCTCGTTTTATCACATTATTACGTGCAAAAAACAACTTCGATTTTGCAACTAGTGGAATTGGTCTTTATAGCACGGAAAAGATTTCTGGCGAGGACGATGCATTCGAAATCGGCCGTGGACTTTTGATTGGTGACCCAGAAATTTATTACAATGCAAAAATGGAGAGACCATCATATTTCATTGAGAATTCATTTGAAGATGATCCAGCTGATGATTATGCCGACAAACTTATTTATATAACGGTTGGCATAGGCGCTTTGATGGGAATTCTTCTTGGAATTATCCACAGAGACTTTGTATTTGCAGTTGGTACATTTGCTGCATTCTGTTCAATTGGTATTCCAGGATTCTTGCTCATTGCTTCAAATATGGGTCTTTTCTGGAAGAACAGACACTTTAATTCAAACGGCGCGGCTATCGTAGGCCACAGAGCAGTTGAGGATAGTACTGATGCAAATGCATATGTGCTCGATGCTACTGATATTTTCAAGAAAGGCTCGAGCAGTATTATCGGTATTAAGACATTCCACGGAATGAGAATAGACGATGCAATTCTTTATGCCGCATCAATGGTTATTGAATCAGGTGGACCACTTTCTGATATATTTGATAATGTTATTCTTGGAAAGAAAGATCTTCTTCCACCGGTTGAGTCACTTGCTTATGAGGAGAGACTTGGACTCTCAGCTTGGATTCATGGTAGACGAGTTCTTCTTGGAACAAGAGACTTGCTTATCAATCACAATGTAGAAGCACCTGATAAGAATTTTGAAGCACAGTATATTCACGATGGACGTAAGGTTATCTATCTTGGAATCGCTGGTAAAATTGCTGCAATGTTCGTTATTAAGTATCAGCCAGATAAGCATATTGGACGCTATCTCCGCTATCTCGATAGAGCGGGTGTTTCAATTCTCATTCGTTCATGTGACTGTAATATTACAGAGGAAATGATTTGCTCACACTTTAATCTTCCACTTTCTGCAGTTAAGATTTTGAGCCCAGTATCTGGCGATATCTTCCAGGCATATAGAGAAGAAGACATAGAGACTGCTCCTGCAGGCATCATGCACAATGGTACACTTGAGGCATCTGTAAGTGCATTCTATGAGGCAAGAGAACTTAATGATAGTATTTATGTAAATAAGATACTTGCCACATTCTATACAGGCCTTGCACTTCTTTTTGCACTTGTTTTAAGCCTTATTGGTGGTGCGGACAGTATGGGTGTTGCCGCAGGTCAAATAGTTGCATTCCAGTTGTTCTGGGGCGCCATAGCATCAGTTCTTCCTATCATCAAACGAAGAATTGATAGATAATGTATATAAATAATTAAAAAAAGGACCAACCGATTTCGGTTGGTCCTTTAGTTTTGCTTTAATTAGTCTGCTGAATATGGGAGAAGTGCAACGTGACGAGCGCGCTTGATAGCTGTTGTGAGCTCTCTCTGATGATAAGCGCATGTACCTGTTACTCTTCTTGGAAGGATCTTAGCGCGATCGCTTGTGTACTTGCGAAGGCGAGCTGTGTCCTTGTAGTCAATTGTGTCGATCTTCTCAACACAGAATGAGCAAACTTTTTTACGTGACTTTCTAGCGCCACGAGCGTTTTTATCAAATGCCATGATAGGTTATCCTCCTTGTTAGAATGGTAATTCGTCTTCCATGTCAGCTGCCTGGAAATCTGTAGCAGAAGCTGTTGAGAATGAAGGTGCTGGTGCATCTACTGGAGCAGCTGGCGCTGCCTGGAAAGTAGTTGTACCGGCGTCATTCTTTGAACCGCAGAAAGAAACGTTGTCAGCAACGATTTCAAATGCTGTTCTCTTAGCGCCAGATTTATCTTCGTAGTTACGGGTCTGGATAGAACCCTGAACTGCAATCATAGAGCCCTTGTGGAAATAGCGAGTTACGAACTCAGCTGTTTGTCTCCAAGCTACTACGTTGATGAAGTCTGTCTGACGGTCTTCGCCAGGTCTAACATATGAACGGTCAACTGCTACTGAAAAGCTTGTTACACTGATTCCAGAAGAAGTTGTTCGAAGTTCTGGGTCTGCTGTAAGACGACCCATGATTACTGCACAGTTAAGCATAATTGTTACCCCCGATTACTTTGTAGTTGTGAGGAAACGAAGAACGCCATCTGTGATGCCGAGAATTCTCTCGAGTTCAGCAATGAAGTCTGGCTCTGCTGAGAAATCAACAACATAGTAGTAACCCTCTGACTCATAGTTGATAGCGTAAGCAAGCTTACGTGTACCCCACTCGTCAACGTTACCAATGGTGCCGTTCTTTTCGATAAGTGTCTTAAACTTTTCGAAATTTGCCTTTACTGCGTCTTCACCATTCTTTAATGAGAATACGAGCATAGCTTCATAATTCTTTGCCATTGTTTTTTACCTCCTTATGGTCTCTGGCCCTGCAACCTGCTTCGTGCAGAGCAAGGAATGCACATCTTTATAATGCGCGTTTACAAATTATAATCAATAACGCGGCCTATGTCAATCTTTATTTGTTGAGATTTTTAAGAGATTCTTGCTTCAAATAAGCATTGATGAAGCCGTCAATATCTCCGTCCATAACTGCGTTAATGTTACCCATTTCAAAGCCTGTTCTTGTGTCTTTGGCAAGAGTGTAAGGCATGAATACATAGTTTCTAATCTGGTTACCCCAAGCGATTTCTGTTTTAACGCCCTTGATATCCTCGATTTTTTCAAGGTGTTGCTGTTCCTTGATTTCGATAAGTTTTGATTTGAGCATACGCATACAAACTTCACGGTTTTGATGCTGTGAACGCTCAACCTGGCAGCATACAACGATACCTGTTGGCTTGTGGATGAGACGTACTGCAGATGAGGTTTTATTTACCTTCTGTCCACCTGCGCCAGATGCTCGGTATACTTCCATTTCAATATCTTCTGGTCTAAGTTCGACCTCTGTGTCATCGTTGATTTCTGGCATAACCTCGAGAGCTGCAAAAGAGGTGTGGCGACGTCCAGCGGCGTCAAAAGGAGAGACGCGAACAAGACGGTGAACACCGGCCTCGGATTTCATATATCCATAGGCGTTTTCACCCTCGATGATAATAGTTGCAGATTTGAGGCCGGCCTCGTCACCGTCAAGGTAGTCTGTTGTTGTGACTTTGAAGCCGTGACGCTCGCCCCAACGGTTATAAAGACGGTAGAGCATTGATGCCCAATCTTGAGCCTCTGTTCCGCCTGCTCCAGCGTGGAAGGTGAGGATAGCATTGCTGTTGTCATATTCGCCTGTGAGGAGTGTTGAAAGTGTCATAGTATCAAGCTTCTGCTTGAATTCATCAACGCTCTGCTGACACTCTTCGAAGAGAGATTCATCCTCCTCTTCGTCAGCAAGTTCAATCATTACGAGAGCGTCGTCAAACATTCCATGAAGAGTCTCATATGATGCTACTTTATTTTTAAGATTTGAAGTGCGCTGGAGTACCTTTTGGGAGTTCTCAAGGTTATCCCAAAAGCCATCTTTTGCTGCTTCTTCTTCAAGTTTTGCAATTTCTTCTTTCATCTGTTCGAGGCCGAGTGCACCTTTTAAATCATCAAGTGCTTTTTCGTTCTCGAGTAAAGAAAGCCTAAGTTCTTCAAATTGGAGCATTTAAAATCAGTCCTTTCACGCGTTTCAATATTATAATAAAAAAGGTTTGGATTGTAAAGAAAAATAATGTATAAT
>JAGHSI010000046.1 GCA_018065925.1 Candidatus Limimonas coprohippi
AACAAGATTTGCTTGAAGCACCCTGGCTTTTCAGGGTGCTTCTTTTAGTCTTGAAAGAGATAACGAAATAAGGTATTATAATTAAGTTATAAAGGAATAAAGGAGGTGCAGTATGACTGAATATGGATTTATAAATATAAAATATGATTATCCAGTACAACCTGCCACGCCTTCTACTTCTTTTGATAAGAAAACTCGACTTGAAATGATTATTGTGGCGAGCATAATTGGTCTTGCTGTACTTGGCTTTGAAGTGTTTAGCGATATTTTTGTAAAATACATCGTTAAGACTCCTCTTTATGACTACTACGAGACTTCGGAAGCGATGTACAACATCATCCAGGCTCTCTTTTCCATATTTGCAATTCTGATTCCTTTTGGAATTGCCTTTGTTTTGATTAAAATTATTCAGAAAAAGAGTCCTGAACTTCCACTTTCTGCTCCGAATAGTAAAAAACTGTTCTTCGCAAGTTTGGCAATTGCCTTTTTGACACTGGTGCTTAGTAACTTCTTGGTGAGCATGGTTGCTCTTGCTGGAGAGGGAGTTGGATTTTCTTTCGACTCAGCTGAAATGGACCCACCCGAGAGCTTTGGCGGTTATCTTTGGCAGGTCTTTTCAGTTGCTTTAGTCCCAGCTTTCGTTGAGGAATTTGCGATTAGAGGAGTTGTAATGAATACTCTTCGTAAGTATGGTGACATATTTGCTCTTATAGTAAGTTCTGTATTCTTTGGACTTATGCATGGTAATGTTATGCAGGCTCCTTTTGCTACTATTCTTGGTGTGGCAATTGGTTGGCTCGTAATTAAAACAGGAAGTCTTTGGACTGGAATTGCAATCCATTTCATGAATAACTTTTATGCTACATCGCTTAGCGCTCTTGGTGAAATCACAGGAACTGCTGGATATGTTGCAATAGTTGCTCTTATAAATGTTGTCGGTGCTTTACTTGGCGTTTTTTCTATTGTTTGGTTGATTGACAAGAGAAAAGATGTTTTAAAGCTTGAGAAAAAATACAAGTGGAAATCATATCTTTATGTCTTATTTGCACTGCCACTTGTTGCAGCATTTGTATACTTACTGTCTGATTGTATCAGTACAGTTCATTATTTGGGTTTTTAGTTATGGAAGTAGAACTTTTTATGCAGGAAGCCCTGAAACTTGCACGTGAGGCGGCGAGCGAGGGCGAGGTGCCAGTTGGCGCCGTTGTGGTAAAGGACGACAAGATTGTCGGCCGCGGTAGAAACCGAAGAGAAGGCGCCAAAAATGCGCTCGCTCATGCGGAAATCGCCGCTATAAATGATGCCTGCACAAACCTGCACGGCTGGAGGCTTTGGCAGTGTGACCTATATGTCACACTCGAACCGTGCCCTATGTGCGCAGGCGCGATTATCAATTCTCGGATACAAAATGTATACTTTGGAGCATACGATAACAAGGCCGGTTGCTTTGGAAGCGTGACAGATTTTAATGGCTTTGATTTTAATCATAAGCCGAATATTAAAGGTGGAATACTAGAGGACGAGTGTAGAGAACTTCTCACTGGTTTCTTTAAATCTCTCCGTGAAAAAGAGAAAAGTAAAGGAGAATAATTATGTCAGAATGTACACATGATTGCAGCACTTGTAATTCAAAGTGCGAAAAGGCTGATTTTTCACAGCCACTTAATGCAAATAGTAGAGTAGGAAATCTTATTGCTGTTGCATCTGGTAAGGGTGGCGTAGGCAAATCTCTCGTAACATCTTTACTTGCATGTGAATGCGCAGCAAGAGGAAATAAAACAGCAGTAATGGATGCGGATATCACAGGACCATCAATTCCAAAGGCTTTTGGTCTTCATGATCAGGCTGTCGGTACAGAGCTTGGAATAGAACCAGCTGTTGCTGATAATGGTGTTAAAGTAATGTCTATCAACCTCATTTTGGACGATGAGGAAAAGCCTGTTGTTTGGCGTGGTCCAGTTATCAGTGGTGTTATTAATCAGTTCTGGACTGATGTTAACTGGGGAGACGTAGATTATATGTTTGTAGATATGCCTCCAGGAACAGGTGACGTTCCACTCACCGTTTATCAGTCACTCCCTGTTAAGGGAATTGTTGTTGTTACAACTCCTCAGGATCTTGTAAAATTAATAGTTAAAAAAGCATATAACATGGCAAAAATGATGAATGTTCCAATTCTTGGTGTCATCGAAAACATGAGTTATATTGAATGCCCAGACTGTGGAAAGAAAATTGAAATCTTCGGTAAGGGTAAGGCAGAGGAAATTGCAAAGGAACTTGGCGTTCCTGTACTTGCGACTCTTCCAATTAATCCAGCGACTGCAGAGCTCGTTGATGCTGGAAAGATCTCACAGGCAGACAGAACTGGCTTTGAGAAGGCTTTCGATATCATCGAGCAACAACTAATTAAGGAGTAATTATGTTAGAACTTAAGAACCTATCTTTTACTGTTGAAAATGAAGATGGCTCTGGCTCACTTGACATTATTGAGGGGCTTAATCTTACTATTGATGATGGTAAGTTTGTTGTTATTACTGGCCCAAATGGTGGCGGCAAATCAACTCTTGCAAAACTCATCATGGGTATTGAGAAGCCAACATCAGGCCAGATTCTTTACAACGGTCAAGATATTACAAATATGACAATAACAGAGCGCGCAAAGCTTGGTATCGGTTATGCTTTTCAGCAACCACCTCGTTTTAAGGGCCTCACGGTTCGTAGCCTTTTGTCGCTTGCTGCTGGAAAAGATCTTCCAGAGGATGAGTGCTGTAGCTACCTTACAAGAGTTGGTCTTTGCTCAATGGATTATTTAAATCGAGAGGTTGATAATTCTCTTTCGGGTGGCGAGGTTAAGCGTATTGAAATTGCAACACTTATGGCTCGTAAGTTAAACCTTGCAATTTACGATGAGCCAGAGGCAGGAATTGACCTTTGGAGCTTTACAATGCTCGTCGATACTTTTAAAACACTTGCAAAGAATGAGACAAACAGTGTAATTATCATTTCGCACCAGGAACGTATCATGCAACTTGCAGATGAGATTATTGTTCTTGCAAATGGTAAGGTACAGACCCAGGGACCAAAGGATGAAATTTTCCCAAGACTTCTTTCTGAATTTGGTAGCTTCTCCCGTGAGTGTAATCTTAGAGGGGAGGCTAAATAATGGATATTAAAGACTTTAATTTTGATCTTTCTTTGACACCTACTGACAAATCCATGCTTGCGGAAATTGCAGACATGGTGGGTACACCTGAAGGTGCTTTTAACATCCGTAAGAACGGAGAAGGCGTAGTTAGAACTTCAAGTGAAAATATTGAAATCAAGCCAAAACTTGATAAGCCAGGCATTGATATTATTATCAAGCCATATACTGTAGCTGAGAAGGTACACATTCCCGTTATTATTACGGAATCTGGTGTACAAGAAGTTGTTTATAACGATTTCTTTATCGGTGAAGGTGCAAATGTTGAAATCGTTGCTGGATGTGGTATTCACAACTGTGGTGACGGTGAGTCAAAGCACGATGGTATTCATACTTTCCATATCGGTAAAAAAGCTTCGGTAAAATATGTTGAGAAGCATTATGGCGCTGGTGATGGAAATGGAAAGCGTATTATGAATCCTACTACTATTGTTAATATGGATGAGGGCTCATATTGCGAGATGGATATGGTTCAGATTAAAGGTGTTGATTCAACATTTAGAAAGACTGAGGCATATCTTGAAAAAGATGCAAAAATCTATGTGCTTGAACGTATCATGACTCATGGTAAGCAGGAGGCAAAGACTGATATGGTCGTAAACCTCAATGGTGAGGGCTCATCTGCACAGATTATTTCTCGTACAGTTGGTAAGGATGATTCGGTTCAGGTGTTTTATCCTAACGCTGTTGGTAATAATGCTTGTCATGCGCATGTACAGTGCGACTCAATCATTATGGACAACGCTAAGATTTCATCAATTCCTGCTATTTCAGCAAATCATCCTGATGCTCAAGTTGTTCATGAGGCGGCTATTGGTAAAATCAACTCTGACCAGCTTATTAAACTTGAAACATTTGGTATGTCAGAAGAAGAGGCAGAGGAAATAATTATCCAAGGCTTCTTAAAGTAAGAAAAGAGGCTAGCGGTAATCGCTAGCCTTTAAACTTTTGGGAGGAAAAGAGATGGCAGATACAAAACCGCGTGTTTATTTGTGGGATAATGTAAAAGCACTTCTCATTATCCTTGTTGTAATGGGACACTTTGTTACCCAATACACTGGATCAAATGAAGTGATGCAGAGCATGTTTTCGCTTATCTATTCAGTTCACATGCCTCTATTTATTTTTGTATCAGGTCTTTTTACTAGATATAAAAATGATAAATTGCAGGTAAATAAAATAATCTCATATTTAATACTCTACGTTGCTTTAAAACTTGTTATATTTATTGAAAGAATTTCTTTTGGAAATAACAGCCATTTTA
>JAGHSI010000097.1 GCA_018065925.1 Candidatus Limimonas coprohippi
TTTTTTTTTAAAAAATCAAATTTTTTTTTAAAAAAAGTATTGACTTTAGCGTAGTAATACTTTACTATGATAACACGCTAAAGCGAAACAACAAATTTTAAGGAGACATGGAAAATGAAAAGATTAATTGCTATCACACTCGCACTTGTTATGGTGCTCGCATTCGCAGCTTGTGGAAACAAACCTGCAGCTGACGACAAGAAGACATTTACAATGGGTATTGACGCTGAGTATCCTCCATTCTCATACTTAGGCGATGACGGTGAGTACGCTGGCTTCGACGTAGAAGTTTGTAAAGCTTGCTGTGACCTCCTTGGTTGGGACTTCGAAGTATTCGGTGTTAACTGGGACGAAAAGCTTGTACAGCTTGACGCAAAAGAATGTGACTGTGTATGGTCTGGTATGACTATCCTTGATTCAATGAAGGATGCTGGTTATGTAATCTCTGATCCATACTTCAAGAATGATCAGGTAATCCTTGTTAAGGCTGACAGCAATATTAAGTCATCTGCTGATCTTGCAGGTAAGGTAGTAGCAGTTCAGCTTGGCACATCAGGTGAGACACTTCTTAATGAAGAACTTACAGACCTCACAGGTTCGTTTAAAGAACTTGTAACTTGCGACAGCTTCCTTAAGTGCTTCGCAGAGCTTGAAGGTGGCAGTGTTGACGCAGTTGTAGTTGATAAGCCAGTTGCAGTAGCTCGTGTAGCAGAAAACAGCAAACTCGTAGTTCTTGATGAGGTTCTTGGTACAGAGGAATATGGTATTGCATTCCGTGCTGGCGATGAGCAAATGTGTGCAGATATCCAGGGTGCAATCAACAAACTTGTTGAGAACGGTACATATGCAAAAATTGCAGAAAAGTATCCTGACATTGACGCAGCTAATCTTGTATATCTTAGCAAGTAATCATTAGAAATTTGTGATATATATTCCAGAAGGCTTAATCGCCTTCTGGAATTTGCACGTTTAATTAGAGGTAATTTATGGATTTAATGACAATGATTTTGAAGATGGGTGAAGGCCTTGGAAAGACCTGCGCTATCTTCTTTTTAACTCTTCTTTTCTCTTTGCCACTCGGCATGATTGTGGCGCTACTTAGAGGAAGTAAAAACAAAATTGTATCTAGCGTAACTCGTTTCTTTATTTCAGTTCTCCGTGGTACACCACTTATGCTTCAGCTTATCGCTGTAACATATGGACCTTATTATCTTTTCCATCTTTCTGTTTCTAGAAATAAACTTATACCAGTAGTAATCGCGTTTGCTATAAACTATGCAGCATATTTCGCTGAAATTTATAGAAGTGGTATTGACTCAATGCCTGTTGGTCAGTATGAGGCGGCAGAAGTACTTGGATATTCTAAAGCTCAAACATTTATAAAGATCATTCTTCCACAGGTAATCAGACGTATATTGCCTTCAATGACAAACGAAATAGTAACTCTTGTAAAAGATACATCTATGGCATTCACTGTTTCATATCAGGAAATGTTTACTATCGGTAAACAGATTGCCAATTCTCAGACAAGCTTCACACCATTCATCGTTGCCGGTGTATTCTATTACATATTTAATGCAATAGTGGGCTTCGTTATGGGCAGAGCTGAGAAAAAGATGAGCTACTACGACATGTAAGGAGGGGCAAAAATGAGTATTCTTTCAATGACAAATATTGAGAAGAGCTTCGGCAATCTTCAGGTACTTAAAGATATTAGCTTCTCTGTTGAAGAGGGTGAAGTTGTATCAATTATCGGCCCTTCTGGTTCTGGTAAATCAACACTTCTTCGTTGCGCTACATTTCTTGAGACAATTGATTCCGGTGTTATCGCATACGACGACAACCCAGTAACAACTATGGTTGGCGACAAGTGCGTATATGCTAAGAATCTTAACGATTTTAGAAGATGTTTCGGCCTTGTATTCCAAAATTTTAATCTGTTCCCACATTACACAGTTTTAAAGAATATGATGGATGCTCCTGTTTCTGTTCTCGGCAGAGATAAGGAAGAGGTAAAGGCAGAGTGCATGGAGCTTCTTAAGAAGATGGGGCTTGAGGATAGAGCAGATGCATATCCATGCCAGCTTTCTGGTGGACAGCAACAGCGTGTATCAATCGTTCGTGCTCTTGCTATGAAGCCTCAGATTCTCTTCTTTGATGAGCCGACATCAGCTCTTGATCCTGAACTTACGGGTGAGGTTTTGAAGGTTATTAAAGAACTTGCAGAAGAGAATATGACAATGGTTATCGTTACTCACGAAATGCAATTCGCCCGTGCGGTATCAGACCGCGTAATCTTTATGGATGGCGGTCTTATCGTTGAGCAGGGCGACCCAGAAAAAGTATTTGGAAATACAGAGAACGAGAGAACAAAGCAGTTCCTCTCAAACTATAATAGATGATGAATTTAAAGTATAAAGTCTGTGACCCAAGTGGCAACATCACAATCCTTGTTACCGATGAGGTCTCAAAAGAAAAGAGAATAGAGGTCGCAGACGAGCTTTTGAAACTTGAGCCGACTGCACAGCAAGTTGGCTTTATTTCAAAAGGTAACGAGTTCTGCGACATAGAACTTAATATGGCAGGCGGAGAGTTTTGTGGCAATGCTACACTCTCCACAGCAGTGCTCTATAATCAGCAAAACGCCGCCAAAGACACAGTGCGTGTTAAAGTATCTGGCGTAAGTGAGATAGTTGATGTGAAGATTACCAATTCTAATAACATTTTCACCGCTACCGCAAAAATGCCAATGCCAGATGAATACTACGAGAAGTTTATGACCTTCAGAGGTAAAGAATATAAAACTTTCTTTGTAAAGTTTGACTCAATGGTTCATCTCGTTATGGTCGATAAATTGGCAAAAGAAGATATCGAGACTGCTATAAAAGAATGGAACAAAGAAATCCCTTGTTCTGCTCTGGGTATTATGAGCTATGATGAAGAATCAGATACTCTTACTCCCGCAGTTCTCTCAAACAACGGCACTTTCTTCTGTTATGAATCATCTTGTGCCAGCGGTACAACTGCACTCGCAATTTATCTCGCAGAAAGAGATAATTGCAATATAGAGCGCGAAATAAAAGAACCTGGCGGAGTTTTAAAAATAAACTCAAAGCCAGGTGGATATGTAAGACTTACAAATACTATTATGATTAGGGAATAAAATGGGACATCTATATTGATTTTAATTGGTATTTATACCATTACGATTGTAATTAAACGCAAGTAACCGCCAAGCTGGCACTTGGCGGTTACTTATTTAATCGTCTAAATTGTCTGCAAACCGTTTGCTTGGTTTACCTTTCGTCCTTATTATACCAAATATAATAGCAATGTCAATTAGAAAGGACTTCAGCAAAAAGCTGGAGTCCTTTTTAAGATATTATTGTTATTTAAGTTCTTCGAATGATTTAACCATATCGAGATAGTACTTGTAGAGGGTATCTTTGTCCTCGCCAAGACCGCACCATGTGTAGTGGTCTTTGTACTCAAGTGGCATGTTGTGCCAGATGCCTGGCTTGATCTGCATGCCGTCTTTGTAATCGACTGCTGGATGATTGAGTGGGGAGTTCTGACTCATAACGTTGAGCACGCCGTCGTTAGGCATCCACTCACGGCGATTGAAGCCCTGCTTCGTGAGCATTGGACGCCAGAAAGAACCATTGATAAAACCTGTTGCTTTTGCGAGGAAGCAGGCCTTTTTATCAGGCATGTGAATTCCAAATTTTACTTCGTGTGAACGCGCACCACGGCGTGCGAAATAATAGATGTTATCTGATTCTTTCATAGTTGCATTGAGCTGCTGAGTATACTCAATAGCCTGCTCACGACCAGTGTTATCAAGAATGTTCTTCTGATAACGGATGATGCTATCCATCTTCTTAAGTGGGTTTGTAAAATGGAAGTCAGTTGCATTCCATGGGTCCTGTGTGAGACCCCACTGGTCCATGTAAAGGTCATATACTCGCATGCCTCGTGTGTTGCCTACGAGTGCGATGAGTGACCAGAGGAAACCGAGGCCCAAATTCATACCGTACTTGCCAAACATAGAAGCAAGATTTGTGCCGTTGTTACAGCCAGTTAAGGTAGTAACTGTATGAACACACTGGGCTTTTCCACCTTTAAAGAAGTCCGATACTTCATTTGCTGGCGTGCCATCAAGCTCCTCCTTGCTACCATTTGCAAGGATGTTTGAAAACTCACGAACAGTTGGTCCACCAAAGCTGTGTCCAACAAGGTTAACTTTTTCATGTCCTTTGCCTGTGCCGAGGTCTTTAAGAACGCCAGGATATGTACGGCCATATCTCTCATGTCCGTACTTTTCTGAGTGAACTTTACCATAGTCTACTGTTCCACCGTAGATGTAAGCATAAAGTTCACAAGAGCGATCCCATGCGCTCTCGAATGGACCGAGAGATGGTACAAATACTTCATAACCTTGTTCTCTAAGATATTCTGGTACGTTTTTACCAAATGTACCCCAGTATCTACAGATTTTAGTAAGTTTGTCATCCTCGCCCCAGCCCATGAAACCATGGATTAAAATTAATGGATATTTGTTCATGATAATTCTCCTCAAAATAAAGTTACTCTGCTATTATACCAAAAACTCGATTAAAATAAATTAGGTTTTATATAGATGGGTTTTGTTGTATAATATTTGTGGATATTTTTAGGAGGTTGTATATATGAAATATGCAATTTACGGTGCAGGTTCACTCGGTACTATTCTCGGTGCTTATATTACAAAAGCTGGTATTGATATTGAACTTGTAAACAGAAACAAAGCTCATACAACAGCACTTAAGGAAAAGGGTGCAAAGATTACTGGTACAGTTGAATTTGAGACACCAGTAAATGCAAAGTTCCCAGATGAGATGGAAGGTCCATATGATGTAATCTTCCTTATGACAAAGCAACTTCTTAATACTGAAGTTGTTACATTCTTAAAGCCAATGCTTTCAGAGAAAGGCGTTATCGTTACTCTTCAGAACGGTATTCCTGAGCCAGGTGTTGCTGAAATTGTTGGTTCTGACCACACGATCGGTTGTGTAGTTGAATGGGGTGCAACACTCAAAGAACCAGGTGTTTCAGAACTTACATCTGACCCTGAGGGACTCTCTTTCCACATGGGTAAGATGGAAGGAATTACAGATGAACAGTTTGACCTTGCGAAGGGCCTTCTTGAAAAGATGTGCACAGTTGAGGTTGAGGACAACCTTATCGGTGCGCGCTGGTCAAAACTTCTTATCAATGCAACTTTCTCAGGACTTGGCACTGTAGTTGGTGGCACCTTCGGTGACGTTACAGAGACAAAGGATGGTCAGAAAGTTGCTATCCGTTGCATGAACGAGTGCATCAATGTTGGCCGTGCTGCTGGTGCAACTTTTGCTCCAGTTCAGGGCAAAGATATCACAAAGCTTTTCTATTACAAGACGCCAATTAAGAGAGCATTTGGTATCTTCCTTCTTCCTATAGCTATGAAGAAGCACAGACTTCTTGTTCCTTCAATGCTTCAGGATCTTAGAAATGGAAAACCTTGCGAAATCGATGCTATCAATGGCGTTGTTTGTGAGTGGGGTAAGAAAGTTGGAATACCAACACCAGTTAATGATAGAATCGTTGAAGTTATCAAAAAAGAACAGGCTGGAGAACTTCCGCTTAGTCCTGAAAACATCCGTCTCTTTGATGACATCGTAAAGAACGTTAAGTAATAAATCAAAGCTCCAGTAAATCTGGAGCTTTTTTCTTTAAAAAATCCGTTGACATAAGGCCTAACATATGTTAATATTATCGAGCGCTAAAGAGCGAACAACTTAATATGCAGAGGTATCGAAGTGGTCATAACGAGGCGGTCTTGAAAACCGTTTGGGTTAACGCCCGCGTGGGTTCGAATCCCACCCTCTGCGCCAAAGCCCAGAACATTAAGTTCTGGGTTTCTTTTTTGTTTTATTATTTGAAAGAAAAGAATTTATAAGTATAATAT
>JAGHSI010000055.1 GCA_018065925.1 Candidatus Limimonas coprohippi
ATATAAAGAGGCAGATATGGGAAAGTTAATTGTTATTGAAGGACTTGATGGTTCAGGTAAATCTACACAGACAGAAAATGTTTTAAATTTCATAAAGTCAAAGGGCGTAGAGGTACGTCAGATTAAACTCCCTGATTATGAGTCTGAGTCATCAGCTTTAGTACGTATGTATCTTGGCGGAGAATTTGGTACTCACCCAAAAGATGTCAATGCCTATGCAGCCTCTTCTTTTTATGCGGTTGATAGATATGCAAACTACAACACAAAGTGGAAAGATGATTATCTCTCTGGAAAGGTAATTCTCGCCGACCGTTATGCGACATCAAACGCAGCACACCAAATGACAAAACTCGACAAGTCCGAGTGGGATGAATACCTCGCTTGGCTTGAAGATTTTGAATATGTAAAAATTGGAATCCCAAAGCCTTCACTCGTTGTATTTCTTGATATGCCAGTTGAAATATCTCAGAAGCTTATGACTTCTAGATATAAAGGCGATGAGGGTAAGAAGGATGTTCACGAAGCTGATGTCGCTTATCTTCTTGCCTGTAGAGAGGCCGGCATGTATGCCGCTAAAAAGCTTGGTTGGAATATCGTAAAATGCTATGAAGGTGATGAACCAAGAAGTATCGAAGATATAGCAAGGGACATAGAAGCACTTGTTGCTTCAATCATTTAAGGAGGACATATGGAACACGTTGTTGAATTTGCAAACAGTGGCGACTTTGAGCATCTTACCGCTCTTTGGCGTATGGCTTTTGCTGACACGGATGAGTATATCCAGTCTTTCTTTGACACAATGTATAAAGATGGTCATGCTATCGTATCACGCGAAGAGGGAATTGCAGTAGCATGTGCATATCTTTTACCATGCCAAACTGTAATAAATGGACGACTTTATAGCACATATTATTTGTACGCTGCTACAACTCATCCAAGCCATAGAAACAAAGGACATATGGCTGCCATTATGCGTAAGGTAGAGGAAGTTGCTATAGAGAGAGGTATCGACTTTATCGTTCTCGTACCTGCTGAGGATTATCTCTTTAACTATTATGCAAAATTCGGTTATCAGACCGCTTTTTATAAGAAGATTCTTCACTTCACACGAGAGGAACTCAAAGGTAAGGCGCTGGAACCTGATCTTAAAGATGCTTACTCACTTGATCTCTTGAATATTCGCCAGAGTTGTCTTGGCTTTGGTGATTATTTGAACTGGGGTACAGAGGGTATTAAGTACGCAATGTATGCGCACAATGCAGGCTCGGGCTCAATAGCCTTCACAAGTGATGGATATGCAATGTACAACATGGGTAAAAATGTTGCATATATCAGAGAGATGTGTACTCTCTCTGATCCTGGCGAACTTTATACTATGCTTCTTCTAGAAGAGGAGGCAGAACGTTTTACTTTTAACTTGCCAGTAAACTCAAATATCCACTCGGCCGATGAGCGTATTACGAGAGTGGGAATGCTTCTAGCCCTTAATGAAAATGCTCAAATCGGTGCGTCGGAAATGAGAAACGCATATATAGGTCTTACACTTGGTTAAGGAGGAATTTATGGTTTACATTCTTTTGGCAGAAGGCTTTGAAGAAATTGAGGCTTTGACTCCAGTTGATGTACTTCGTCGCGCTGGTGTCGATGTTAAAACTGTAGCCGTAGGCAGAGACTACACAGTAATAGGTGCTCACGGTATTCCTGTAAAAGCAGATATTTTGATTGCGGATGTCAAGGACTCCGATATCACTGCTGTTGTACTTCCAGGTGGTATGCCTGGAACTAAAAATCTTGATGCAAGTGATGAGGTTCGTGGCCTCGTAAGATTTTGTGCAGATAAGCATTTACTCATCTGCGCTATCTGCGCAGCACCATCTGTACTCGGCCATATGAGACTTCTAGTTGGCAGAAAAGCAACTTGTTTCCCAGGATTTGAAAGCGAACTTCATAGTTCCATCTTTACTGGCGCATCCGTTACAAAAGATGGAAATATTATTACTGCAGATGGCCCTGGCAGTGCACTTGGTTTTGCTGAGGCTATAGCTGCAGAATTTGTAGGAAAAGATGCTGCTCATAGAGTCGTTGATTCTATGATGTGCAGATTCTAATTTGGAGGACATTTTAAGAAATGGCATTTGATGCAGACAAAGAACTCGAAGCACTCATAAATAATTTGAATGCTGAAGATAAACAGGTGGATCAGAAAGCTCATGTTGTAGCTCAAGAATGGAAGCCACCTGTTGAAAAGAAGAACAATGAGGAATACTACAGTGGCGAAGTTTACTTCTCCGCTAAGAAGACTGCGCGTCCGGATGAGCCTATAGTTAGAAGACAAGCACAGGCACAGACACCTCAGCAGAGAAGACCAATGACTGGCGCTCAAAGACCAAGCCAGGGTCGGCCTGTAAGACGCGCACAGGGCCAGGGTAGACCAACTCAGGGAAGGACCCAGACTCAAGCTCGTAATAGATACAAATCAAAAACAAGATTTAGCAACACAAGAAATACAGCACAAAGAGGCGGGGGAGAATTTAATCTTAAGAAATTTATCCAATCCAACGGTACAAAAGGTGCTTTAATTTATGTTGCTGTTCTTGTGGCAATTTCTGCAATCTTTTCCGTTTACGCTATGTCCTTTGTAAATGATATTCTCGGTAGCAACCGTTCAACAGATGTTGTAACTATAACAGTTTCAGAAAACACAACAACAAGTAAACTCATAAACCAGCTTAAGAAGAACAAACTTATCAAGCGTAAAGGTCTTTGTAAGACATTTATGATGCTCACAAGTGGCATGCATAAGTCAACTGACTATAAGACATACTTGAGTGGTGTTTATGATCTCTCGCCATCAATGGGTCTTGAGAAGATGCTTCTCTCATGTCAGGAAGTTCAAAAGGCTGACACTGTAACAGTTACTATCCCTGAGGGATTTAACATTGACCAAATTGCTTTAAAACTTGAAAAGGCAGGCGTTTGTACTTCTGCTGATTTCTATAGCAATCTTAAAAAAGCTACTTTCGATAACCAAATGCTTAAAGGTATCGAGAATAAGAATGCACGTTATAACTACCTCGAAGGTTACCTATATCCAGATACCTACGAATTCTATGTTGGTCAGAGCGCAAGCTCAGTAATTAGAAAACTCCTTGAGAATTCAGAGAATAAGTGGACTAAGGAATATTCAACTCAGGCGAAGAAGATGGGTATGTCCATGGATGAGGTTCTCACTATGGCTTCTATCATTCAGAAAGAGGCCGGTGATGCAGAACAGATGCCAATTATTGCATCAGTATTCTATAACCGACTTAAGTCTTCGTCTTTCCGTTGTCTCCAGTCTGATGCTACAACGGTTTATGTTGCAAAATTTATCAAGCCAAATGTCTCAGTCGGTGAGGCTGATACATACGCTCAGAAATATGATACATATAAGTGCATCGGTCTTCCTGCTGGTCCTATCTGTTGTCCTGGTAACGATGCTATTAAGGCTGTACTTTGGCCTTCGGAAACTGACTATTATTTCTTTGGACATGATTCATCAGGAAAGATGTACGCTGCAAAGACAGAGTCAGAACGTAATAAACTTATGTATCAATCAGTGGTAGGTACTGACGATGAAGACAAATAGACCGGAATTACTTGCGCCCGCAGGTGACGCTGAGCGCCTCGAGTCTGCGCTCCTTTATGGCGCAGATGCAGTTTATCTTGGCGGTCAGCTCTTCAACATGCGTGCGGCAACAGAGAGTTTTGACGACAAAACTCTCTATGATGCTGTGAAAAAGTGTCATGATAAAGGTGTTGCTGTACACCTCGTTGCAAATACACTTCCACGAAATAATGAGGTGCCAGCATTACCACACTTCTTTGAGGTGGCACAGGATGCCGGTGTAGATGCATTTATCATCGCCGATATCGGCGTGATGCGTCTCGCTCAAAAGTACGCTCCAAATGTTGACATTCATATGTCAACACAGACTGGTGTCGTAAACTATGAGACCGCATCAGCTCTTTACGATCTCGGCGCAAAACGTATAGTTATGGCACGCGAAGTATGCCTTGACGATATCGCGGAGATTCGTGCAAAGACTCCAAAGGAACTTGAAATTGAATGCTTTGTACATGGCGCTATGTGTATGAGCTTCTCAGGTCGTTGTATGCTCTCAAACTATATGACTGGTAGAGATGCAAATCGTGGTGACTGTGCACAACCTTGTCGCTGGAAGTATCACCTTGTAGAGGAAAAACGTCCTGGTCAGTATTTTGAAATCACTGATAGTAAGGATGGAACATATATCTTAAATTCACAGGATATGTGTATGATCGAGCACATCCCTGAACTCGTTGCTGCAGGAGTTGACAGTTTTAAAATCGAGGGCAGAGCAAAATCTGCCTATTATGCAGCTGCTGTAACTAATGCTTATCGTGCAGCAATTGACGAGTATAAAAGGAACCCTTCGTCAGATTTCAAACCATCTCAGTGGATTATTGACGAGATGAGAAAAATCAGTTATAGGGATTATTGCACAGGATTTTATTTTAATAGTCCGAATGAAAATGCTCATGTTTACTACGATGGCATTTATATTCGTGAATGGGATATTATCGCAAATGTTTTGGGCACTAAAGATGGATATCTTGAAGTTATTCAAAGGAATCGCTTCTTCAAGGGAGATGAACTTGAAGTCTTGATGCCTGGCACAGAACCTTTCAAAATCTCGGCAGATGAGATGTTTAATGAGAAGGATGAGCCTATCGACGTTGCACCAAACCCTATGGCGATAATAAAAATCAAATGTGACAAAGAAATTATGCCGGGAGCTATACTCCGCAAGGAAAAGGAGTAATTATGTCAAATATTAGGGAAGAAACATTGAGAATTGAGGACTTGGCCCTCAGTACCAAAGCAATGCATTGCCGAGAAACAAAGGGCAGAGCAGTCTTTGAGGAAGAGGATGATATCCGTACGGCCTATCAGAGGGATAGGGACCGTATTATTCACTCTGCGGCTTTCCGTCGACTAAAACATAAGACACAGGTATTTTTAGCTCCAACTGGAGATCATTATAGAACAAGACTTACACATACACTTGAGGTATCTCAAATAGCGAGAACTATGGCTCGAGGCCTCCGCCTTAATGAGGACTTAACCGAGGCTATCGCTTTAGGCCACGACCTTGGTCACACACCATTTGGACGCGCCGGTGGGCGTGCTCTTAACGATGTGTTCCCTGGCGGGTTCAAACATTATGAACAGAGCCTCCGTGTTGTGGACGTGCTTGAAAAGCACGGTCGTGGCCTCAATCTCACATATGAGGTGCGCGACGGTATTGTCTGTCATACAGTAGGTAAAGAATCAGACACCTTAGAGGGTAGACTTGTAAAGGTGGCTGACCATATCGCGTATATCAACCACGATATTGATGACGCAGAGCGTGCTGGTATTTTAACTGAGGAGGATATTCCAAAGGATCTTCGAATTATACTCGGCGAGAAAAAATCGCAGCGCATTAATACTATGGTTCGCTCGGTTATCGAAAATTCAACTGACGATATTAGAATGGCTCCAGATATAGAAAAAGCCTATGATGAGATCCATAAATTTATGTTTGCAAATGTCTATACTAACCCAACTTGTAAAGGTGAAGAGGGTAAAGCTATGGACATAGTTGTAAAACTTTATAAATACTTCCTTCAGCATCCAGATGAGATGCCAGAGGATTATCAGATTGTTGCAAAAAATGAGGGCGAAGAGCGCGGTGCTTGTGATTATATCTCGGGTATGAGTGACCATTACGCACTCGCAACATATAATAAGATATTTGTACCTAAGTTCTGGGTAGAATAAGAAACTCAAAGTGTTACGAAAGGAGGGGGTACTGTGGCCGTAAGACTTAGTGAACAGTTCTTAGAACAGCTTCGTGACAGAATTGACATCGAGCAACTCATCGGAGAATATGTTGACCTTAAGCGTGCAGGTAGACTTACAAAAGGTCTCTGTCCGTTCCACAGCGAAAAGACTCCTTCTTTTGTTGTATATCCTGAAAGTCAGTCCTACTACTGCTTTGGTTGTACAAAGGGTGGCGATGCCATTACTTTCATTAGAGATATTGAGAATCTTGACTATATTGAGGCTGTAAAATTTCTTGCTGATAAAGCTGGACTCTCAATGCCGACTGAGCAGTACGATGACACGCTTATAAAAAAGAGAAAACGCATGATTGAGATGAACAAAGATGCGGCACGCTTCTTCCATCAATACATGCTTTCACCAAAAGGACAAAAGGGTCTTGAGTATTGGAGCGGGCGAGGTCTTACACCACAGACCATCACACATTTTGGTCTAGGTTATGCTCCGGATGATTGGACCACATTTATGTCATATATGCGTAGCAAGGGATATTCTGCGCAAGAATTATTTGAGGGCGACCTCTGCAGAAAGTCAGTTAGGGATGAAAAGACCAACTTTTATCCAACTTTTAAAAATAGAGTTATCACTCCAATCATTGACTTAAGAGGAAATGTCGTTGCTTTTGGCGGTAGAGTCCTCGATGACTCAAAACCAAAGTATCTAAATACTAGCGATACTTTGATTTATAAAAAGGGTCAAAACTTATTTGCTATGAACTTCGCAAAGGCATCAAATGAGGATAGCTTGATTCTTTGCGAGGGATATATGGATGTTATTGCGCTTCACCAAGCGGGATTTACAAATGCCGTTGCGGGCCTCGGTACTGCTTTGACCGAAGAACAGGTGCGACTCATCTCGCACTACTGCTCGAAGGTCTACCTGTCTTATGACAGTGACGAGGCTGGTCAAAAAGCACTTACAAGTGCTATCGATAAGTTGAATAAAACCGCACTTAGCATTCATCCACTTAAGTATTCAGGTGCAAAAGACCCTGATGAAGTTATTAAAAAATTTGGTCCAGAGCGTTGGAAGACAATTCTCTCCGGCGCGATGAACGAAATTGAATATAAGCTCCTCACATGCAAAGAGGGACTCGACACAACCACAGATGACGGACGGTTGAAATACTTACGCAAGGCCGTGCCTATTTTAGCGCCACTTGGCGCCATCGAGAAGGATATTTATACCTCCCGTCTATCTGAGGAATTGTCAGTATCAAAGGATGCCATAATGGCACAGGTCAAAGACGCGGAACGACGCCTTAATAGGCGGAATAAGAAAAGTGATTTCAGCAGTCTTGGCCGAGGCTTTGATGACAAGGTTCGTGCTCATCGAGCAGAGGAGACTATAATTACATCTCTCATGAACAATCCAGATTTCTTAAAGATTGTTGAACTACAGTTGACACCGGAAGAATTTCCAAGTGATTTTTACAGACATGCATTTATTGTATTCTCTGAAAGAATAAAGTCCGGTCAATCACTTGACTTCATATATCTCTCATCTGAATTTTCTAATGAGGAGATGGGACATCTCGTTAAGCTACAGCATAGTGGGGCATTGATATCCAACACAGAGGATGAGGTAAAGGACAGTATTAAAGCTCTCAAAGAGGAGAACCAAAAAGCCCAACAAACTAAAGATGTAGTTGAACTCAGTGATGAGGATTTCTTGAAACTATTCAAAAATAATAAGGATGTGTAAACATGGCAGAAGAAAAAGGTTTTAATGTCATTACCGCCCTTGTTGAGAAGGGTAAGGCACAAGGTAGACTCTCAACAAATGACATTGACGCAGCAATCGTTGAAGTAGATATGGACATGGAGGAACTTGATCACCTCTATGAAACTCTCGATCAAAATGGTATCGAGATTATCGATGACCTCGGCGATGCAGCTCTCGAGTCTTTAAATTTCGACCTTGAAATGCCAAAGGCAGTAGAACTTGGTGCAGTTGACAACTCAAACAAGAATGCTGCAATGGATGACCCAGTAAAGGTGTACTTAAAGGAAATCGGTAGAGTTCCACTTTTGACACCTGAGGAGGAAATCGACCTCGCTATTCGTATCTCAGAGGGTGATGAGGCAGCTAAGAAAAAACTTGCTGAATCAAACCTTCGTCTTGTTGTATCTATTGCAAAGAGATACGTTGGCCGTGGCATGAGTTTTCTCGATCTTATCCAGGAAGGAAACCTTGGACTTATTAAGGCAGTAGATAAGTTCGACTTTACAAAAGGATTTAAGTTCTCAACATATGCTACATGGTGGATCCGCCAGGCTATTACAAGAGCAATTGCTGACCAGGCAAGAACAATTCGTATACCAGTACATATGGTTGAAACTATCAACAAAGTTAAGAAGACAAATTCAATTCTTCTTCATAAGAATGGCCGTGATCCAACAGCTGAAGAGATTGCAAAGGAACTCGATATGCCTGTAGAAAAGGTTCGCGAGATTCTTCGCGTTGCTCAGGAACCAGTTTCTCTTGAGACACCAATAGGTGAAGAGGAAGATTCACATCTTGGCGACTTCATCCCAGATGATGATGCACTCGCTCCTGCAGACGCTGCATCAATGCTTCTCCTTAAGGAGCAGCTCGCTGAAGTACTTAAGACCTTAACTCCACGTGAGGAGAAGGTTCTCTCACTCCGTTTCGGTCTTGAGGATGGACACCCAAGAACACTTGAAGAAGTAGGTAAGGAGTTCAATGTAACTCGTGAGCGTATTCGTCAGATTGAGGCTAAGGCTCTTCGCAAGCTTCGTCATCCTTCACGCTCAAAGAAACTTAAGGACTTCCTTGATTAAGAAGGGTAAAAAATGATTTATTATTTTTCGGGAACAGGTAACAGCGAGTGGGCTGCAAAGGAACTTGCAGTACTCACCAACGATACCGCTGAATTTATCACAAAAGATACTAAGGCAAAATATGATGAAAAACTTGGAATTATTTTTCCAATTTATGCTTGGGGTGTACCGGGCCCAGTTGAGGATTTCTTAAAGACTTTAGAAATCCCAGAGGACACATATTTCTATGCTGTTGCAACATGTGGTTCAAACTGTGGACGTGTTGATGATCAGATTATGAAACTCACCTCACGTAAACTTAATGCCATTCTCTCACTTTCACTTCCTAACAACTATATCCAAGGCGGTGACTGTGATACACCAAAGAAGGCTATCGAGAAGTTTAAGAAGGCAAAGCCAAAACTTCTTGATTTCGCAAATAGCATTAATAATAAAGAGGTTATTAAAGTTGTCGATAGAGGACCGCTTCCAGGTCTCATGACTGAAGTTATTCATCCATCTTTTATTAAGTATGCAACTAGTGATAAGAAGTTTAGCGTTAATGATGATTGTTCATCCTGCGGTGCTTGTGTAAATAACTGCCCACTTGATAACATTACATTAAAAGATGGTAAACCTATTTGGAATGGCAACTGCTCGCAGTGCACATCCTGCATTAACCGTTGCCCAAAGAATGCTATTCAATATGGCGCTTCAAAACCATCTCGTGTTCGCTATTATTTCAAAGAGGAATATGTAAAATAATTAAAAATTAAGCCCCTATCATCGTGATAGGGACTTTTTTTAACCTATTATATAATGTAAACCGAGTAGAACGAATAAGAAGATAATGTTTATTGCTGTAAAAACAAGTAAGAATTTACCTTTTTTATCGTTGAACTCTTTTGCGAAAATTTTGTATGCAATCAAGTTTGCCATAGAGGCAATCAAAGTTCCGAGTCCGCCGATATTTATACCTATTATCATATCGGAGTAATTATCACTAAAGCCCGATATCATCATAGCAGCTGGAACGTTTGAAATAATCTGTGATGCAAGTATACTGCAGAGCAATTCTTTTCCAAGAATTATCTTTTCAAAGAATGCGGAAACGGAGGGGATAGCTTGTAAATTGCCTATAAGGATGAAAAAGGCGATAAATGTCAAAAGAAGGAAATAATCCACTCCGGTGAGAGTTTTCTTTAATATGTCTCTTCTGTCCACTTCTACAGCAGCTCCCACATCCGATATGCTTGAAGCAGGAATGAAGAAGCCGATGATTAATAAAACTGCAAATGCAAGTGCCCAGTAGGGTAGAAGTAGATGTATAAAGCCAAAAACAGATAAACCTGAAATTGAGAATGCATAAATATTATGTGGCGCGCCAAAAGGCTGGATCATGCATCCAAGGTTCGCCGCTACTGATTGGAGGGTTACCGTTAAGATAATCAAATCTTCTCTTTTTACCTTTTTTAATGCTGCTATACAAAATGGTACAAATGTCAAAAGTGCAATATCATTTGTTATTAGTATTGAAAAGAAAAAACAGGAGAAAACAAGTATGAAGTAGAGCTGTCTGACGCTTTTGACATGGCATAGAAGCTTTCCTACAAGCAGGTCAAAAATCCCCATTGCTTTTAGAAACTGAACAATTACCATCATTATTAGAAGAATAACAAGTGTCTTCCAATCAATATAAGAAATTGATGGCACTGCAAAGAAACAGGAGATTATAGCAAGTATAGTTGCTATAAAGAAGACTGATTCCTTTTTTATTAATTTTATCATTTGATCACCTTTTTGGATTATAGCACAAACATATCCACTATGGTATAATAAATACGGTGATTTTATGAGTAAAGAAAACAAAACAAATGTAATGCGTGTCTTGGATCAAAAAAAGATTCCATACACCGAGCACTTCTATGAGGGGGTTGTATCCGGTGTTGATGTTGCGAATTACCTCGGCGAAGATCCAAAGAGATGCTTTAAAACTTTAGTTACAGTTGCTGCATCAAAGGCACATTATGTTTTCATAGTTCCAGTTGATAAGACACTTGATTTGAAAAAGGCTGCAAAAGCAGTAGATGAAAAATCAGTCAGCATGATAAAGCAGGACGAATTGCTTCCGCTTACGGGATATGTTCATGGAGGTTGTTCTCCAATCGGCATGAAAAAGCAATTTAAAACTGTAATTGACGAGACTGCTATAGATAATACAATATTTATTTCTGCTGGAAAAATTGGATATCAGGTTGAACTAAAATATGAGGATTTAAAGAAAGCTGTACCACTTAAAACAGCAGATATAACTGTATAAAAGTTAGGAGTAAGAAAGTATGGATTTATCAGTGCTTATGAGGGGCAAACAGGCGTGGGATACTTTTAAAACAAATCATCCAAAGTTCCCACAGTTTTTAAATTATATAAAGACAAAAGGCCTTCCAGTTGATTCTGAGATAAATATTACTGTCACATATCCAGATGGGCAGAATGTCAAATCAACAATAAAAGTTAAACCGGAGGACCTTGAACTTCTCTCTATGCTTCAAGGCATGATGAACTGATATGGAAAAGACTATTATTATTTTCTATATACTTATTAATATCATTACGTTTTCTCTTTATGGTATTGATAAGTGGAAGGCGAAGCGCCATGCTTGGCGTATACCGGAGGCCACTTTACTCGGCTTCGCCGCCATCGGCGGAGGCCTCGGCGCCCTCCTCGGCATGTCCGCCTTCCACCATAAAACAAAACATAAAAAGTTCACTTTAACAGTTCCAATAATGTCTACTGTACAAGTTCTACTTATGGTGTTATATTTTATTCAAAGATAAGAGGAGGTACGCTTATGGGACTTTTTGATAAGATTCTTGAACCAATTGAAGATGAAGACGGAAACGTAGAGCACCTTTTTGACGAACCTCTCTTTGAAGAGGATCTCGACTTTGTGGATGAACTTGAGATACTTGATATGCTTTTTGATGATTAAAAGAAAAATATCATAAGTAAAGACCGCCGCTGGCGGTCTTATTTTTATTTCATATTTTCAACTGCAATTTTTAATGAATCAATTGCAGTTGATAATTTATCAAGATCATCGAGAATCTTACTTATTTCTTTTTGCTCGGTGTCGCTGATAACATCGTCAACGCAGATGGCACGGAGTCTCTCTTCCTGTGATTTTATATTATCGAGAGCGACACTTACCTCAAGTGCAACACGGGCGAGGTCTTTAACTTCAAGTTCTGGCACATCTCTTATTCCGATAGGGCATTCATGAGAGCAGTAGTAGTTGCGAAGTTCAGCTTTTTTGTATGCATCTGACATGGCGTTGACATGATCAGGCTGAATTCTTGTATCACCGTTTTCAAGCTTCTCAAGTGTGCTAGGGGAAACGCCGATAAGCTCGCTGGCTTTTTCTCTTGAAAGATCAAGTTCCTCTCTAGCTAATTGATATACAGTCTTATCATCCTTAACTGACATTCTGCCCATTTTGTGCCTCCGTTAATAATAAATATGTAATTATAATAACACAAATAAATCTATTTCGCTATTTTTTACGGAATAGATTTCCTATCTCGCCATCGATTACGTAGAGAAAAGCATCTAAAAGGCACATAATGTAGTCGTAAGGAGGAGATAAAAATGAGAAAAATACTTACAATCATCTTAAGCATAACAATGGTAGCAGTTGCAACCTGCGGAGTTATTAAATATAGGGCAAACGCAGCAATGGATGTAGCAGATGAAGTTGCTGATAATACAAAGGATCTTGCAACTGCAATTGTCTCAGCAGCAAGCACAAAAGAAATAGTAAATGTTACAAATGTAGAAGTTAAACACGAACTTCAGGAAATCGGTGAGATTTCAACATATGAACTTAAATATGAGGGCACAGATGAGATCAATAGCCACAAAGAGAAAATCGGTGTAAAACTTCCTGGTTCAACATATCAAATCAATATCGCATACAAAGGTACAGTAAAAGCTGGATACGATTTTGAGGAAGTAGAAGTAACAGTAGATAACGAGAATAAAGAGATTACTGTAAAGCTTCCAGAAGCAAAGATTATTCAGAGTGGTGTTGATAATAAGAACTTGAAAATCACAGAAAAGACAAGCTTTATAAGCAAAGCAATCAATCCGATTGGTGCGGGCACAGTTTCAAATCGTATCAAGTTGATTGAGAATCAAGAACTTGATAAGGCAATCAACCAGGATGAAATCAAAACAAAGGCAAGAGAAAACGCAGAGCAACTTATAAAAGAAGTTCTTACAAGCTTTGAGTACGAAGTAGTATTTGAGGGGTGATAAGATGACCCCTAAACAGAGAGTAGAACTCATAAGACTCAAAGAAAAAATAGAAAGACAAAAAGAATACAGTGAAAAAATCGGCGTAGAAGTCAAAATGAAAAGGAGACAAAACAATGAATAACGATTATAACAACAAAAGAAAAATGTACGGTATCCTCGCAATCCTCTCAGCAATCCTCTTTGTAAGCCCAGTTGATCTTATGACAGGCCTTCAGGTAGACGATATCGGATACCTCTTAACAACAATCATCACAACAATTCTTAACTTCAAAATGGCACAGCCGCCAAAAAACTACCAGGAGGTAGACAACTAACATGGGATTTCTTTGGACAGTAATTGGAATAGCTTTGGTAATAGCTTTCTTCGATTTCTTTGTCGTAGCAATTAAGCTTACTATCAAGTTTTGGCTTGCTTTTATTATAATCTCCCTAGCGATCAAACTGATTGCAAAAATCCTATTTCTCTAACCCCCAAACGAGAAATTAAAGGGAAAGCGCCCCGCAAGGAGCGCTTTTTCTTTTAATCTAATTTACTTACTCTGTCATAAATATCAGTAAAGAACTTCAAAAACTCAGCTTTATCTTCTTTCCATCCAAGGTATGACATATGGTCCTTAATCTCAAGTGGCATTACATGCCAGATGCCTGGTGAATAAGACTTAACCTTGCGAACGTCCACTGAAGGGCAGTTGTCTGGTGCAGTACCAGACACTGTATTAATAACTAGGTCGTTCGCCATCCAAGCCCTAGATGGAACACCAAGTCTATTAACACCCATAGCGAATCCCAAGATATTAAGAACAGGGAAGGACTTAGGTCCTGGAACCTGTACAAGGCCGCCTAAAGCCTTTCTAGTTCTCTGTCCTCTATATGAGAAGTAATACACGTTATCCCTAATAGGCAACCTACTATTAAGCTCTTTAGCACCCTTACGTGACAAGTCATAGAAGATGTTGTCATGATTAATATCCATACTAAGATACTTCCTTGCCTTAGGACCAACGTCCTGAGGTGCGAACTTGAATTTGCGAGGTGGAGTAGTTATTCCCCACTGATCCAAGCGAAGATCATATACGCACTGAAGAGGGGTGTAATCAAGTGCACCAAAGAATCTACATATCAAGATGCAGATTTCTTTCATCACTTTACCAGTTCTCTTCTCACCCAAAGTACATCCGTTATGTGGACTAGCCAGCGTAGTAATTGAATGAACCCAATCACCCTTGCCACCCGAGAACAAAGGAGATAACTCCCCAGCAGGTGTTCCCTGACGTTCTTCTTCAGAACCGTCAGCTAACAACTGTAACAACATTCTTGCGGTGGCGCCACCAAAGCTATGGCCTATAAACTCAGCCTTAATCAAGTCACCTTTGCTATCCTTAGTGCCCCACTCAGGCAACAATGCCTTGTATGTTCTACCGTACCTTGCATGTCCATACTTCTCTGAGTGAACCTTGCCGTAGTCAACTGTACCGCCGACTAACTGTGCATAGCATTCACATGCTCTGTCCCAAGCCCCAGTGAAAGGACCTAAAGAAGGAGCTACAGTATGAACTCCTGCTTTATCAAAAGTCTTCCTAATATGAGTATTCCAAAGTCCATAATAAGGTAATACTCTTTCAACAATGTCTTGCTGTCCATAGCCAAACATGCCATGGCACAATACTACTGGATATCTGTTTTCCATTAATACCAACTCCTAACTTGAAAAACAACACATTAATTATACAATAATTGTGGTATAATTGAAAATCGAAATATAAAGAGAGGTGACTAATGTGTGGATAATTATGGCGGTACTCAGTGCAGTATTTGCTGCATTAACAAGTATCCTTGCAAAAGTCGGAATTGAAAATGTTGATTCAACTTTAGCTACAGCAATTAGAACTCTTGTCGTTGTTGCGATGTCTTGGTTTATGGTCTTGATTACAAATCCAAATCCAGGCCTTTCAGCTGTGGACAAGAAAAGCTGGATTTTCCTTATTCTCTCTGGTCTTGCAACGGGAGCTTCGTGGCTCTGTTATTATAAGGCTATTCAAATTGGAGATGTATCTAAAGTTGTTCCGATCGATAAATTAAGCGTTGTATTTACAATCATACTCGCTGCCACACTTCTCCATGAACAATTAACGGCAAAGTCCATCATCGGCTGCCTTCTCATTGCTGCCGGCACTTTGCTCATGGTGATTTGATATGATAAAAGAAGCCTGCCGCTATTAAACGGCAGGCTTTTTGATTTTTATTTTTAATCTTCTGATTTCTTTGAATAGATAAAGAGGAAGAAGACCATAAAGAGTTCACCAAACATAGTGATGAAGAATGTGAGCTCTGGATGACCAATGGCTGGCGCTATTGCAGCAAAGATAAACATTAAGAAACCAGCAAGGAAGAGTGATGGTTTTTTCTGCTTAATCCAAGCAATGATACCGGAAATCATAAGTGGAATAACAGTGCCAAATGAAAGTCCAAGGCTTATCATAGTTGCCCATTTAGGAGTTGTCGAAGCAGATGACATTCTGTTTACTCCAGCTAATTCAACCAGTTCAAGGTCAGTTGCTAAGGCCTCAGCAAGTCCTCCGGCCATCAAAAGACCAGTAACTGCCCAAGTAATTATCATACCCTTCTTTTTAAATTTAAGTGCATATGCGCAGATAGGGAAAAGAAGAGGAATTAAAAGACCGTGGAAGATAAAACGGAATTTACTCATGATGCTGAATAATTTGCCAGGTTTCATAATCGTACCAAGGCTTATACCAAAGGCATCAAAGAAAAGGCCAAAAGTGATTAATGCCACACAAAGAAGGAAAGGCTTTTTGTCTCCAAAATAGTTTTTACCCATTAATAAGAAAAGAATAAATTCAAGTGCCGCAATTACCCAAATTGTTATAGATATCATTATTGTTTCTCCTTATTTATTTATTTTATGAGCCAGATGGCATCATAGCTATAATTCTGCCGGCAAAATCATTGAAGTTTTGTGTTTGAAGAATGACTTTACCCGGACCGGTAAGCTTTGTGAGGAAGAGACCTTCACCACCAAAGAAGATGTTGCTAAAGCCCTTAACTGTCTCAACTTCATAACTAACAGTTTTTTCAAAACAAACTACGTTACCAGTATCAACCTTAAGCACTTCGCCTGGTGCAAGATCTTTTACAATTTGGTCACCGTCGATTTCAAGGAACACATATCCGTCACCTTTGATGTCTTGAAGAATAAATCCTTCACCGCCGAAGAGACCAGCTGTGAAACGCTTTGTAAATGCTATACTAACATCAATGCTATTCTCTCCGCAAAGGAAAGCTCTTTTCTGAGCGATGATACCATTAGTTCCAGTAAGGTCAATAGGAACGATTGCACCTGGAACAGTTGAACCAAATGCGACTTTTGCACCATCTTTTGTAGATGTGTATGTTGCCATAAATAAAGATTCACCAGCAAACATACGGCCAAGGCCCTTCATAAGACCACCCTTTGTGTTAGTGGTCATAGAAATACCTTCAGTCTGCCATACCATACCGCCACTCTGCGTGTATACAGAGTCACCAGCATTAAGTGAAACTTCAACTGCAGGAACTGTTCTGCCTATCAATTCATACTTGAGTTTTTGCTTTGGTTTTGCTGTTGGAACTGGGGCATCACTGAGTTTTGTTCCGCATTGAGTGCAGAATTTAACGCCGTCATCTAAAACGGCTCCGCAATTTGTACAAATCATTATGAATCCTCCTAAAATTATTTACCATTTAAGTGTTACTGTCTCACAGAAGGCGTATTCGTCTTTGAGAGTGATTACTGTACCGTCATCAAGGGTGAGAGTACCAGACCATTTTCCGTGACATTGATGGTTCTTTGCACCGGCAATACCTAATTCAAGCCACATTGAATTATCAAAGGTTGGAACCATTGTCATTTCGAAGCGTCCGTTTTCTTCATGGAAATGCCAAGGATTGTCCTTTGGATGTTTCTCATCGTAGGTGATTTCTACATTGCCAAGCTTATGTGCTTTTCCGTCATAGAAGATACAAGTTTCAGCAGCTCTTGAGTCATCTGCGATATCGTATGTAACTTCCCAACCGAGGAGTTTGTCGCCTAAGTTTACTGTACCGTTTGACCAGAACCAGTGCATCTTGTGAGCCATTACGCCGCGGGCCCAGTCGAGTACTGCAAATGTTTTGTCTGGTGTGAATTCAAGCTTCTTCCAACCGATTTTTGCATAGCCAGTAACTGGGATGCAGTTGATCTTATTTGTGTAGAAGAAATGATCCTTGTAGTGGTTTGAACCTTTCTTATCGCGAAGAGTCCAAGGAGTTACGATGGAGATTGATTCCTGCTCAATTGGATCTTCAAGAGTGTAATCGAGTTTGAATTTGAAACCAAGAGGCCAAATTGCTCTACCTTCAGCAACAAGGTGACGGGTGTGCTTTCCGTCATATGATTCATTCATGGTGAAAATGCCATAGTTACGGTCAACTTCATACTTTTCACTTGAAGAACGTGGGAGTTGATATGTCTTAACAGTGTAAGGGTGGAGGAGTGCAGCACAGAGAACAATATGTCCGTTTGTGATATCTGTGATTGTTACACAACCTGCCTCTGCGAGTGAAACGTTCGCTATTGTGAATTGTGTCATGTACCTTCCATCGCAGATCTGATAGAAGTCCCACTCTTTGATTCTGAATTTGTTTGCAGAGATGTTCTCACGATTATAGGTGAATAGGTCGTTGTGACGAGCCCAACCTGGTTCGAGAACATAGCCTTTTTCATCAAGTAAGTCAGTCTTTTTTGTAATTTCATGCTGAATACTCATGACGTTATCTCCTTTATATTAACTTTATTTCTTTGTCCAAACTAAAAGCGTAGAGATAAGCTGATTTGACAGGTTTTCCAAGAACTTTTTCCAAAGCATCTGCATATATGCGAAGCTGAGGTGTGTGTCTCTCTTTTAACACTTCTTCGTTCTTTGTTCGGTCAGTCTTATAGTCTACTATTACAAGTTCATTATCCTCTTCAAATACTAAGTCTGCAATACCCTGAATAAGAATTTTTTCATCCTCAAATTCATTTTCAAGTGCAGGAATTAGAACAGAGAATTTCTTTTCTTTGTAGACTTTAGGACTATTTTTAATACGATTATATATGTCGGATTTTAAGAAACCTTTAACTTTTTCAAAATCGATTATTTCAAGTTCCTCAGTTGTGAGGAACTTTTTATTTTTAATGCGTTCTATCTCTTCATCAAGATCTTTTTCAGTGTTGAAATACTGCATAAATTTGTGGAGACATGTACCGCGCTGAGCTGGGGTGAAATAATCATCATTTAGGAAGTTTGGCTTTGATGTTGCAAAGAATTCATCATCATAGATGTCCTTATTAACTTTTGATGCTGCAAGCTTTGTGGACACTTTGCTAAGAGGAAGATATTTGTATTCAAAACTTATTCTGTTTTGAAGCTCGGTAAGGAGATCCTTATCAACTTCTTTGCTCCTTGGTGCAAGTTCTACCTGCTGCTGTTCACCAGGTTGGTGAACCTCACAGATTAAGTCAAAGTCGCTAGGGAGTACTCCGATTGGGGTATCTGTGAGGTCGCGAAGCGGCTTTGCAGCAGGGTGTCTTATGGTTGCGAGGATTAACCAGTCAAAGAAGTTCTTCTTTGATAGTAGCTCAGAGTAATGAATTTTTGTTTCATCGCTTGACAGAGCAAATTTATCAAAGTAGTTATCTTTTTTAACTGAGCCTACAATTACAAGCTTTTCTTCGGCTCTTGTAAGCGCAACATAGAGAACTCTTAAAAATTCCGAGTAGAGTTTTTGCTTCTTTGCAAGACGTATAGCAACATACATGAGAGTAGGGTATGTTGAACCCGTATTTCTATTTCGTCCCTTTATGCCAAGACCATAATCGGAGTCAAAAAGAACACTCTCATTTAAGTCATTTGTGTTGAATTCGTGTCGAGTATTCAAAAGGAAACAGTATTTGAACTGAAGTCCTTTACTCTTATGAATGCTCATAATTCTTACAACATTATCTGTACCTGAGGAGAGAGAAGCGGTTTGAAGTTCTCCATTGTTCTCTTCTATACTCTCAAGGTAACGGATGAATGATGAGATGCCGAATGAATTTGTTTGGTCAAAACTATCGGCATAGTCGAGGAAGAGAAGAAGGTTTGCAATTCGCTGTGAACCATTTGGCATGGCCCCAACGATTTGAGCAAAGCTTGTATCCTCGTATATCTTACGGACAAGTTCACCTGCTGGAAGCGAGATGCTGAGTTGTCTATATTTGCTGAGATCATTTAAAAATTTTGAAATCTTTGCATCTTCGTCCTTTAAGTCTTGAAGTTTAGCAAAGAACGTTTTTTGTTTACTTTTAATCTTGATGTTTGCAATCTCATCTGGTGTGAATGAGTAAATAGGTGACATCAGGACTGCAAGAAGAGGGATATCAAGTGTTGGATTATTTATGCACTTGAGGAACGATGTCACAATCATAACGTCAGCAGTTTCAAGGAAAGTAGAACCAGTTTCCGAATATACTGGTATACCTCTTTCCTTTAAAATACGTTCAACTTTCGGTGCAACATCACTGGTCTTTTGCATGAGAATAGCAAAATCAGAGTATTTTGCGCCGCAGTTGTTGATCTTATCAAAAATATAGTCGGCTGCAAAATTGGCCTCCTGCTCGACATTGTCGGCATCTTTTTCGAGACTAAATACATGAAGTTCAGTCTCTGGCTCAGTAACTTCTTTGTCTTTGCCTTTGAATTTATTGTTGTCCTCGTTGAAATTAAGACGCTCATTTTCGTCGTAGTCTACATCGCCAAGTGTTTTTGACATGAGTTGGTCAAAGACGAAGTTGATATAGGCAAGTATGCCTTTGCGACTTCTAAAGTTGTCACTGAGATTTATTGTATAGAATTCATTTTTCTTTCGGTTGAAGATTTCAGGCATGGCATTACGGAAGCCGTAGATACTCTGTTTGATATCGCCAACCATGAAAAGATTCTCTTCATTTTTTGAGAGCTTTCTAAAGATGGTATCTTGAAGATCGTTGGTGTCCTGATACTCGTCAATTAATATCTCTTCATATTGAATAGGCTTGAAATCGTGATATTGGAGAAGCTCGTAGGCATAGTGCTCTACATCTGCAAAGTCGAGTGTTGATTGGCCGAGTTTCAATTCCATGAATCTCTCGTCGAGTTCAAATACGATTTTAATAAGAAGAGTGAGGGCAGGGAGAATTGTTTTGATATCGTCATGCACTTCCTGCTCGTTTTCACAGAAGAGTGAAGGGAGAGCGAGGATGTCCTTCTTTAAGTCGTCCCTTGCCTTCTTTAAGTTTTTATAAAGGTATGGATTTTCATCAAGGGCAAAACCTTTGCTCTTTCTACTCCAAGTGCTAAAAGTGAAAAGTTCTATATTATCAACATCGTTTTTGAAGATTTTTTCAATTAGTTCCTCTGTATATGAGATGAGACTTGTCACTTCAATGTAGTTTGGGTGAGTAGCATAAAGAGGATTTAATTTATCTATTTGAATTACTGCGCTGTTAAGCTTTGACAAATTATATGTGAGAAGATCAATAGCAGAAACTTTGATTATTTTAAAGTAATCGGATGTCTCATACGAGAAGTCATTTTTATACTCCTGTAGAGATGTTTCAAGGATCTGCCTTGGTTCAGCAAAGGCTCTTGAGAAGTTGTAAATCTTAAGAATGGTATCCTCAATGGCTTTGTCATTTTTGCCTGATATGAAGAGCTCTACAAGATTTTCAAAATCTTTATCCTTGCTTGAATAATAGGTTTCAAGAATCTCCTCGAGTGCTTGTTTTAAGAGCTCTTGAGCCCCTGATTCATCTATGAGAGTGAAATCTGGAGCGAGGCCTAAAGTTTCAAAGTTTTCACGTACAAGGTTTTGACAAAAAGCGTCAATGGTATAGATATTTGCGCTAGGAATAAGCATCTGCTGGCGCTTTAAGTGGTCGAATTTTTTCTTGAAATCCTTATCATCTTTATTCTTTAAAAGTTCCTTTAAGGATGCTGAAACAGCAGTGAAAAGACGCTCTCTAATCTCAGCTGTCGCAGCACGAGTAAAGGTTACGATTAGCAATTTATCGACATCGCAAGGGTGATCTAAATCTGTGATTTTTGTGATGATTCTCTCGATAAGAACAGATGTCTTACCAGAACCGGCAGCAGCGCTGACGATTATGGTTTTACCACTTGTATTAATGGCAAGTTTTTGGTTTTCTGTGAGTTTATCAGCCATTTGATAATTCCTCTAAAATTTCTTTGTTCTTCTTGTTCTTTATCTCTGTGATAGGGTCACCCTGTTCAAAACCGCAGATTGCATGATAATCACAAAATGCACAAGCATTGTCATAAGATGATTTGTAAACTGGTTGAACTTCGATATTACCTTTGTGGAGTTCAAGGCCAAGTTGTCTAATTTCCTCTTCTACAGTCTCTTTAATCTTACCGAGACCTGCAAGAGAAACAACAGAGTCTTCGTTCATTGGAATGAAGATGCCTTGTTGGCCGTGCTCCATTGCCTCGAGGATAAAATCATCGCCGCGTATCATACCGCTCTCTTTATCTTTCTTACGTTTTTCAGCAAGTATATCCTGATCTTTTCTATTTGCAGCAATAGTTGCGCGAAGTGCAGGATAGTAGAGGATGCCGGTAGATTCAATATTACCGCCATAATAATCTCTTCCGTTCTCTTCGATGGCGAAAAGGTAGATGAGCATCTGCATGTTGAGTCCGTGAAGGATCTCCGAAAGTTTGAACTCTTTACCTCCGGATTTGTAGTCGATTACACGGATGTAAGTAACTCCGTCTTTTTCATATTTATCTACACGGTCTACGCTTCCGTAGATGTCGATACTTCCACCTTCGTCGCCAAGGTCAATATGGTATGGCTTTATGCCTTCTTTGTCACTGAGTGGAAGTTCAAAATCACAAGGCTCAAAGTCGGTGAGTGAGAATTCCTCACAGAGTCTGTCGACGATGTCAAGAAGGTGGACTTTTAGTCTGTTATAGAGATAAAGGAAGCGTGCAGTCTTTCCCTCAGTGCCCTTGAAGAAGACATTCATGTATTCTTCAAGCCATCTACCGACGGCTTCTTCACGTTCGTCTCTGCTTGATTTTATAAGGTTTTCTTTACCTTTTTCTTTAATAATATTTTCAAGTACATAGTGGATTACTGTACCACTGATAGCTGGAGTGATTTCGGCTTTTTCGCGCGGATAGGCTCCGAGACCGTACTGGCAAAAATATTTGAACTTGCATTTGTAGAAAGTTTCGGTACGAGATGCAGAGAGACCAATATTTTTGCCGAAGAGCCTCTCCGCGATTTTTGCGTTTTGAATCTGTTTTGGCCTATTTTCAATTATTTGATCAATAGCCTCAACTTTATCACCGTATTTTTTTGATGCTATCTCTCGGAGCGCATTTATCTTCTCTTGGTTTTCGTTTGAAGCTTTTGGAATTGATTCGGCATATGAGAGGAAGGTTGAATACTCTGTCTCTGCAAGGTAGTCACACTCCTGCTCGGAGAGGATGAATTCAGGCATTCCGTCAGCATATAAATTCTTTACTGCGTTGTAAATAATTGATGGCTTTTTGTCGTCGCGAGGGTAGGAGATGTATACCTTCTCAGAGGCTGCAGATAACGCAGTATAAGCGATAAAGCGCTCTTCGGCCGCCTGCTTATCAACAGGTGGGGAGAGAGAGATGTTGGCGCTTTCTTCGAGCAATCTGCGCTCTGCATTTGAGAGAAGTCCCGAGGATGAAATAGTCCTTGGGAATATGCCTTCAGCACAGCCTGCAACAAATACAACTTTTGGAGAATCCGGTCTTATACGATCGGCTGAACCGATGATTACTTCGTCGAGTCCGTGAGGTATTGAACCGAGAGTTGAAATACTAACCACGGCATCAAAAAGTTCAAGGAAAGTTTTTGGTTTTATACGGTTTTCACCATAGACAGTTGCTATCTTATCAAGGATATCCATGAGGATATCCCAAACTCTATCTTGCTCCTCGGCAAGAGCGGCAAAATCGTTATCACTAAGGGATTTTGCGGAGTCTTTAAGGCGAATTCCTGTGCCTGTTTCAATGAGGAAATTGTAGAGTGAATTCGCTGCTTTGAAAGCGTTGGTATCATCTTTGAACTCTCTCTCAAGTTTTAAGAGAGGAGTGATAACTTGCTTTCTCAAATCTTCAAGATTTAAGAAGGCTTCTTCAGCGGCCTCAGCCTCTTTTTCATTTCTTGGTTCCTTGAGTCCGAGAGGGCTGTTTTCTTTTAAAAATCCTTTTCTCCAAATATCGCCTTTGATGTTCCAAATCAGGGCATAATTTTCAAGTTCTGAGATGTCATCAAGTGAGATGGGAGAGAGGCCTGTTTTGAGATAATTTAAGATATTTTCAGTTGTAAATCCGTTTACAAGTATGCGAAGAACGCTTCTGATAAGGGCAATTACAGGTTGATTCGTAATTGGCTGACGAACGTCCTCATAAACTGGAATATCATACCTGTTAAAGGCTGATACAAGTTCGCGATTATACTCGGTCTCATCTCGGACAATTATAGCGATATCAGAAAGTTTTAAGTCCTCAGTTCTGATAAGTTTTCTAATGGTTGCAGCGATGAAGTTACACTCGGCACGTTTGTTGTCTGCTGTACAGAGCGTGATGTTTTTTGGATATTCTGTAAGAGGTGTAACCTCGGCTTCAAAAATATTCTTTTCCAAGTGGAGAAGATCATCATTTTTGAAACGGAGAGATGATGACATTTTTATGATATTTGGTGTCGCGATTCTCTCAAGTCTTGCTTTGGTGTCCTCTACAGATTCAAAGATCATCGATGTGTCAAGGTCCTTATCAGTTGGGTCGAGACAGAGGGTCAAGAACACATCATTTGCCTGCTTAATAATGATCTCTATAATTTGGAGTTCTTGGGCCGTAAAGCCTTTAAATGCGTCGATTGCTACGGTGTAACCCTCAAAGAAGTTTGTCTCTCTTGTAAGGCTTGCCAATTCATCAAGGATGGTGTTGTCGTTGGTGAATCTCTCTCTCAAAATTGAGTCATAGTTTCTATATATTTTTGAGAGTTCAAGGATTTTTTCTTTAATTTGAATTTTCTCTGCGGCAGCGTCAAGCATATCAGGTGTTACCTGTTGCATATAGAATTCTGTTGTGAGATAGAGAAGCTGCTGGGCGAGAGAGGTACTGTTTGTATGATGCTTATAAAACTCGAGTTCACCATCGAGCTCATGTAAAGTTTTAAGCATTAAAATGAGTTTCGCTTTGTCGTCGGCATAGGAAGTTGGTAAACCGCCAATAGCGCGGTTTACGTAGTCGACGAGACGAGTGAAACTCAGTACTTCTATACGGTTTGCTACCTGTGGGCCGTGCTCTAAGAGCAAAGCGCGCTCACAAGTATACGAAAACTGCTCGGGTACAATATAAAGGAGCTTTTCGTTGCCCGCTTTTGCTTTGTCACCAAGTATTTTTCTGACATATTCTGTTTTTCCAGAGCCAGCACGGCCCACAATTAAATTAAACATAATAAAACACCGTTTATATTTTAACACATTTGTTAGCGCTGTGCGAGTTATTAATGGGACATCGCAGACAAATATTTTTGAATTGTACACAATTTGTCGTTTATTTTATTGATATTGTGTTGTATACTCTTCTAGTCTATAAAAGGTATTATTTTTTATAGATATAATAAATTGTACACAATTTGTCTATTATGGAGGCAATTCATGAATATTGACAGCTTGCTCAAAAGCATTAAGAGAATTCACTTTATAGGAATTGGTGGCTCGGGCATGTGTCCCTTAGCAGAAATTCTTATCGCTAATGGATACGCTCTGACAGGCTCTGATAACAACCCTGGTGATAACATAAATAAACTTAGAGATTTAGGTGCAGAGATTGCTATGGAACAAGTTCCTGAAAATCTCACAAAGTTTAATCCTGAACTTATTGTTTATACAAACGCTATCTTACCAGGCAACCCAGAACTTAGTGCAGCTATGAACGGTGAAGTTCCTTGTGTTGAGAGAGCGGTACTCTTTGGTGCTATCTCTCGTATGTTTAACAACTGTATCGGTGTGTGTGGTACACATGGCAAAACATCAACCACATCACTTCTTTCACAACTCTTACTTGAAAACGGCAAGGATCCTACACTTGTAATCGGTGGCATACTTCCTTTAATTGATAGCCACGGCAGATCTGGTAAATCTGACACTATGGTCTGTGAGGCGTGTGAGTTTAAAGATACATTCCTTGAACTTTCACCGGACACTTGCATTATCTTAAACATCGATAATGACCATATGGAGTATTTTGGTACTATCGAAAACAGCATTCGTTCTTTCACTAAATTTGCTGACATGACAACAAATCTTGTTGTTTATAACGGTGATGATGAAAACACTCTCACTGCTATTAAGAATATGACAAATACTTCTGGTAAGAAGTTTATTTCTTTTGGCTTTGATAGTTCTAATGATTACACTGCTGCAAATATCACTTTTGTTCGAGGAGCTTATCCTGAATTTGATGTTATTTATCGTGGAGATAAAATCGGACATGTTGCATTGGGATTCCCAGGTATGCACTCTGTAATCAACTCTCTGTCTGCTATTGCTGTAGCTTTGGAAAATGGTATTACTATGGAACAGATTTCTGCTACTATTGGAAACTTCAAGGGAGCAGGCAGACGTTATGAAATTTTGGGTGAAATAGGTGGCATAACTATAGCTGATGATTATGCACATCATCCAACAGAACTTTTTGCAACTTTGAATACTGTAATGCGTATGCAATTCAACCACGTTTGGGCTGTATTCCAACCATTTACATATTCAAGAACGAAAACTCATATGAAAGCATTCGCAGAGGCACTGTCAATCCCTGACCACTGTGTAATGACTGAGATTATGGGTTCACGTGAAATAAATACAGATGGCGTTTATACATCTCAACTTGCTGAACTTATTCCAGGTAGTGTTTGGTTTGAAACACAAAAGGAAGTTGCAGATTATGTAATGTCAAAAGCCGAACCAGGCGATCTTATTATTACTCTTGGCTGTGGTGATATTTATAAAGCCGCACAGTATATGCTCAAGACTTATGAGGAGAGATTAAATGGCTAAGTACACAAGAAACACAAATAAGAATAAGTACAGGAATAGACATCAAGAGATGATGCGTAGACGTCGTGTCACGACTATTGTGGTTCTCTTTATCTTTGTACTTATTTTTGCACTTATTCTTAAAAGTTGCTTTTCTTCGGATAAGAAGAAAGATAAGAAAGAGGATACGTCCTCAAAGACAGAATCATCTATGACAACAGATGGTACAACTGAACCAGTTACTTATGAGCGTGATATTGCATTTGATACGGACAGCTCATATGCATCAAATCATAAGTACTGTGTAGGCGTAAATAGAAAAGAAAATGTTGTTACTGTTTATGCTAAAGATTCAGAGGGCTTCTTTACTGAAGCAGTCAAAGCTTTCACTTGCTCTTGTGGTAAGGAAGGTCACGAAACTCCTCTTGGAACTTATACCACATCTGAAAAGTATGAGTGGCTTAAGATGGTCGACGGCTCATATGCTCAGTACACACTTCATATCAATGATCAGATTTGGTTTCACTCAGTACCATACACAGCAAAGGACAAGGGATCACTTGAGTACGACGAGTTCAACAAACTTGGAACTGCGGCTTCACTTGGATGCGTAAGACTCGCTGCAGCGGATGCTAAATGGATCTACGATAATATTGAGTGGAAGACCATGGTATTCATCTACGATAGTGAGACACCGGGACCACTTGGTAAACCTGAGACAGTTAAAATTGATACTAACAATAGAAACAAAGGTTGGGACCCTACGGATCCTGACAAAGCAAATCCTTGGGCAAAGAAATAGGGGAGAAAATTATGAATACAAATAAAGCACTTTATGATGTTCCACAGGTTAAGAACTTTAAAGAACTCATTGAAAATTCAGTAAAGCTTTACGGTAATGAACCAGCTTTTAAACTCCGTAATTCTGATGGTTCTCTTTACGACATTAACTATATTTCATTCAAAGAAGATATTTACGCTTTAGGCGCTGCTATTACAGACCTCGGTTGGCTTGGTAAGCAGGTGGCTATTATGGGTCTTAACTCATACAATTGGGTTATGACATATCTTGCGGTTCAAATCGGTGGTGGATGTACAGTTCCTATCGATAAGGAACTCTACTTTGAGGATATCAATACTATTCTTGAGGTTTCGGAGACTGATATTTTCTTCCTTGATACAAAGGCTTATAAGAAGATTATTGAGCATAAGAATGAACTCTCTCACGAGATTACTTTTGTTGTACTCGATGCCAAAGAACCAAGTGATGATTTTATGATGTTCTCTGACGTTTTGGAGAGAGGCCGTACATTAGTAACTGCTGGATCTGAATGCGTTGCTACATATTCTGCTATCGATGCGGATCCTAACAAGATGAGCGTGCTCAGCTTCACATCGGGTACTTCTGGTCTTACAAAGGGCGTTATGCTCACACAGGGAAATATTTGCTTTGCTGTAACAAGTAACTGTTCCGTTGCAAAGTGTGGCCCTGGTGACCAGTATCTCTCAGTTTGCCCATGCCATCACACTATGGAAATGACAGAAGGCATTTTGATTCCTCTCTATACAGGTTGCTGCATTGCTTTTAATGATAGCCTTCTTCACCTTATGAAGAACCTTCAGGAAATCAAACCAACAATCTTTGTATGTGTTCCACTTATGATGGAAAAATTCTGGCTTAAGATTATGTCAGCTGTTTCTGAAAAGAAGGGCGGTAAACTTAAACTTACATTTGGTAAGCTCGTTGCTGAGGCTACAAATGCAGTTGGTATTAATATGAATGACCGAATCTTTGAGGAAATCACAAAGAACTTCGGTGGTAGACTTCGTCTTTTCGTTGTAGGTGGTGCTGCTGTACCTCCACAGCCTGTTAAGGACTTTAAGACTTTCGGTGTTGATTCATATATCGGTTATGGTATGACAGAGTGTGCACCACTCATTGCTTGTAATCACGATGCTCTCTTTACAACCGATTCAGTTGGTAAGCCAATTCCAGGTGTTGACGTTAAGATTATCAATGAGGACTCAAACGGCATTGGTGAGATTTGTGTTAAGGGTCCAAATGTAATGCTTGGTTACTATAAGGATGAGGCATTGACTAAGGAGACTATCGACGAATTTGGATATCTCCATACAGGTGACCTTGGTTCTATGGATTCAGAAGGCATTCTTCGTATTCACGGTCGCATCAAGAACGTTATTGTTACAAAGAATGGTAAGAATATCTATCCAGAAGAGCTTGAATATCACCTCAATAATAATCCTCTCGTTGCAGAGTCAATGGTAGTTGGCTTTGAAAATGAGGAGGAGGATGACACTATCGTTGAGGCAAAGATTTTCCCTGATTTTGATGCTATCAAGAAGAAGTATCAGGAGAAGGGCAAGGATGTCCCAACAGGTATTGAACTTGAAAAACTCTTTGATGATATGATTAAGGAACTTAACAAGAAACTTCCAAATTACAAAAACATCAAAAAGGTTACACTCCGTGATAATGAATTTATCAAAACTACAACTATGAAAATTAAGCGTTATGCAAATATGGATAACGAAAAGGAATAATATGAAAAGAATTATTAGTATTATCCTCTGTGTGGCTTTGGTACTTAGCTTCGCTGGTTGTAGTTCACACTTCACAGAGGAAGGCCTTAAAGTTGTTGCGGCGACTGCCATGGGTGCCGGATTCCATACTGCAATTCCCGAGGATTACAGTACGGCCATGAAATCCGGCCTTTATGAGCTTCTCATTGATGAGAAGAACAGCGCCATCGCCGCAAAAGATACAACAGGCAAAATATGGTATGCACTTCCAACCTCAGAGAACTCAAAGGGTTCTATGCTGAATCTTGAAGTAACTGATGGTAGCAAGTGGTACAAACTTAATTCACAGGATAATGCTGTAGCTTTTGGTAATGCTAAGTGTGTTGCATCTGATTCTGCTATAAGTATTGAATATACTTTCAGCGATAAAGCAACTAATCCAACTTTTAGTATCCCTGTAACTTTGACACTTAAACTTGTTGATGGTGTCTTTGTCGCATCGGTCGACGCATCAAAAATTGGAGTAAACTCCGGTTGGACAATTATAAACGTTGAGATTCTTCCAACATTTGGTGCAGTATCAAGCCCAGAGGGGGAGGATTTCATCGTCATCCCTGATGGCCCTGGTGCTATGATTGATCTTTCGGGAGCTGGTGAAACATCATATGTGCTTGATACATATGGCAGTGATCCTTTAAAAACTGAGGATAACTTGCATCCTGCAGTTATCGGCGCATTTGGCCTTAAAGCTGGTAGCAGCGCCTTTGCCGGTATTGTTACAGGCGGCGACGCCATATCTAAAATCAAAGCAGAGACAGGTGCTTTGAACACTGTCGGAGCCTCATTCTCATATCCAACAAATGAGAACTTATCTCTCTCTTATAAGTTTATTTCCGGCTCGGCTGCAACCTGTTCTACACTTGCATCTATGTGTCGTGAACAGCTTACCCGTGACGGCATGTTATCAACCCGTATAATTTCGGCTGAGGACAGCCTTCCTGTAAATATTACTGTAAATGCAGATAAAGATAACAAGTTTGAGAATACAGAGGACTTGATTTCAATTCTCAAGGCGAAGGGTATCAATGATATTAATCTTCGCTATGACAATATCATTAAGTCTTATAAAGTTCAGTCAAAGATGGGAAAAAGTGAAGAACTTGAATCCCTTCGTGCATATCTCTCGTCTCAAGGATTTGGTTTTTATCCAACTGTTAACTTCTTTGATTCAAATGTTGCAACAACAAATAAACTTGCTTCAAATGTTGTTTCTTTCATGAAAAATGCAAAGAAACTTGGCTTTGAAGGATACTGTATTGGCGATGCTGGCAGTGAACTTTCTTCATCGTCATCTACAGGACGACAGGAGTTTGCTGAGGGAATTTTCTCACAGTCAATTACTCTTTCAACTAATAAGAATCTTATGGTTGACCACGGTAACCTCTACACTTTAAAGAATGCAAATATCGTTTCTGGTCTTCCAATATTTACATCGTATGAAGAGAATGATCACTATGAGGCAACTCCATTTGTACAAATGATTCTTCGTGGCGTTGTTGAGTATACTGGCACTTACTTAAACAATGTAGAGGACTATGACCAGGCTCTTCTCCGTTGCCTTGAATATGGCGCAATGCCATCATACATGCTCTCCCTTAATGAGAAGGACGAGAAGTATTACTACGAGAACTGGTCTGCAAAAGCACTTAATGCATATGAGTTGTTTGACAAATCTATGGCAGATCTTCGCTCGGCAAGAATGACAGATCATAAAAAAATTCAAAAAGGTCTCTATCTCACAGAGTATAACAACGAGACTTATATCTATGTAAACTTCACAGGAGATACACAGCATTACAATGGCCTCACAATTGGACCACTTACTTATCTCCGTGTAAACTAAGGTGAATTATGAGTAAGATTTATTTGCCACGCTTTGATTATATGTGCCAAAAGAACACATATGTTGGAAGCGTTGGAACATTCAGATACAGACTTAGCCCATTAAAAAAGGATGATATTGAAAATGTTTTTCTTGCATCCTTCTACCATAACAATTGTTATGAAGTTGAACTTGAGGCTGGTAGAGTAACTGAAAAAGAATTTGAGTATAGTCAAGAAGGAATCGATGCTGCGGAAGCTTGGTTCGTTCTTCAGTTAGGTGATTAATTTGTCCGATTACAAACAGAACATAAGAAACTTTTCTATCATTGCACACATTGACCATGGTAAGTCAACTTTGGCTGATCGTTTGCTTGAACTCACTGGAATGGTAGCCAAGCGTGACATGACAGAACAGATTCTTGATGACATGGATTTGGAGCGTGAGCGTGGTATCACTATCAAAGCTCATGCTGTTAAGCTTGACTATAAGGCATCTGATGGTCAAGTTTATGAACTTAATCTCATTGACACTCCGGGCCATGTCGATTTTAACTATGAGGTATCTCGTAGCCTTGCTGCTTGCGAGGGTGCGGTACTTATCATTGACTCCACACAGGGAATAGAGGCTCAGACACTTGCAAACACATATCTTGCACTCGACCATGACCTTGAGATTTGCCCTGTAATTAATAAGATTGACTTGCCTGCTGCTCATCCAGAAGAGGTTTGCCAAGAGGTGGAAGATGTTATAGGCCTCGACTGTTCTGAAGCACCTCGCGTTTCAGCAAAGACAGGTGAAAATGTAGAGCAGGTACTTGAACAAATTGTAAAGATTGTTCCACCTCCACAGGGCGATGAGTCTGCTCCTTTACGTGCCTTGATCTTTGACTCGATTTATGATAGCTACAAGGGCGTAATTGTATATGTGAGAATTGTGGATGGTACCATCAAAGCCGGTGATACTATGCGTCTTATGTCAACAGGCGCTGAATTCACAGTTGTTGAAGTTGGATATATGCGTGCAACATCAATGCAACCTGCTGCTTGTCTTAAGGCGGGTGAGGTAGGATATATCACTGCTTCAATTAAAACTGTATCAGAGGCACGTGTTGGTGATACCGTAACTACTGTTGATAAACCAGCTGATGCGCCATTGCCGGGATATCGTAAGGTTAACCCTATGGTATTTTGTGGTATTTATCCAGCAGATGGCGCTGATTATGAGGCTTTGAAGGAAGCCCTCGCAAAGCTCCAGCTTAATGATGCGGCTCTCTCTTTTGAGCCGGAGACATCCGGAGCTTTGGGCTTTGGCTTCCGTTGCGGTTTCTTAGGTCTTCTTCATCTTGAAATTATTCAAGAACGACTTGAACGAGAGTATGATTTGGATCTCGTTACAACTATCCCATCAGTTATCTATAAAATTCATTTGACTGATGGCACTGTAGTTGAAATTGACAACCCATCTAATTATCCAGATCCAGCAACGATTCAGTTCTCCGAGGAGCCAATTGTAAATGCTCATATCTTCTCGCCACCTGAATATGTTGGCCAGATTATGGATCTCTGTCAGGAGAGACGTGGCGTATTTAAAGATATGCAGTATATAACTCCTGACCGTGTGGATATTCATTACGAACTTCCACTCAATGAGATTATCTATGACTTCTTTGATGTTCTTAAGTCACGCACTCGTGGCTATGCATCCCTCGATTATGAAATCTTGGGATATCAGGAGTCTGACCTTGTAAAACTCGATGTTCTCTTGAATGGCGATCAAATTGATGCTCTCTCGTTTATCATTCATTCAGAGAAGGCATATGCAAAGGCTCGTAAAATCGCTGAGAAGCTCAAGGATAATATTCCACGCCAGCTCTTTGAAATTCCTATTCAGATGGCTATTGGCGGAAAAGTAATCGCTAGAGAGACCGTTAAGGCTATGCGTAAAGACGTACTTGCAAAGTGCTACGGCGGTGATATCACTCGTAAGAAGAAACTTCTTGAAAAACAGAAAGAGGGTAAGAAGAGAATGCGCCAGTTTGGTACTGTTGAGGTGCCACAGGAGGCATTCATGGCAGTTCTTAAACTCGACGAATAGGATTTTTATGGAATCTTCAGGACTTTACATCCACATACCTTTTTGTAAGTCCCTCTGTCCTTACTGTGATTTTTATAAAGTGAGATTTGATGAGGAACTAGAGAAGAAATACGTAGAGGCAGTAGAAAAATCTACTGCCTCTCTTGGTATTTCATATTCCTCTGAAGCTTTTGATACTGTTTATTTCGGTGGTGGAACACCATCCTGTTTAAGCGGGGAGAGTATTGTGAAGATACTTGATGCTCTGCGCTTAAACTTCAACATATTACCGGATGCAGAAATAACTGTTGAGTGCAATCCGTCGTCAAATCTTGAGATTTTTATTCCAGTAGTTGCAAATGCTGGAGTCAACCGTATATCTTTAGGCCTTCAATCGGCAAATGAGAATGAACGCCGTTTGCTCGGTCGTATTTCTGGAACAGAACGTGTACGTGAAGTCTTAGATATATGTAAAAACTCTGGCATCACAAATATCTCACTTGATTTGATGCTCGGTGTTCCGGGCCAGACACTTGATTCTTTAAAAGATTCATTAAACTTTTGCCTTGACTCAGGTGTAAGTCACGTCTCGGCATATATGCTAAAAATTGAGGAGGGCACAGTTTTTTATAAGAGACAGGAGACCCTTGATTTGCCATCTGAAGATTTGGTCTGTGATATGTATGAACTTACATGCAAAACTCTAAATGATGGTGGACTGTCTCAATATGAGATTTCAAACTTTGGGCTCCCATCAAAACATAATATTAAGTACTGGAGAGATGAGACATATCTTGGAATAGGACCTGGCGCCCATTCGTATATGAATGGTAAGAGGTTTTATTATCCAAAGGATATAAACGCATTTATTAATGGTGATTTAAAAGAAGTGCCTGATGGAGACGGCGGTGCGATAGAAGAAAAGGTTATGCTCGGGCTTCGTCTTACATCTGGAATAGGTTTTCTTGAACCGGCGACACTAAAATTAATCAGTAATGACAAAAGCATTGAACCGTTTATAAGCATAGATGAAGGAACCTTGTCTTTAAATCAAAATGGCTTCTTAGTTTCAAATGCTGTGATTTTGAAAATACTTGAGTATATAAAATAAAGAGGAAGAGCAGTGCTCTTCCTCTTTTGTTATTGGTTTTTGTTTTCACTGTTTTGTGCGAGACGGTTTATGTCTGGAATAGCATCCATAGCGGCTTTTCTGCTAGCACTGTAGGCTTCGGCAGCTTGTTCCTCATTTCGTTCATCAATATTCTTAATGAAGTCATATTCGTTAGGATCAAATCTTGTTCCACCTATAACATCATTTGCTCGAACCTTTAAAGTCTCTTGAGCCCTTTCGGTAATAGTTGAGGTGTGAAGTTCGAATTTTCCTTTTTGCAAGTCGAAGGTGTCATCGATGATAAATACGGATGAGAGGAAAATTGAGATGATAGGAATAGCGAATGTTGCTTGGAATGTAAAATAAACATTTCTAAGATCTAAAAGGTAGAGGCCACCAATGGTCAATGTACATATGAGCCAGTTGAGGCACATAGTTATAAATGTCAAAAGTGTAGGCCATTTTCTGTCATAGAAGAGGAAGAAAGTTGTAATGCACATGGCAAGTTCTGTAATTCCTGCGACTGAACAAAAATAGAAATAATATTTGTTAAAAAATGCAACAATTTTTTCAAATCCGGTAAGATCAATAGTGTCGATTAATACCGGCATGTTACCAATCGTAGTTAAGAAAAATACTAATTGACATAGCAAAAATATAAAAGTAAAGAAAACTGAGAACCATTTTGCTGGCAATGGCTTTTGTTTTTTGACCATTTTATCACCGCCCCCAACTACTTTTTAGTTTACCAAAATTATTTTGCTTCGGCAAGAGGGCTAATATCATTGTATATATAATTATAAAGAATTTCTGATGTTTCATTTACATCGAATACAAGACAGAGTCCACACGATTTTGACTGTGAAGTCCATTTGTTGTCGAGAGGAATACCGAGAGATTCAATGTCATATTTTAAATATTTGATAATGGCATTGAAGCCTAATGTCAACATCTCTGAGCTTGTTATATCTGTCTCGATATTTGGAAGAACACCGTTTGCGAGTTTTATAAGTTCAACTGGATTTGTATGCATGAGTTCGTGCTTAATTGAAGAGATAGTATCACGCTGACGTCTTGTACGCTCAAAATCAGAGTCGAGTTTACGAATACGGCAGAACATCAAAGCTTCCTCACCGTTTAAGTGAACGCTATCACCATAGTCATAGTTAAGTTCATTGCCCGTAAGTGTCCATTTGTACCAAGTATCGTTTAAATAACTTGCTTCCTTTTCAGTGATTGGAACATCTACACCACCGAGGGCATCAATCATCTTTTCAAATGCAATAAAGTCAACCATCATATAGTTGTCGATCTTGATTTTAAAGTTGTATTCGAGTGTGTCCCAAAGGAGATCGATTCCGCCCCAAGTCATTGAGGCGTTGAGTTTGTTGTAGCCATGTTCTGGAATTTCGACATAACTATCACGAAGGAAAGAAGTGATTTTCATCTTCTTTGTCTTTTGGTTTATAGATACAATCATCATAGAGTCGGAGCGGGATACAGTCTCGCCCTCACGAGCATCTACACCTACAAGAAGTATGTTCTTAACATCCTCGTCGGAGTAGAGTTCATCCTCGCTAATATAAGGATTTACATGTTCTGCTGTCTCAGCGTGGGAAAGTTTACTGTATATGCTCAATATTAAAATTGCAAAGAGAAGGATAACAGCTAAAATGATAATTCCAATAGCTTTTACAACTCTCTGCTTAAAACTTTTCTGCTTTTTAGGTTTTGTATCTGAATATATATCTTCATATTCAAAGTCATCATATTGTTTTGGCATATTACACCTCCAAATTTGATTTTATTTATTTTATATCTATCCATATTATTTAGCAGGTTTTAGAGCAAGATGTAAGATACTCGTAAGAATTGTTGAGTTTATGTTATTTTT
>JAGHSI010000040.1 GCA_018065925.1 Candidatus Limimonas coprohippi
CATATGAAGGATTACACAGACTATATTGATAATGCTTTGAAAGATTTATATAGTGACCCTTCTCTTGAAGAAGATCTCGATAGATTTAAGGCTGAAAGAAAAATGGCTATGCGAGATAGAGAAACAACTCTTAGAAAGCGTGGTCTCTCAGATTCAAAAATACTAAATGATTTAATCATCAGTGAGAACAAAGATATTCGCGCAGATTTTATAAATCACAGAAGAGAAACTCTTGAAAAGCGAATTGAAAATCGCCTTTTTTACTTAAAAATTCTCCTCTCTATCTCCTACTTTATCTTTGTCGGTATCGCTTTTTTGCTTGATACATTTTATAACAAAGACTTTGATTATTCTTGGATTATCATCGTCGCAAGTATCGTTCTCTACACCGATGTTTTACTTATGATGCCAAAGAAATGGCATTATAAAGGAAAGAGAAAATTACCATTCAGTGTGGCTACGACTATTGCCACCTTATTCACCGCTTTCTTTTTCTGGCTCATCATGGAAATAATTCATCAGATGCCAAACAGCGCAGTTGTTATCACTGCAACGATGTTCTTTATTACATTCTTTGATTCATTCATACCTGTGCTAACGCATGAAAAGCATGGTATTTGGCATACTATAATAGCACCTCCAGGTATGGGCCTTTGGGCATACATCACATTGGGACTTCTCCATGTTATCCACTGGGCAACTGGTTGGATGCTAATCGTTGCCGGCATTGCCGTATCGCTTATTATTTTTGTAATTTACTACTCCCGTTCTCATAAGCTTTTAATTAAATCTGAACAACTTCGTCTTGAGAACCTTGCAAACAAGGAGGTACAGCATGAAGAATAAAGAGACTTTTAATGCTGAACTTTGGGATAAGATGCATTATATGTTCCGCGATTATAACGATCGAATGGTTCACGTTGTTTTAAATTATGATTATTTGATTGATATTTCAGCTCTTAAAAGCACAATAATCTGCTTTATCGAGAGCATCCCAGTTCTTCACTCAAGTTTTGTATTTAACGCTACAAATCCTTATTGGGAGGAAAAAGATTATACTATCGAGGATGTTCTAACAGTCGTTGATGATCCAGAAGACCTCGAGATTGCTACAGAGAAATTTATAATGCAATATCTTCCTCCAGAGAGTAATCTTCAAATTAAATTTGGTGTATTTAACAAAGATGGAAAATCAACTCTCTGTATCATTGAAAACCACATGTGTATGGACGGTGGTGACTTAAAGTCATTTCTCTTTTCTTTCTGTGAGGGATACTCAAAACTTGTAAGCGAAGGCAAAAGCCCTGTCAGCAATGTTCGTAAAGGCTCACGCTCATTTGAGGAGGTCTATACAGACCTCTCTCCTGCTGAGAAGCGTGCAGCAAAGAGCCTTTATAAGAACGTATCAAACAAAGACAAGCACGGTTTTGCCTTTACGAAAGATAGCGACGACGACGTTTCTTTCATTGTAAAGCGCAAGATTGACGCAGAGCGTTTCAACGCTATTCGCCTTGCCGGCAAGTCAATCGACGCGACTATAAACGACGTCCTCGTCGGCGCCTTTCTCCACTCAATCTACGATGTTACAGACTTTGATAAATCCGAAGAGATAGTTGTATCATGTGCTATCGACCTCCGTCGTTACATAAGCAATCTCTCCACACTCGGATATACAAATCATACTGCTTATATGCCTTGTTCAACTCCAGGACGTGGCCGAGACATCAAAGAAAGCGTTGAATTTGCAAAAGTATCTGCTCGCAAAAATAAGGACGATAAATTCATGGGACTCTATGGTCTCCCACTCCTTAAATTTGCCTATAGAATAATGCCTTATGTTGCATCGGAGAACATCATAAAGATTGGTTATTCGAACCCTCTTCTCTCAATGAGCAACATAGGACCTCTCGACACCGAGAAACTCTCCCTCTGTGGCAACCCGCCTTATGATGGTTTCATGACAGGTGCTGTAAAATACAAGCCTTTCGCTTTGATGTCCGCTACCTCTCTAAATGGAGAACTCACATTGTGTATCTGTGAGCGCGGTAATGACAAAGACAAGGCGATGCTCATCCGTTTCTTCGATGCTATGGAAAAACACCTAGATGAGTTCGTAGAGCTTTGTAAATAGCATAAAACAAGCCCTTAAACGGCAATCCGTTTAAGGGCTTAAATTTTTAATTATTAAAGTGTGAAACTTAATACAATAAGTAAGAGACCTGTGAAATAAGTACCACTATTAAGACGAAGAATAGCTTTTGATTCTTTATCTCTAAAGTTATGCCATGAGATGAAGTAGTCTGAGATCATAAAGAGTATTGAGCCAGCAAAAAGAAAAGCAAACTTGAGTCCCAATATACCAGCCGCACCAAATACAAAAATAAGTGCAAGTGAAAGTGTACCATGTGCTGTTACAGAACAGATATATGGTAAGAATGCTGCGAGCATTGGCATCTTAAGATCTTTGTAAAAGCCCTTCTTTGTAAGAATAGCAAAAAGAGAAACAAAGAATAAGAAAATAAGAATAAACCACCAATAAGCGCTAAATGCGATTCCCATAGTTGCCGCAAGTTTAATAATAGCTGCTACAATAATAGCATTTCCTATACCAAAAGCAACTCCGCCTTTTGTGAAACTCCAAAGGAGCCAAACATCACCGATGTAAGAAAAAGTAATACCTATCATCAAAATGAGATTCCATGGAATTCCCCAAAGTCCAAGATGGAACATCTCAAAGAGTGCATAAAGCCAAAACATTGTTGCCATGATAATCTTATTAATCGCTCTACGCTTAAAGTTTCCTGAAGTTTCCGAAAAGAAATAAGAAACTAATAACCCAAGATAGATTACCGCGAAAATAATTGAGTAAATTGGTAAATTCATATTTTCCCCCATTTTTTGTTTCTATTACTTGTTTTTATTAAAGAACTTAATCATGTTGTCAATTGCCTTAACAGAGGCCTTTGCATCAGGATCAAGAACTGCATAAACGTGCATAAGTGTAGGATTTAAAGCAAAGTCATATTTAGCTTTAATTCCTTGCTTTTTCATATATTTATAGGCCTTCTTTGCCTGGCCTTCAGCGATAACATCAGCAAGACTTGTAAAAATAATTGTCGGCGGATAATCCTTCGAAGTACGAAGTACTTTATTAAAGTCAACATACTTAGCCCATTTTTCTTTCTTCCAATTCTTTCCAAGAACATGTGGAAGATAAAATTTCATCAAACCATGTGGCTCAAGATATGGGCAAGGTGATGTAAGGCCAACCGCTTTAATTTTGATATTTGGGTTTTCGGTATCAAATGCTTTACGCATCTTATCAGACGAGTTCAATGCTGGAACAAAAGCAGCAAGCTGACCGCCAGCCGAGTCTCCAGTAATATAAATTCGATTCTTATCACAAGGATACTTTGAAAGCAAGTTCTTTGAGATAAAATCGAGAGCAGACATCACATCTTGTAGTTGTTCTTTTACTGTGACCTCTGGAACAAGTCTATAACTAAGGTTAAATACTACAACTCCCCTCTGCGCGAGGTGTAAGCAGTAGTTTTTGTTAATATCCTTTGTACCATAGAACCATCCACCACCATGAATATCTATGATTACAGGAAGCTTTTTATTCCTCTTAGTTCCCTTTGGATAATAAACATCAAGCATTTGAAGTTTTCCACCATTTTTCACATAAGGAACATCAAGAATTTCCACTAAATCAGTTGGAAAATCCTGTTTTGAAAGGCGTTCCGCATCCATCTTTGCATCAAAGTCCCAAAACTTAATAAGTAAGTTCTTTGGTATCAACATAGAAGAACCTCCTTGCCAAATAACAAGTCGGTCAAACGACCGAATAAACACAATGAAATTATACCAAAATTTTCCTTGATATTCAATCTTTATTATCATATACTAGTGTTTATTATATTTTAATAATATATAAACGAATATCAAATTTAGGAGTGATCAAATGGAAGGAATTTATTTACCTGAGGGTTATCAGCCTAAGCTCTCTCTCAAAGAAACTCAAAGGGCCATAAAACTTACAAAGGATACATTCCAGGGCAATCTTGCGCGCGCTTTAAACTTAGACCGTGTCACAGCACCTGTAATTGTAAAAAGCGGTTGCGGTATCAATGACGACTTAAATGGCGTTGAGCGTAAGGTCTCATTTGATATGAAAGCACTTGGCTTTGATGCTGAAGTTGTTCAGTCACTCGCCAAATGGAAACGTATGGCATTAAAGCGCTATGGCTATCAGCCAGGCGAAGGTATCTATACAGATATGTCAGCCATTAGACGTGATGACAGCTGCGATTCAACTCACAGCATCTACGTTGACCAGTGGGACTGGGAACGCGTTATTAATGCTACAAACCGCGATATTGATTTCTTAAAAGGAATCGTCCGTCTCATCGTAAATGCACTTGCTGATACAAAAGAAAAAGTAAATCTCATGTATCCACAGCTCACCCACTTTATGGAACGTGAAATCCACTTTGTCACTACACAGGAACTTCTTGACCTCTATCCTGATATGACAGCAAAAGAGCGTGAGAACGCTATTGCTAAGAAGTACAAGACTGTATTCCTTATGCAAATCGGTGATAAACTCTCAAATGGAGAACCACACGATGGTCGTGCACCTGACTATGACGACTGGCAGCTCAACGGCGATATCATCGTCTGGGACGAAGTTATCGGCGCCGCACTTGAGCTCTCTTCTATGGGTATCCGTGTAAACGACAAATCACTCAAAGAGCAACTCAAAAAGTCCGACGCTGAAGATAGACTTCAATATGCCTATCATCAGCAGATTATTGACGGCACTCTCCCACTCACTATCGGTGGTGGTATTGGCCAGTCACGCATGTGTATGTATATGCTTGAAAAAGCTCACATCGGTGAAGTTCAAGTTTCTGTTTGGCCAGAAGATATGCTTGAACTTTTAAAAGAAAACGGAATTACATTACTTTAATAGTAATCAAAATAATGAGCGCTTCGAAACGAAGCGCTCTTATTTTTTTACTTATACTGTTGGAAGGCCCTTATCTGCATATGTAGCAACTGCATTGAGAGCGATGTTTATGCCCTTTTCAATAGTATCTTCACAGAGATTATCAACTGTATCGAGTCTTGTATGATAATAACGTGCTGGAGCTGGATCCATTGCAACAAAGCAGGAAGCTTTAACGCCTGCCTGAGAAGCTGCAGCCGCATCTGTTGAGCCAAGTGGGATAGAACCGGTTGGTACGTCAAGTCCGCAGTCCTTTGCAGCATTAACTAGAAGCTGTGCCACCTGTTTATCATTTTTAACAACACCTGACATATCGCCTGTATAAATCTCCATAAAGTCCATATCACGAACAGTATCAAAACCGATATAAGCAGTGTCAACATCATCATTTACGAACTCTGGATGAGCCTTAAAGAAAGCCTTGGCACCACGGAGACCAGCCTCTTCACCACCAGTCAAAAGTGTGATGACGTCTGTATCTTCAAAACGAATGTCATTATCCTTTAAGAACTTCATCACAGATGTTGCAACAAGTGAACCTGAAAGGTCGTCAGATGCGCCTGGTACATAGTTTTTATTATCAGTAAACTTATAAAGAAGTCCATATGCTGGAAGAAATGCAAGCTCAGCAAGCGCAAGTTTCTTTGCAAGATCAGGCTTAACAAGTGAAGCTATTGTTGCACCGATTGTAGCAACAAGGCCAGCAACAGCGTAACCAGCAACGATTACAACACCCTTTGAACCAAGTTTATAGGTATATACCCATTCTGGAGCAGAGTCTGTATGGCCCGAGACAATAATTCTCTTCTTCGTCTCACCGCTTGCTTTTCTAATAGCCCAGACATTTCCAGATGTCTTCTCCTTGAAGAATGGATCGAGCATCTCTTTATAGAATACAAATTCACCTACAACCATAGAAAGAGCTGAGCCTACGAGACCTGCAGTAATAGCATTAAGACCTTTCTTTCCGAGGAAAGCAGAGCCTAAAGATGATGCTGTTGCACCGATAAGGCATGTACCAGCAAGTGGAACGAAAGCCATAAATGCTTCAGGATGAACCTTGTACTCCTCACGTTTTGCATCGTCAGCAAATCCCTTTAATGTCTCAAGAAGATCAAGTTGAGCCTTTGTCTCTCCCTCCTCACCACATGGACGAGGACCATAAGTGTTTACGAGATGTGCAATAGTCTCTACTGAAAATTTAGCAAGATCTTTAATCTTACCGTCAGCATCTGGAACCAACTTTTTAATATCCATAATTTTCTCCCATCTTTTTTACTACGTAATAAACTAACATGTCTATTATAAATAATATGATTTACTTTGAAAAGGGTTTTTGATATACTACGTATTGTTTTTTGAAAGAAGGAGTTTTAATGAGTAACACACTTTATGAATCATTCGGAATAAGCGAAAAGGTTGTTTCACTCTCAGATAAGATTATGGCAAACCTTCATAATCGCTTTGAGGAAATTGATAAGACTGCTGAACATAATCAATTAAAAGTACTTAAGGCAATGCAGGACAACCGTGTATCTGCGGCATGCTTTGCCGGTACAACAGGCTATGGTCACGACGACCTTGGCCGAGACACTCTTGAAAAAGTTTACGCAGACGTTTTTCACACCGAGGCCGCACTCGTTCGTGGCCAAATCACCTGTGGCACTCATGCACTCGGAATCGCGCTTGCCGCAAACCTTCTTCCAGGCGATGAAATCCTCTGCCCTGTCGGCAGACCGTACGATACTTTAGAGGAAGTAATTGGCATTCGTGAATGTCCTGGCTCTCTTAAGGAATACGGTGTTACTTATTCTCAGGTAGACCTTCTTCCTGACGGAACATTTGACTACGAAGGCATTAAGAATGCTATAAATGATAAAACAAAACTTGTTGAAATTCAGCGTTCCAAAGGTTACGCTATGCGCCCTACTTTTTCTGTTACTCAAATTGGAGAACTCATCAAGTTTATCAAAGAAATCAATCCAAACATCATAGCTATGGTAGATAACTGCTACGGTGAATTTGTTGAGGAGATTGAACCATCAGACGTCGGTGCAGACATGGTCGTAGGTTCTCTCATTAAAAATCCAGGCGGCGGACTTGCCCCAATCGGTGGTTATATCTGTGGAAGAGAGGATTTAATTGAGCGCTGCGCTTATAGACTTACAGCGCCTGGCATCGGCAGCGATGTTGGTGCGAGTCTCATGCTCAACACTCAACTTTATCAAGGCCTTTTCCTCTCACCAACCGTTGTTGCCGGAGCCATAAAAGGCGCCATCTTTGCAGCAGCGCTCTATGAATCTCTCGGTTTCAACGTTCTTCCAAAATCAACCGAGAGCAGACACGACATCATTCAGTCAATTGAACTTGGTTCAAAAGAAGGTATGGTAGCTTTTTGTAGAGGTATTCAGTTTGCAGCACCTGTAGACAGCTTTGTAACACCTATTCCATCACCTCTCCCAGGTTATAACGATGAAGTTATCATGGCAGCTGGTGCTTTTGTTCAAGGTGCATCAATTGAGCTTTCTGCCGATGGCCCTATTCGTCCACCATATGCCGTTTATTTCCAAGGCGGTCTAACATTCCCGCACATCAAACTCGGCATCATGAAATCAGTTCAGGAACTCTTAAATGACAATCTAATTTCTTTATAAGGAAAAACTATGTGGTTCATATTTGCACTTACAACCTTTTTTGCTTGGGGAGCTGCTGATCTCTTCTACAAAAAAGGAAACGAAAACGACGAGAAATATACTCACCTTAAAACATCTATCGTAGTAGGTCTTGTAATGGGAGCAACCGCGATTGTAACAATGCTCGCAAAAGGCATTGACTACGATCCTAAGAACTTGCTCATATATCACCCCGTATCCTTTATGTACATATTATCAATGACAATTGGATACTTTGGACTTAGATATCTTGAACTCTCTATTTCAAGTCCTATACAAAACGCCTCCGGCGCAGTTTCTTGTATACTTCTAATTCTTGTACTTCACAAACTTCCAGATACATTAAGCTTAATTGCTGTAGCATTAATAACCTTAGGCGTTGTACTTCTTGGGGTCTTTGAAAAAGATAAAAACAGAAAAAAAGAAAAAGGCATAATCGCCTTTTTCTTTCCAATAATTTATTGTATCATCGACTCACTCGGCACATTCTTTGACGGCTATTATCTAGATGATATAAACACTACCCCACTCGTCAACGTTACCGAAGACAACTTTGAAGATGTTGCAAATATCTCATATCAGTTCACCTTCTTAATTGTTGCAATTCTTCTTATAATCTTTTTAAAGATTAAGCGCGAGCCCCTTAAGCCTTCCGCACAAAAGAACAGGCTTTTCGCTGCAGTATTTGAGACGGCCGGCCAATTAACTTATGTATATGCTCTCTCTGGAAAGGCTGTAATTGCAGCTCCAGTAATCGCATCTTACTGCGTCGGCTCAGTGGTCCTCGCCCGTATATTCTTGAAAGAAAAACTTCCAGCAAAAGAATATATCTCAGTCCTCCTCGTATTCCTCGGAATTATCTTACTTGGAATAATTGAAGGAATATCCGGATAAAATCAAAAAAAAGAAATCCCACATTGGAAATCCAATGTGGGATATTTTTTACTCTCTTGTCTTACCAAGATAAGCTTCCTGGATAGTCTCATCATCGAGAAGTTCAAGACCTTCACGCTGAGTTTTTATAGTACCTGTTTCAAGTACATAAGCCCAGTCAGCATTTTGAAGAGCCATAAATGCGTTCTGCTCAATAAGAAGAACTGTGATGCCCGCCTCATTAATTGTTCTGATGATTTTAAAGATATCTTTTACAACAATTGGAGCAAGACCAAGTGATGGCTCGTCCATCATAATAAGTTCAGGCTTACTCATAAGAGCACGACCTACAGCGAGCATCTGCTGCTCACCACCCGAGAGTGTACCAGCAAGCTGCCACTCACGTTCTTTAAGACGTGGGAAGAGGCTGTATACATACTCAAAGTCCTCTGTAAGGTCATCCTTACGAAGATAAGCACCCATCTTAAGATTTTCCTTAACTGTGAGGTTAGGAAATACTCTACGTCCCTCAGGAACAAGTACAACACCAGATTTAACGATTTTATCTGGTGAGAGTCCAATAAGTTCCTGTCCTTTGAACTTGATAGAACCTGACTGTGGTTTTACAAGCCCGGCAACAGCCTTAAGAGTAGTTGACTTACCAGCACCGTTTGAACCGATAAGTGTAACAATTTTACCCTTGTGCACATCAAGTGTAATACCCTTAACTGCCTCGATACCGCCGTATGATACACGGAGATCGTTTATTTCAAGTATTGTTTCACTCATAATATTTAACCTCCGAGATAAGCGTCAATAACCTTTGGATTCTTCTGGATTTCTTTTGGAAGTCCATGAGCAATCTCTTTACCAAATTCAATAACATAAATTCGATCTGAGATATCCATAACAAGGTTCATGTGATGTTCAATAAGGAAGATTGTGATGTTATAGTCATCACGAATTTGACGAATGAAAGCTGTAAGTTCCTCTGTCTCCTGTGGGTTCATACCAGCAGCAGGCTCGTCGAGGAGTAAGAGCTTTGGTTCAGCAGCAAGAGCACGAGCAATTTCAAGTCTTCTCTGAAGACCATAAGGAAGGCTTGTAGCAATCTCGTCCTTATACTTGTCGAGTCCCTGCTGAACAAGAAGTTCCATTGTCTCCTCGCGCATTCTCTCCTCCTCTTTTTTGTTAAAACGGAAAGTAGCTGAGAAGACATTTTGCTTTGCATTCATATGCTTTGCAAGAAGAACATTTTCAAATACTGTCATTGATTTCCAAAGACGAATATTCTGGAAAGTTCTTGCAATACCCTGTTGTGTGATGATATCAGGTGTGTTTGCTACAACTTCACCGAGATACATGTCAGGGTTTTGACCAAGGTAATTCTTTTTCATCTTACCCTGTGGATGGTTACGAACAATAGGCTTGCCACAGAATTCAACAAGACCATTTGTTGGTTCATAAACACCGGTAATACAGTTGAAGGCAGTTGTCTTACCAGCACCGTTAGGACCAATAAGAGAAACAATCTCACCCTCATTAATATCCATAGAGAGGTTGTCAACTGCAACTACGCCGCCAAACTGCATAGTTACGTTTTCAACGTGAAGAACATTATTCGCCATCTTTCTTCACCCTCCTCTTCTTAAACAAATCTGGAAGTTCCTTGTCACCGAAGAGACCGTCTCTGAAGAAGAGAACGATTACCATGATAACAACTGAGAAAACTACCATACGGAAACCATTCCTAAAGAGTGGTAACTGTGTTCCATTAATGTACTGAGTGTTGTCGAGGAAACGAAGCCACCACTCAGAGCATGCGATATAAAGGAATGATGCGATACAGCTACCAGAGATAGAACCGATACCACCGATAACGACGATGAGGAATATCTCATATGTCATAGCTGATGTGAATGTCTTTGCCTGAACTGTTGAAGCGAACATAGCAAAGAGTGCACCACCTACTCCAGCAAAGAAAGAACTGATGCAGAAAGACATCATCTTATGTTTCGCAAGGTTGATACCCATAGCCTCTGCAGCAACCTCGTCATCACGGATAGCCTTGAATGCTCTACCGTAAGAAGAGTTGATGAGAAGAACTATAACTAAAATACAAATTCCAGCAAAAAGGAGTGGAATGAATGATGAGAGTCTTAAAACTGTAGCACCATTTTCTGCCTTGATATTGAAATCTGAGAATGTTGGATATCCACGAAGTGCATTTGCACCATTTGTAATCTTACCAAGTTTATCCCACTGGAAGATAGCACGGAGAATCTCAGCAAAACCTAATGTTGCAATAGCAAGGTAGTCAGACTTAAGTCTAAGTACTGGAAGACCGATGAGGTATGCCACAAGAGCAGCAACCAAACCGCCTGCAACGATTGCAATGATTACACCGAGAATCATGCTGATAAAAGCAGCAACACCAGTGTCTCCTAATATGCCCTCAAAGAAACCAACTGTTGATACGTGGAAACTTGATCCCTGGAAAAGATAGTAGATAATATCTCTAACATCGTTAGGGATAGTGAGGATAGCATATGTGTATGCACCGAGAAGCATGAATCCTGCCTGTCCAAGTGAGAAAAGGCCCGTAAAGCCGTTGAGTAAGTTCATTGAAACTGCAACGAGTGAGTAAACTGCTGCTTTTCTAATTACAGTGAAAAGAAGTGAGTTTGGATTTATTGTGTTTTCAAGAACTATAGTTGCAATGAGAAAAACAAGGATGATTATAAGAGTTATAAGAGAACCCTTGTTTAACTTTTTCTTTTCGTTAAGCATAGTGTCCTCCTCCCTTATACCTTATCCGTTGTCTTTTCGCCAAAGATACCTGTTGGCTTTGCAACAAGGATTACTATCAAGAGAGCGAAAGTGAAAGCATCAGAGAAGATTGCATAATCTGTGCCCTTGATGAGTGTCTCACAAATACCGATGATGAAAGCACCGATAACAGCGCCCGGGATAGAACCGATACCACCAAATACTGCTGCAACGAAAGCCTTAAGACCTGGCATAGCACCAGACATTGGTACTACTGTAGGATAGTTAGTGAAATAAAGTACACTACCTACTGCAGCAAGGAATGAACCGATGATAAAGGTTACTGAAATAACAGTATTAATTTTTACGCCCATAAGCTGGCTTGTTTCAAAGTCCTTAGATACTGCACGCATTGCAATACCAATCTTTGTATGATTGATAAGAAGTGTGAGTGCTACAACAAGAGCAATTACAAGAAAAGGTGTAACAAGAGTAACTACATAAGTTCTCGCACCGAAAATTGTAACTGTATCTGAGATCCAAGGGATACGTGGGTAGGTCTTTGGCTGACCACCTGTTATGTAAAGTGCCAAGTTCTGTAAAAGATAGCTGACACCAATAGCCGAAATCATAACTGACATTCTTGGAGCTGCTCTAAGTGGCTTATAAGCCGCACGCTCAATAAGAAAGCCTAAGAGAACTGTACAAATAATCATTGCAGGAATAGCTATATAGAGTGGAAGTGTTGTTGCCATGTATATCATCATAATACCGGCAATCATAAATACATCGCCATGGGCGAAGTTGATAAGTCTAAGTATACCGTAAACCATAGTATAACCTATAGCGATAAGGGCATACTGTCCGCCGAGAGAAATACCAGAAAGTATTTGAGATACAGCGAATTCCATAGATTCACCTCATTTTGGAAAGTGATTAAACGAAATCGAAGGGAGAGTTTACGCTCTCCCTTCGAGCAAAGAAACTAAATTATATTATTTAGCAGACTGCTGTGTTACGAACTTCCAAGCAGCATTATCGTTATCAGCTGTCTTGATATAAGCTGTATCACGCTTAGCATCACCGATATCATCGAATGCGATGTCACCAGAAACGCCTGTGTATTTAACAGTTGGAAGAGCTGTTTTGATAGCTCCTGGATCTGTTGAGTTGGCTGCTTTGATAGCCTCAATAGCTACAAAGTAAGCATCATAACCCATTGCTGTTACAGCAGAGATTGTGTCGTTACCACCGTTTGCTGTCTTAGCGTCAGCATTTGTGTTGATATACTCTTTGATACCAGCATCGAAGTCAGCGTTACCGCCTTCAGCATAGAATGTTGAAACATAGAGTTTAATATCTGTGCCCTTTGCAGCATCGAGAACCATGTTGTCATCAAGTGTGTCTGAACCAAGGATAGCAAAAGATACATCCTTTGTAGCAGCCTGAGCAACGATCTGTGTTGAGTATGCAATAGATACTGGGCAGAAGAATACGTCGCAGCCTTCTGACTTAGCCTTATTGATATAAGTTGTGAAGTCAGAGTTGTTTGTTGGGAATGAGTCAGAGATTACAGTACCACCAGCAGCTTTAAAAGCCTCTGTGAAGTAGCTGATAAGACCCTGGTCATACTCGTTACCAAGTTCGCCAAGGCAGTAAGCCTTCTTAGCGCCAAGTTCCTTAGCAGCGAAGTTAGCAAGAACTGTGCCCTGGAATGGATCAAGGAAGCAGATACGGAAGTAGTGGTCGTTACCAGCAGTTACGTTAGGGTTTGTGCATGTGATACCCATAGCAGCAACGCCTGCGTTCTTGAATGTCTCAGAAGCAGCGATTGAAACGCCAGAACCATAAGAACCAAGAACGATAGCTACGTTCTTACCAACGAGCACAGCAGCAGCTGCTGGAGCCTTTTGACTGGTCAGAACCGTTATCAGCATATACAAGTTCTACTTTGTAAGTTTCACCATTGATATCAACAGTTGGAACCTGGGCATTAGCATACTGAATACCAAGTGTCTCTTTCTTACCACCGGCACCTGAGTCACCTGAAGCTGGCTCGAATACGCCGATTTTGATTACCTTCTCGCCTGATGATGCAGTATTGCCTCCACAAGCTGTAAAGCAGCTTACGAAGAGAGCTACAATCATGAGGACTGCAAGAAATCTTTTCATTTTAAAATCCTCCAAATCGTTAATCTTTTTAGGCATTCCTAAAAAATACTTGTATATTATATAT
>JAGHSI010000130.1 GCA_018065925.1 Candidatus Limimonas coprohippi
TTATAAAGCATTTTATTTGGAATTTCAATAGTTTTTGAACAAAAAATGAACAAAAAGCAGAGAAATTTGTGCACACTTCCCTACTTTTTGTTTGTTTTTTCGTCATTTTATACTACTTTTATGATAAATCGCAAAGTGTTGCTACCATTACAGCTTTGATGGTATGCATGCGGTTCCATCAATCTCCACTGGAGTTAGCCCCAAAGTTCTGAAAGTCTTGGGACAATTTGTTTTTTACGTGACATTACATGAGGAAGGAATACCTCATTGTTTTCAGGGATTACATCGTATGCCTGAGAGATAGTGTCCTCATCACCGATAAAGAGAAGATGAGTACCTTCTTTAAGTACGTCAGTCAACATGAGTAAGATAAAGTCATACTTCGCACTATTTTTCTTGGAATTCATTGCCTTTAAGAATTCATCCTTGCGACTGAGCAAAGCTTCAGAGTTAAGGCAAGTAACCTGGCTGATACCAAGCTTGTAACCAGCGATGTGGAACTCTTTAAAATCAGTATAAAGGAGTTCCTCAATTGGTTTTGAGAGTGATGTTGTACCAGCAAACATTACATCGCCGAGTTCATTTAAATTAACATTGGCAATCTTTGCCATACGTTCTGCTATTTCAATGTCATAGTCAGTGCAAGTCGGAGACTTAAACATTACTGTATCTGAAATTATGGCAGCAGCAAGAAGACCAGCAATCTTCTCATCTGGAACAACTCCCTTTTCCCTATACATACTGGCAATTATAGTAGCAGTACTTCCAAGAGGTTCGTTACGGAAGAAAACCGGTGCTGTAGTTTGAATATCAGCAAGTCTATGATGATCTATAATTTCAAGGATGTCTGCCTGTGAAAGACCAGCAACTGACTGTGATGCTTCATTATGGTCTACGAGAACAACCTTTTTATGATTATAACGAATGAGGTGGAACCTACCAATAGTGCCCACTACAGCATCATTTTCATCAAGGATTGGATAGCAGCGAAAACGGCTCTTTAAGATGATATCTTTAACATCGTCTACATAATCATTCAAATGAAAGAATTGGAGTTCATCTTTACTACAGATCTCCTCAATAGGCTTTTCAAGAAGGCCAGAGACATCAACAGAACCAGAATCAAACTTTCCAAGTTCATACACAGAATTCATTACATAAGTTGCGATGTCACCCGTTGTAAGCATACCATAAAGTTTTCCATCTGATTCAACAACGGGAACAGCACTTCGTTTTGCACCTTTTAAAGTCTCCCAAGCTTTATTTACTGTCACCTTGCGACCAAGTGTCGGTGGCTCATCGTATGAGAGATCGAAGACCTGTGTACGCACGTTAGTAATAAGTTTTGGCGCCTCTACGCCAAAGAAGTCTAAGACTGCACAGGTCTCATCAGAAATATTACCAAGACGGGCCGCAATAAACTGTCGGTCGCCAAGGGCGTTGCGAAGCGCAGCATAAGCGAGCGCTGAGCAAATTGAGTCAGTATCGGGATTTTGATGACCAGTTACATAAATTGGTTCCATAAAATACCTCGTTCTAATAAATAATACAAATTCATCTTATAACAATTTAATTGGTAAATCAACCGATATGGTGTATACTATGCGTATGAACATATCATTGATGCTTAGTCTCTATGAGATGAAGGTTCACTACCCACTTAGATTTGCATTCTATAAAAC
>JAGHSI010000129.1 GCA_018065925.1 Candidatus Limimonas coprohippi
ATTATATGTCGTGTTCATAAAAGGCTGAAGGAGGTGGAACCGTTGATAAAGTTCGTTAGCGTCGATCGTATAAAACCAGGCGTAACTCTCGCTAGAGACATTTACGGCATTGACACTTTCACAGAGCGCATTGTAATGCTCAAAGCTGGTCAAACATTAACTCCAGCACATATTACAAAACTCATGGGCCTTGATTTACAAGGCGTTTATATAAGTGAACGTAAATCTAACGAAATTCTTATCCCAGATAAGACAAAAGCAGAACTTGTTAATCTTTTTGACGAATTCCACGCCCATATTGACGAGGCGTCTTTAGGCCTTTATAACGAGTATATCGACGACGCAACAAACACACTTTCCGATTTTGTTGATGCAGTTCTCGACCAGGATGATTTAACTTTCAACATTGAAAATTTAAACTTCCACGATAACATTCAGTACAATCACGCTCTTTCTATAGCAGTTCTTTGTATTGCCATGGCCAGAGAACTTCGTTTAAATAAAAACAGCATCTTCAATCTCGCATTTGCCGCTATAATTCATGATATCGGTGACTCACAGTTGCCTGCGGGACTTCTTGAAAAACCAGCAAAGCTAACTGAAGAAGAATTTGAAGAAGTAAAAAAGCACACTATCGAAGGTTTCAACATTGTATCTTCCTCTTCAAATAACGTTTCCAGCCATATAAAAGAAGGTGTGTTATCACACCACGAAAGATATGACGGAAGCGGATATCCAAACGGTTTAAAAGGCAAGAACATTCCTTTTTTCGCACGTATCATTTCAGTTGCAGATGTTTATTCTGCACTTACATCGTCAAGACCTTATCGTTCGGCTTATCAACCTGCCGAAGCCATCGAATACATTATGGGCAATGCGGGTCGTCAGTTTGATCCAGGTGTTGTAAAAGCCTTCTTGAAAGTCGTTTCTCCATATCCTATCGGAAGTTGTGTAAAAATATCATCTGGAGAGAAGGCAGTTGTTGCAGAACAAAATCCTAAAAACCCACTTCGTCCTGTTATCTTCTTGATAGATGACCCAACAACGATCATCGACCTTTATAACGACAGTTGTTTTTACAACATAGTAATTACAGATTTAATAGCCGAATAATAGGAGGTGTCCAAAATTGCAGCTTTCAAGTGATCTTTTCAAAGCCTATATCGAGGACGCCACTGTATTATTAAATGAGATGGATTTAATTCTAAAAAAGCGGAACAGTATGGGCAGACTCGACTCTGAGTCTGTAGATGCACTGTTCCGCATTTTTCATACCATAAAGGCTTCAGCCGTCGTACTTGACGACGCAAAAACAGCCGATGTTGCATACAAACTCGAAAACATAATGTCATATCTTAGGAAGCATGGTGTAAACTCTCTTCCTTCTAAAAAAGTTCTCTCAATCCTCTTTGATTCTGAGTACTTTTTACGCGCTCAGCTCGGTTCAGTTGCCGCTTCCAAGGTCCCATCAAAGGAAGCAAAAATTTTTGGCGAGCTTCGCGAATTTGCGGAAGAAATCGATTTTGCAGACGACAGCCCAATCGAACTCATGGTTTCGTTCGATGCCTTTCGCCCAATCCTTGAAAATGTAACTAAAGAAATGTGCGAAGAACTCGATAAAGAAGTCGCGCTCACCTTTGACGGCGACAATTTGTATATTGACCGTACGCTCGTCACACGTCTCGCTGGTCCACTCACACAAATTGTCCGCAACGCCGTTGATCACGGCATCGAATCTCCAGACGAGCGCGAAAAACTCGGAAAGCCAAGATGTGGCACCATATCAATAAATTATGGTCTTGAAGACAACATTCTTTTCATCACTATTTCAAACGACGGCGAAAAGCTTCATTTAAAGAAAATTCTTAGAAAAGCCGATTCATTAAACATCCTTAAAAAGCCACGCGACCAATATTCTCCAAACGAAATCGCTGCTCTTATCATGGAGAGAGGTTTTACAACAAAAGAGCATGTTGGCAAATGGTCCGGACGTGGAGTCGGTATGGACATAGTAAAATCAACAGCACAGGATCTTGGTGGAAACCTCTTAATAAGTTCTGGTGAGACACAAGGCTTCTCGATCACCTTAACTTTCCCTGTTGACGAACAATCGCAGCGTGCTTCCATCAAAGAAAGAATCAAAAAGTAGCATCCAAAACTATAAAGGAGATTATTATGGCAAAAATTATGATTGTTGACGACGCAGCATTCATGCGAATGATGCTCAAGGACATTTTAAGCGAAGCTGGCTTTACTAAAATTGTCGAGGCAAAAAACGGCAACGAGGCTTTAATTCTTCACAAAGTTGAATGCCCAGAAATTGTAATTCTTGACGTAACTATGCCTGACATCGACGGGATCGATGTTCTTTTCAAGATGAAGCAGTTCCAAGAAAACACTAAAGTTATAATGTGTTCATCAATGGGACAGGAAGATATGGTTACAAAATGTTTTGAAAAAGGCGCTGACGATTTCATTATGAAACCTTTCAAACCAGAACGCGTCATCCAGGCAGTTTCACAATTCTCTGAAGCTGAATAGTTTTATTAAAAAAATAATCCCGTGTCGAAATTTCGACACGGGATTTTCTTTTTCATATTCGGTCTTATCTTTCCTCACGGAAGTACGAAAGACCAAGAGACTGTGGAGGCTGAGATTCTCTCTTTTCTCGCATACTTGTAATAATAAGTACAACAAGAGTTACGAGATAAGGAAGCATCTTAAAGAGCTCCTGAGCTTCGATTCCCATACCTGGAAGTGAAACATAGTTGTAAACGATAAAGAGTCCACCAAAAAGGATACTTGCTGGAACAGCCATGTTAGGACGCCAAATTGCGAAGATAACGATAGCAACTGCAAGCCAACCACGGTCACCAAAGCCACCATTTGACCAGATTCCTGACGCGTAATCCATAACGTAATAGAGTCCACCAAGACCAGCAATCATAGAGCCAATACAGGTTGTAAAATACTTATATCGGTTTACATTTATACCAGCAGCATCAGCTGTTGCTGGATTCTCACCTACAGCACGAAGGTGAAGACCGATTCGAGTGCGATTGAGAATAACACTTGAAACAATTGCGATAATAATAGCAACATAAACCAAGAAACTATAAGAGAAAAAGAGTTTTCCAAAAGCTCCAAGGCTTTCTGCAAATGGAAGTGTTGTCTTAAAGCACTTTGATGTAGTTGAAAGAGTGATTGCCGGCATATCAGAACCGGAAATCTTAATGAGAGAACCACCAAAGAAATTACCAAGACCTACACCGAAAGTTGTGAGTGCAAGACCAGTAACATTCTGATTTGCTCTAAGTGTTACTGTGAGGAAGCAATAGATGAGTCCCATAAGAAGAGAACCGAGCATCGAAGTTGCAAGTGGAATTAAAATAGCAAGGAGTGGATTTATATTTGCAGCTCCAACCTTGTCCTCGTAGAAGAAAGCACCAATAACACCTGAGATCGCACCCGCATACATAATGCCTGGAATACCAAGGTTTAAATGTCCTGATTTCTCTGTGAGAATTTCACCAGTAGAACCAAAAAGAAGTGGTGTGCCCTGAATTACAGCACGCTGAATAAATTGTATCAACATATTCATATCACTTTCCCTCCTTTTCGTTCTTCATAATCTTAAAGTTAATAAAGAATTCCGAACCGATGATAAAGAAAATAATAATACCAGTAATAACATCTGAGAACGAAGCGTTAAGACCACAAATCTGTGAAACCTGACCCGAACCCTTTTCAAAGAATACGAGAAGGAATGATGTAAGAATCATAACGATAGGATTAAACTTTGCAAGCCATGAAACCATGATTGCTGTAAATCCACGTCCTGCAATAGTATCACGTGAAATTGTATGGTCAGCACCTGAAACAAGGAGAAAACCTGCAAGTCCGCAAAGAAGACCAGAAATAATCATTGTTCGGATAATAACTTTGCGAACATCAATACCGATATACTTAGCTGTGTTTTCTGATTCACCAACTACTGCTATTTCATAACCGTGTTTTGAATACTTGAGATAAACATACATAAATACCGTAAGCGCTAAAACAATGATTACATTTAAGAGATAGGCCTTGCCACCGATAGATGGCATCCAACCGATGTGTGAAGAAGCATTAATTACGTCGATTTTACCAGAACCACCTGTAGCATATACACAGATGAAGTATGAAACTATTTGAATGGCAATGTAGTTCATCATAAGGGTGAATAATGTCTCATTTGTATTCCAGCGAGCTTTAAAGAGCGCTGGGATGACTGCCCAAATTGCACCAGCAAGCATAGATGTTACAACCATTACGAGGAGCATTAACCAGTTTGGAAGACTCTCTCCTATAAACATCATGCAAGCGGCAGCAGCAAGACCACCCATCAAAGCCTGACCCTCTGCACCGATATTCCAGAATTTCATCTTAAATGCTGGAGTTACAGCAAGAGAAACGCAGAGAAGCATTGCTATTCCCTGGAGCAAAGACCAGAGCTTACGCTCTGTGCCAAAAGCACCATTTACCATTGTTGTAAATACATAAATTGGATCTTTTCCTGTTAAAACTACAGTTACGAGAGCACAAACAAGTGCTCCAAGAAGGATAGCACCAATACGAATAAGCCAAGCAATCCACCAAGGTGTTGCATCCTTACTTCTTTTTACTACGTGGAAACCAAGCATTATTTCTCGCCTCCTTCTGCATCACCGAAGGTCTTAGTCATTAAAAGACCAACTTCTTCTTTAGTTGTTTTACGAGCATCAACGATTCCTGTTACCTTACCCGAACTCAAAACAACAATTCTGTCACAGAGAGCGATGAGTACATCAAGATCCTCACCTACAAAGATTACAGATACGCCCTTTTCCTTCTGCTGATTTAAAAGATTATATATTAAATAAGATGAGTTGATATCAAGTCCACGTACAGGATACGCTGCCATAAACACAGTAGGTGCTGCGGCGATTTCACGACCGACAAGTACCTTCTGTACATTACCGCCGGATAGACGTCTAACAGGGGTTGAGATGCTTGGTGTGGCTACCTCAAGCTCCTCAACAATCTGTTCTGCGAGTTCCTTTGGTTTACTACGCTCAAGGAAAGCTGTGTGGCCTTTCTTATATGAACGAAGCATCATATTATCAGTAAGATCCATGTTTCCTACAAGGCCCATGCCAAGTCTATCCTCAGGTACAAATGAAAGGCGTACGCCGAGTTCACGAATCTGGATTGGTGTTTTATTTCTAAGATTTTCTTGTTCTTTTGTCTTTGGGTTGTTGTAAATAATTGAGCCAGACTCAAGGCGCTGAAGACCAGCAATTGCCTCGAGGAGTTCACGTTGTCCGGATCCTGCTATTCCGGCAACACCTAAAATTTCACCCGACTTTGCAGTGAAAGAAACATTATCAAGCACCTTTACGCCTTCGCGGTTTTCACAGTTAAGGCCGGCAACGATAAGTCTGTCCTCAGGGTTCTGAGGTTCGCTGCGGTCGATGTTAAGTTCGACTTTTTTACCTACCATCATCTCTGTAAGAGCGCTTTCGCTTGTCTCTTTTGTAAGAACAGTACCGATATATTCGCCCTTTCTAAGAACTGAAACGCGGTCAGAGATTTCCATAACTTCGTTGAGCTTATGAGTGATGATAATAATTGTCTTTCCATCCGCCTTCATACGAGTGAGGACAGAGAAGAGTCTTCTAGTCTCTTGTGGAGTAAGTACAGCAGTTGGCTCATCAAGGATGAGAATATCTGCACCTCTATAGAGAACCTTTATAATCTCAACAGTCTGCTTCTCTGAAACAGACATGTCGTAAATTTTCTTATTAGGGTCCAAAACAAAGCCATAAAGATCTGCAATAGCTTTGATTTTGGCAGCGGATTTCTTTAAGTTATAACGGCCTTCATCCTTAAGACCTAAAACGATATTTTCAGTAGCAGTAAATACATCTACCAACTTAAAATGCTGGTGGATCATGCCAATTTTATAATTAAATGCATCTTTTGGAGACTTTATCTCTACTTCTTTTCCATCTATAAATATCTGGCCATGATCTGGATAATAAATACCCGAGATCATATTCATAAGTGTTGTTTTACCAGAGCCATTTTCACCGAGGATAGAGAGAACTTCTCCACGGTTCGCAACGAGGCAAACATCCTTGTTTGCTACGATTGGACCGAAAGTTTTTGTTATATTTTTAAGTTCAATAGCAGGAACTTCAGCCACAACTAACCCTCCATTAAAAAAGAACTGTAGGCGGAGTGCAAAAGCACCCCGCCTTTATTAAACTAAGTAAAATTATTTAGCTATTGTGATACCGTCGATGTCGAGATCGAAGTATGGAGCTGAACGCATATCTGAACCAGACTCTACGAATACGCCATCAACGATAACGTTTGTCTCGCCAACATAATCACCAGCATCATCTACGTCTGCAAGGTACTCAAGAACTTTGCCGTTCTCATCAACCTTAATAGCATCCTTCTTGTACTGGTTGTATGTATCGTCAAATCTTGTAACTGTGAAGTTATTTGTATCAAATACTTTGATTGATCCATCTGAAAGACCAGCCTTAACTTCAGCAAGTTTATCAGCTGTGCCCTTTGCTGGAGCCTTAGCACCAAGTTCTGTAAGAAGTACAGACTCTGTATCTACTGTACCAACATAATCTGTTGGGATCTCCTTACCTTCTTTAGCTGCCTTAATGCAGAGCTCGAAGTATGGTTCCCAGTTGATCTTTGAAGATACGATGAATGTCTCTGGGCACTGAGCCTCTGTTGAACCGTTGTAAGATACGTTTGGAATTTTAGCATCTTCACATGCTGTTGGAGCACCGTAAGAGTCAGCGTGCTGTGAAATAAGTACGCACTTATCAGCAACAAGCTTCTGAGCACTTTCTTTCTCAAGTGTCTCATCATACCACTGGTTTGTGAATGTTACTTCCATTGTAGCAGATGGGCAAGCTGAACGAGCGCCAAGGAAGAATGCTGTGTAACCAGACTTAACCTCTGCATATGGGAAAGCACCGATATAACCGATCTTAGCAGTTTCTTCTGTAATGTCGCCGTTCTCAATCATCTCATTGAGTTTGAGGCCAGCAGCAACACCTGCAAGGTAACGGCCTTCATAAATGCTAGCAAATGCATTGTGATAGTTTGCAAGGTTCTCAGTGTGAGCCTTTGTACCTGTAGCGTGGCAGAACTGAACGTCTGGGCACTCTTTTGCAGCCTCAATCATGTATGGCTCGTGACCAAATGAGTCAGCAAATACAACAGTACAACCCTGATCTACAAGATCAAGAGCAGCCTCTTTACACTCAGCACCTTCTGGAGTGTTAGTCTTAATGAAGTAAGACTCACCCTCTACAAGGCCAGCTGCTTCACAAGCAGCCTTGAAAGCGTCGATGAAGTTCTTGTCATAAGTTGAGTTTTCGTCATGAAGGCAGATAAGACCAACCTTCAATGTTGCACCGTTTGAACCAGCTGATGGCTTATCACCACAAGCAGCAAAGCTCAAAACCATAACGAGTGCGAGTACTACAGCTAATAATTTTTTCATAGCACAAATCCTCCCAAATTTTACTTTGAAGTTTTTCTATTATAACCGCTTTCGCAGTTGTAACCTTAGTCAACAAATTCTATCTTTCCAGTTTCAGCATCCATACTCTGGACTCTTGCGAGTGAATGGATTTTGTATCCTTTTTCGCGAAGCGCTGCGCCGCCTTCTTGAAAGGCCTTCTCAATGATGATGCCTGCGCCAACCACTTCGGCGCCCGCATCTTCAACAATCTTGATAAGGCCGTTGAGCGCTTCGCCCATAGCGAGAAAATCGTCAACGATTAAAACCTTATCACCAGGATTTACAAACTGTTTTTCAACCATAATTTGATTTACACAATTATGTGTATAAGATTTTACAGTTGCAAAAAGAACATTGTCAGCGATATTTGATGTCTTTGATTTTTTTGCAAAAACCATTGGACAATTAAAATACTGAGCAGTAAGTGCCGCAATAGCGATACCTGATGCTTCAATAGTAAGAACCTTATTTACACCAGCATCTTTAAATTCGTTATAAAATTCTTTGCCACACTCGCACATGAAAGGTACATCTATTTGATGATTAACAAAAGAACCAACCTTAAGTACATTGCCTGGATAAACCTGGCCTTCTTTTTGAATCTTTTCTTCTAAAGCTTTCATGTTCACTCTCCAAATAAAAAATAGGCTACGAAGATACGTAGCCTATAAATGTAAATACTTAACGATGAGCAATAATAAATATCAGAATACCTAATATAAATCAATGCTCAAAAACTCAAGTAGTCGCGACTTAGAACCTGGCGTCGCGGTAGAAACATTTGGGCCATTTATCCAAAACTATACCTTCGTCTTCTATTCAGTTTACTCAAAAATTATAACATCAAAAAAGCACAAATACAATTGTACTAAATGACAAAACATAAAATGAATTTTTTTACCTTTTGGTTATTTTGATACACAATTTATTCCTTACTAAAAGGAACACTAATAAGAACCGTAGTGCCAACATCAGGTTTGGTTACAATTTCAACATCTCCGGATACCATACGTTGAAGTCGATTAATTACATTTGCAATGCCAAAACGCGATCCTTGATTTTCAGAAGAAATTGACATCTCATTTGAAAAGCCTTTTCCATCGTCCTGAACGATAATAGAATGGCCAGATTCCGATTTAAAAGTCTTAATTGTCAATGTACCGCCAGTTTTATTTTCCAAGCCATGCTGTATACCGTTCTCAACAAAATGTTGAACCGTAAGAGCCGGAATATAAAAATCCATATCTTCGAGTTGAAGTTCAACATTCAAATTCGGTAGTCGCGCCTGTTCAATCTTCAAATAAGCTAGAACTCTGTCCATCTCTTCTTCAAATGGAATCGGGTGAACAAAATCAGTCATCTCCGGATTAAACTTTAAATATTCAACCAAATTATTAATGATTCCCTCCGCTCTTTTTGGGTCCCTTCTAAAAATATCGCCAACACGAACAAGGATATCATATATAAACCTAGGTTTGATTTCCTGTACAACCATAGCTGCTCGTTGATCGGAAAGAAGAAGATCCTTTTCAGCAGAATCTGCTTTTGTTATCTGTGTATGTAAAAAGAGATAGTAAAAACAACAAGAAGCTAAAACAGTAGTATTTATAAGTGGGCTTTTATCTGGATAAAGAGTCTCATAGACGAATGCGGCAATATTAGCAGCTGCACACCAGCCAAGCGTCCTTGCAGTACTCTTGTCACCCTCCCTGAATTCCCTAAATATTAAAACAATAAATACAACAATATAAATAAGAGAGATAAATATGTGCTGAATATCCAAGCACGCCACGTCTAAACTCATTATTTGCGTCATACGTGAAAGCTATAGTCTCAAGTTTTGGAATGAAAGTTGTCACATAGATAAGAGAGTTAAAAACTACCAATGAATAAAGCCAAAGAGTTTTCTTTCTATAAATAGTCGATCTTATAAAGAGAACTACCCAAAGAGGTCTCAAAGAATATCCAACCCAAGAAAAAATCTTACGCCAAATTGTCGGATATGCGAGTGTTGCACAGTATGCTTCCATAAAATCAACCAAGGATATGAGTAGAACTAGAAATGTAATAGTTCTTATGAAATTTGCAGATCTCTTTCCTATAGATGACTCCTTTGTAAGAACGAGAAGTAACCCGATCGAGAGAATAAGAAGTATGAAGTTTTCTATAACATATTCGCTAAGCAAATTTGCATAAATCATTATAACGTTCTCCTCTCTATGCCTTTGCCTTATAGTACTACCATACTATACATATTATATTAATCAATAAGCTCAAAATACGCAAGAAGTCTGGCACGGTAAATTTAAATAAAAATACCCCGCTTACTGGTTGTCCAGTAAACGGGGTGTTTTTATTACTCTCTCCAAACACCAGGAATACCAAGTCTACATTTACAATCATATCCTCTTCCCGAATATGACGCATCTCTTTGTATGTATCTACATCCACTGCAAGTATTTGCATTTGCCATTGTAACACTAGAATCCTTAATGCAAACTTTGCCGCCAATGCCGCCACTTACTTCATTAAGTTCCTTCTCATTTAAAAGCATATCCTTCTCTAACATGTTTTTTCTCCTTTGCTATTATTCTAAAATTATTATTTTTCAGATATTTTAACTAAGTTTCAAAAAGTCATCAGTATTGTTGTCCGTAAAGTTTGTTTCTACTTTACATGGCACAACTCAAATGCTCTTATTAATATGATAAACAATTAGCAACAAATAAGCAATATTAAAGAGAGCTCTTTACATCTTCATATGTCAATAATTTTGTCTCTCACCAAATAATCGCCAGTGGATGTAACTGAAATCCGTTACATCCACTCGATATGACATGTGTGACCTAAAATGTTGTCACTTTCCAAATGGTTATTGATTTGTTTTCTACCATTGAACAAAGGCAGGACCTGCTTTTTTGCAAGTCCTGCCTTAATTATTTATATTTTGTTTTTTAATATTTATCTGCAAGACCTGCGGCTTTGTGTTCTTCATAACGGGCGACGTAGGCGGTGCAAAGCGCGATCCAAACGAAGAGGCGGACGCAGGTTCCTACCGTTCTCGGGAAGATAAAGCCGGAAAGAACGAACTGGACAACGATCACGCTCGCAAGCAAAACGACACCGGTGACGACCATCAGGGGCTTGTTTTTTTCGATTTTATCGAGCCGGCCGCCGATATATGCCGCAAGGACCGTGGCAATACCCGTTCCCGCGTTTACGATCGTATTCAGGTATTCTCTGCTCTCAATGACCTCGTCCTGCGGATTCGGGATCAGAATGCACGTGACAAGATACAGACCGTAGAGGAGAAACGTGAT
>JAGHSI010000060.1 GCA_018065925.1 Candidatus Limimonas coprohippi
CATTGAATGATGCAATAGATGCTATTAACGATCCTGACAATACAGATACAACAGAAGATATCGTTAAGGATGCTGAGGATGCATTCAATGAAGATGTAGCTCAGGCATTTGTTGATAAGTATGCATCTGGTTCAGATAATGATCCTTATGACAAGACAGATGACAAGCTTAACCCTGATAACATCGAGCAGGTAATCTCAGGTAAGGATGTATTTGATTCACTTCCTGATAGTGTTAAGGATAAGATTGATTCTATTATTAGCACTCCAACTGGTACAGAGAAGACATATCCTTCATATAGTGATATGCTTCTTGCAGCTGAAAGAATTGCTGCAGGCCTTAGTGATGCAAACGACATTCGCATTGATGTCAAGGTTGATGGACTTATGGATTTCGAAAATGCCAATGCAACAAGCAAGTCTGACATTAAAGATATTCTTCTTAAGTCAATTGATCAGGATGACATTGATGTAATGGCTGCTGGTGGACATGTTTCAATCGTTATGACTATTAAGGAAATCAATTCTGATGAACTTAATAATGCGGCAATTAATGCTGACGGCTTGAAACTTTACAAGCACGTTGAAATCACAATTGTTAAAACTCAGTATGATGCAAATGATAAGGTAATCGCTTCTAAGAACATTACCAAGACTGCTGAACCAATCAGCTTTGTAGTTTCAGTTGCTGATGTACAGAAGGATGGTCGTGTATTCTATGTTTACGCTGACCATACTGGTAAGACAAAGGCTGAAAAGACAGCTGATGGAGATGGCGTACTTCTCTCATCTACAGTTGAGTTTATAACATCAGACTTCTCAGTATTCTCAATCGCTTATGTTGACGATTCAGTAAAAGAAGAGATTGTTAATACACTTGATGAGTCTCCAATTATTACAATGTTCACAACCTTCGGACTTTCTGCTTTGATGTTCGTTGCAACAAAGAAAAAGAAAGAAGAACTTGAAGGCGAAATGAACTAATAAATAATTAAAAAAGTATCCCCCCACGAGGCTTGTGGGGGGATGTTTTTGTTTGTAAAATAGTTGATGTTGAATAACAAAATATTTTTTTTTGGGGGGGCATATTTATGCATATGGCAGACGCGCTACTCTCTCCGGCAGTAGCAACTACTATGTATGCAGCATCAACTGTTGCAGCGGGTGCAAGCATATTTAAGGTAAATAAAGAAAAGGAATCAATAAAGATTCCAACAATGGCAGTTACAGCTGCACTTGTTTTTGCAGGACAGATGATTAACTATACTATTCCAGGTACTGGTTCGTCTGGACATATCTGTGGTGGCATGCTCTTAACTTCTCTCTTGGGCCCACAGGCAGGTTTTTTGTCAATGATTGTAATTCTTGCTATTCAGTGCTTATTCTTTGCTGACGGCGGTCTCTTAGCCCTTGGTGCCAACTGTTGGAACATGGCATTTTATGGTTGCTTTGTTGGTTACTATTTGATTTGGAAACCAATTATGAAGAGCAAATTAAACGAGAGATTAAAACTTATAATTGCTCCAATTGTTGGATGTATTCTAACGCTTCAGTTGGGCGCTTTCTCAGTAGTGCTTGAGACAAGTCTCTCCGGTATTACAGATTTACCTTTTGGCACATTTGTATCTATCATGCAACCAATTCATCTTGCAATTGGTCTCGTTGAAGGTCTTGTAACTTCTGCTGTACTTCTCTTTATCAAAGAGGCGAGACCAGAACTTATTAAAGATCTTCGTCCTACAGAGGCGTGGAATTGCGATGCCGCAAAAGATGCAAAATCAAATGGTAAATTGTCATTTAAGGCAACTATTGCAGTTCTCGCTGCTGTAGCAATCGTAATCGGTGGCGGTTTCTCTTTGCTTGCGTCAAGCAACCCTGATGGTCTTGAGTGGTCTTTGTTTGGTAATGCAGATTCAGGCTACAGCCAGAACATGGGTCTTGATGAAGAGGATTACGGTGTAAAGAGCACTGCTGCTGACAAGGCTCAGAGTGTTCAGGATAAGACATCAATCCTTCCGGATTATGGTTTTAAAGATAGTGATTCATTCCTTGGCACTTCTACATCTGGAATTGTTGGAATAGGTGTTGTCGCAGCAGTCATTGTTGTGGTATCATTAATTCCTAAATTAGTAAAGAAGAAGGAAAAAGATGAGCAAGGGGACAAATAAGGCATCAAATGCCTTAAATGAACTTCGCGACATGGATGAGCTTGCAAACGGTGATTCACCTATTCATAGACTTCATCCACTCGTAAAATTCTTAGTTACAATTGCATACATTTATTTCGTAGTTTCTTTCTCAAAATATGATATCACTGGACTCTTTATTATGCTTATTTATCCAGTGCTCATATTTTCTATTGCGAATATTAAGGTTAGCACCTGCTTCTATAAATTGAGGCTGGTGCTTCCTCTCGTTTTAATGGTGGGAATATTTAACCCTATTTTTGAGGGCCGCGCCGGAGTTGTTTCGATGATAACTCTGATGATGAAAGGAACGTTCTCTCTTATGGCGTCTTTCATCATGGTGGCAACAACTCCTATTGATGGTCTATGCGCGGCACTTAGAAAAATACATGTGCCAAGCATTCTTGTAACTTTGCTTTTACTTACATATAGATACATAGGCGTGCTAGTTAGAGAAGTTGCAATAATGACAGATGCATATAAACTTCGTGCTCCAAAACAAAAAGGTATTGCGATAAATGCTTGGGGCTCATTCCTCGGTCAGTTGTTGCTTCGCTCGATGGATAAGGCATCTGAACTTTATAACAGCATGCAGCTTAGGGCATTTAAGGGCGAATTCTTTTATGCGTCTCAACGAGGACTAAATTGCTTAGATGTGATTTATCTCGTTGCCTGTATTGGCGGATTTGTCGCCGCAAGATTTATAAATCTTACTGAAACTTTAGGAGGTCTTTTTGTATGATTAAATTTGAAAATGTCTGCTTCTCATATGAGAACGGAACTCAGATATTAAAAGATCTCAGTTTTGAGATTTCGGAGGGCGAGACTGTAGGTCTTATCGGTTGCAATGGAGCGGGTAAGTCTACATTGATGAAAGTCTTATTGGGACTTCTTCCACATGAAGGCATCGTTAAAGTTTCGGACCTTGAACTCAACAAAAATAATCTTGAGGAAATTAGAAGAAAGCTTGGATTTGTACTTCAGGATTCTGATAATCAGATGTTTATGCCTACAGTTTACGAGGACATGATGTTTGGTCCATTAAACTATGGTCACACAAAAGAGGAGGCTGAAGCTAGAGTTGATGAGGTGCTTGAGCAATTAAATCTCACATATTTAAAGCACAAGTATAATCATAAAATTTCTGGCGGTGAGAAGAGAATGGCGGCTATTGCAACTATTCTTACAATGAGACCAAAGGTAATTTTGATGGACGAGCCTTCAACAGCTCTTGACCCTGAAAACAGGCGTAGAGTGATAAATGCTATCAACGATTTAAACATCACTAAAATCATTGCTTCACATGACCTCGATATGATTCTCGATACTTGCGACAGGGTTATTTTGATGCATGACGGGAAGATTATTGCTGATGGTAAAACTGAAGATATTTTACGTGATGAAAAACTCCTTGAAGCAAACCATATGGAACTTCCATTTAAACTTCAGGGGCTTCGCGAATTTATTTGATTTTTTTGGACAAAGGTATTATAATGTCCACACTAAATTTATTTGGAGGAATTGATTCATGAATAATCAATTAGTAGGACTTAATAACTATCCTTACGTTGTATTCCATGGCTTCGCTGGCTTCGGTGACAACGAAAAGATTTCTAAGTATTGCCCATATTTTGGTTTCTACAACCAGAGCATGCCAAAACTTTTCGCTAAGTATGGCTCAGAGATGCACACTCCTTCAATGTCTGGTTTCACATCAATGTGGGACCGTGCTTGTGAAGCATGGGCTCAGATCGTTGGTGGCCGTGTAGACTACGGTAAGGTTCACTCTGAAAAGATGGGCCACGCTCGCTATGGCCGTACATATGAGGCTATGGTTCCTGATTGGGGCGAGCTTGATGACGAAGGCAAAATTAAGAAGATCAACGTAATCGGTCACTCATTTGGTGGCCCAACAGTACGTTTCTTTGTAGATATGGTTGTACGTGGTTCTCAGGAAGAGATTGACGGAACACCAGCTGAGGAACTTTCAGAGTTCTTCAAGGGTGGTCATGAGAACTGGATTCACTCATGCACAACACTCGCTGCTGCTAACGATGGTATCTCATTCCTTTATGCTATTGAAAAGCCAGCTCCATACATTGCTCAGGCACTCGTAGCATTCCTTGCTGGTCTCGGTAGTATTCCATTTGGCGATTGGTATGACCCTCAGATGGAGCAGTGGGATTTAGGTCTTAAGCCAGAGGACAGAAAGTGGTCAAAGTTCCACCTCGACTTCAAGAACGCTAAGCGTTATTACTATTCAGAAGATTGTTGCCTTAACGATCTTTACATTCACAAGTTCCGTGAGCGTTCAGCAGACTGGAAAGCATTTGATAACATCTATTACTTCGCTTACTCAGCATGCTGCACAGAGCAGAATGCAAAGGGCAACTGGGTTCCGCTTAAGAAGTGTATCCCATTCATGAAGCCAACAGCTAAGATTGTTGGTAAGTACAAGGGCAACCCTGCTGATGCAAACCATGCTGAGGTTGACGCTTCATGGCAGATGAACGATGGTCTTGTAAACACAAGAACAGAGCAGGCTCCACGCCGTGAAAACTGGCAGCCATGGGAGGGAGATTTCGACCTCAAGCCAGGTGTTTGGTATGACATGCCAACAGAGTCTAAGGACCATATGTGTTACTGCGGTACTCTTGAGACTAAGGCTGATTACACAATCTTCTTCTATGACATTCTCAAGAGAATCAATAACCTTCCAACAGTAGACCTTTAATAAAAAGATAGGACGCGAGGAATAATCCTCGCGTCCTTTTTGTTTAGCTAAGTTTTAAGTGGAGGATGCGCATAACGCTTTCGTCAATGCGCTCTTCGGTGATGGTGCCGTTTTGTACAGCAGTGAGAACGCCATTGTAGGCCTCGATGTAGTTCTCGGGTAGGAGAATGATATCGATGCCAGCCTCTATGGCTTTAACTGCAGCATCAGCTGCATCGTACTGCTGGGCAATGGCACCCATTTTCATACCATCGGTAATTACTACACCTTTGAAGCCTAGTTCATTCCTAAGCTTTTCGGTAATGAGTGTGTAGGAGAGAGTAGCCGGAGTGCCGTCACCAGTAACCTTTGGTGCTGCGATGTGAGCAACCATTACCATATCTGTGCCAGCATCGATTCCTTTGATAAATGGAATCATCTCACAGTTCTTAATCTCATCCCAAGTTTTTTGTGTTTCAGCATAACCTTTGTGTGTGTCAGTCTGTGTATCGCCGTGACCAGGGAAGTGCTTGATTGATGTCATTATATTTGCATCGTGGAAGCCTTTGATTGCACTTGACACAAACTTGGCAGCGGTTTTTGGATCTGCTGAAAATGCACGCTTTCCAATTACTGGGTTGTCTGGATTTGTATTGACGTCTGCAACAGGTGCAAAGTCTACATCAAATCCATATTCGTTTAAATAGGTGCCGATTGTTTTGCCTATGTTATAGGCTTCATCGGCATCTTTTGTTTCAAGCATGCTATTGAATTTTGTCACATTGAAGTTCTCGTTCTTTGCAATTCTTGTAATTGAACCGCCTTCTTCATCTACACCTATGAGTGGTGTAAGTTCATTTAAGGCGTGAATGTCACTTGTGAGCTTTGTAAGTTGCTCTGGGTTTTCAATGTTCTTGGCAAAGAGTATGATGCCGCCGGCAGGATACTCTTTGTATGTATTTTTCATTGTATCTGTAATTGCTGTTACTTTTGTGTCCTCTGGGAGAGTTGGATCAAGTGCTTCTGGCATTATGAAGAAAAGTTGGGCTATTTTTTCTTCTATTGTCATCTTTTGTATTTGAATCTCTTCTGGTGTAGGGACATATTCAGTTGTTGTTTCTTTCTCTGGCTCTGTTTCTTTTGGCTGTTCTGTTTTGCTACAGCCAACAAGGAAGAGGGTTAGAGTTGCAAGTAGTAGTGCGATAAATCTTTTCATATTAAAACCTTATACGAATGGAGTTTCATTTGAAAGTATTGCTTCAAAGCAACGGATACCATCAACGGCGGCGGAGACTATGCCACCGGCATAACCGGCGCCTTCGCCGCAAGGGTAGAGACCGCCGAGTGGAGTGTCTCCTCGTGAACACTGGTAGAAATCATCACGGATGATTCTGACAGGAGAGGAGGAACGTGACTCGGGGGCAGTTAGAACTGCCTCTGGCATAGCGAATCCTTTGAGCATATTGTTCATCTTAAGAAGAGCATCCGCCAAGTTGTCTGTGACCTTCTGTGGGAGTATTTCACGTATGTCTGAAGGTGTTGTTCCGGTTGGACATGAAGGTTTAATAGCGCCGAGCTTTGTGCTCTTCTCGTTATTTAAGAAATCTTTGACAAGTTGGCACGGAGCGGTATAGTCCTTGCCACCGAGCTCGAATGCTTTACTCTCAATTTGACGTTGAAGATGCATGCCTGCGAGTGGATGTTCCGATGGGAAATCTTCAGGGTTGATTCCAACGAGGAGAGCTGAATTTGAATTTTCCTTGTCTCGCGCATACTCACTCATACCGTTTACAACGAGCATGCCCTCCTCTGATGATGCTGCAACTACTGTGCCACCTGGGCACATACAAAAAGTATAAGTGCCACGTCCATGTTCTGGATGACAGGCCATCTTATAGTTGGCAGCGCCGAGTGCGGGATGCCCAGCAAATTTGCCATATTGGGCCTCATCTATGAATTCTCTTGGGTGCTCGATTCGAGTACCTACTGAGAAAGGCTTTTGAATCATATTTATGCCTTTGTCATAGAGCATTTCAACTGTATCTCTAGCGGAGTGACCTATGGCGAGGACTACTGTGTCGGTTTCAAAGTCGATTGATCGACCGTTTTCAGTGTATGTTATACCTTGGATGAAGTTGTTGTAGATGATGAGATCGGTGAGCTTTGCACCAAAATGAATCTCGCCACCAAGAGAAAGTATTTCCTCTCGAAGGTTTTTTACAACATGAACCAGTTTGTCAGTGCCTATGTGAGGATAGTTTGAGTACATGATTTGTTCTGGGGCACCAAAACGTATGAATTCCTCAAAAATCTTAGTTTGACGTGCATCCTTTATGCCGGTTGTCAATTTTCCATCGGAAAATGTGCCGGCACCACCTTCGCCGAACTGCACGTTGGACTCGGTATTGAGCTTGCGTGTGTCCCAAAAATTATGGACATCGCGTGTTCTCTGGTCAACATCTGCACCGCGCTCAATGACGAGGGGACAAAGTCCCTCACGTGCGAGCATCAAGGCGCAGAACATGCCGGCTGGGCCGAAGCCCACGACAACCGGCCTAAGCTTGCTGGTTCTCTTGTTTTCTGGTTTTGGATACTTATAGATAACGGATTCTGAAACTTTTTTGGGATCAGAGGCCTTTAAAATTTTTGCTTCATTTACGTCTGCTGTGACATCAACTGTGTATACAAAATGAATGTCATCTTTACGTCTTGAGTCGATTGAACGCTTGAAGATCTTTATATCATTTATAGCGTTTTTGTCAGCCTTAAGGACTTTTGCTACGCTGTTTTTAACGTCATCCTCAGTATGATCAACGGGCATCTTAATATTACTAATTCTAAGCAAGGTTTGCGACCTCCTTGCCGGCTTTTATACCTGAACCCCAAGCGAAGTGTAAGTTGAATCCTCCGCATGTTCCATCAACATTTAAGAGTTCACCGGTGATGAAGAGATTTGGAACTTTCTTCGTCATGAGAGAGAAGTCGTTGAGCTCATCTTGACCTACACCACCGCGTGTAACCTGGGCATCTTTAAAGCCGTTTGTACCGATTGCTGTAAATTCAAGAGACATGATATCGAGAGCTATGTGATTTAAATCACCGCTGTTCTTTTCATATATGTATTTTGCAAGTTTTTCATTTAAGATACCGAAGAGTATTTCTGGGCCTACTTTTCCTGAATCCACCTGATTTTCAAGGTATTCATTGATATCTGAAAGACCGAGATCTGGGGTGAAACAGATGTTGAGAAGTGGCTTTTCACCACGCGCTGTCATTTGGGCTATATCGCCAGATAGTTGCATTGCTGGGATACCAGAAATACCGTAGTCTGTAAAGAGAAGTTCGCCCTCTTGGAATTTGATAGGTTTTGTATCATCATCGTCTTCGTCGCGGAGGAATAGTACTCCTTTAAAGCGTACGCCCTTAAGTTCTTTTACATCTTCTTGAACTTTAACTTGTACGAGAGCTGGGGTGATAGGATGATATTTAATTCCTAAGTTTTTGAGAAGTTTGTACCCGTCGCCATCAGTTCCCTGAGATGGTGCAGCTTTGCCTCCGACAGCTAAAACAACTGCGTCATATTTGTCTTTATCGTTGACGGTTAAGTCACTGTCAAGCATTTCTACTTTACAGTCCGTTTTAATAATGACTCCGAGATTGGTTGCCTCACGCTTTAACAACGCAACTACGTTGCTTGCGTTCATCGAGTAAGGGTAGAGGCGACCCTCTTCGTCTCGGATTTTAAGACCGAGACTATTAAAAAATTCGAGCGCTCCAACTGCATCAAAATCATCAAGCACGGTGT
>JAGHSI010000042.1 GCA_018065925.1 Candidatus Limimonas coprohippi
AATGAGGTGTTTTGAGTGAATGGTATCATACTCGCTGGTGGTTCTGGCACACGACTTTATCCACTTACAAGAGTTACATCCAAACAACTCTTGCCAGTGTATGATAAACCAATGATTTTTTATCCATTGTCAATGCTTATGCTTGCTGGTATTAGAGATATTTTGATTATCTCTACTCCTGAGGACACACCACGTTTTAAGAACCTTCTCGGTTCTGGTGATCTCTTCGGAATTAATATCGATTATGCCATTCAAGATAAGCCAGAGGGACTTGCACAGGCATTTATTATCGCTGAGGACTTTATCGGTGATGATAGTGTTGCAATGATACTTGGTGACAATATTTTCTACGGTAATGGACTTGGTCACATGCTTCGTCAGGCTAATGCTTCGGCATCTGAGGACAACAAGGCAACAATTTTTGCTTATTGTGTTGAAAATCCTCAGGACTTCGGTGTTGTTGAATTCGACTCAGAAGGTATGCCTGTAAGTATCGTTGAAAAGCCAACAGAGCCAAAGTCAAACTATGCTGTAACCGGCATGTACTTCTATGATAATCGTGTCGTAGAGATGGCGAAATCTTTAAAACCTTCAGCTCGCGGTGAACTTGAAATCACTGATATCAATCAGATGTATCTCGATGCTGGCGACCTTGAAGTACGTTTCATGGGTCGTGGATATGCATGGATGGATACAGGTACAGTGGATTCACTCAACCGCGCTGCAAATTTCATTCAAACACTCGAACAAAACCAAAATATTATCATCTCAGCTCCAGAGGAGCTCGCATATAACTCACGTTGGATCTCAAAGAATCAGCTCCTTGAGTCAGCAAAACTCTATGGTAAATCAAAGTACGGCGAGCATTTACGTCGTGTTGCTGAGGGACAAATTCTTTACTCATCAAACTTCGGTGAGAGACCAATTTGGGGCCGTGATAAGGATGCATCTTGGAAGGGCAGCCTTATGAAGGAAGTTACAGATGTAAAACTTCCAGGTGTAAAAATCATTACTCCAAAGTCAGTTGGCGATAAGCGCGGTGGCTTTATGGAGTCATATTCAAAGAAGGATCTTGAAGAGGCGGGAATTCATATTGAATTCGTACAGGACAACCGTTCTTTCTCAGCAAAGAAGGGCGTTGTTCGTGGTCTTCATTTTCAGAAAAATCCAAAATGCCAGGCAAAACTTCTCGCTTGCATCAAGGGAAGAATCATGGATGTCGCTGTTGACCTCCGTAAAGACTCTCCAACATATAAGAAGTGGATTGCTGTTGAACTCTCTGAAGAGAACAAAAAGCAGATTTTCATTCCGAAGGGATTTGCCCATGGCTTTGTAACTTTGACCGATGATGTTGAAATCATGTATAAGGTTGATGAATTCTATGCTCCAGAATGTGATGCTGGTGTACGTTGGAACGATCCTGATATCGGTGTTGATTGGGGAATTACAAATCCTATTCTCTCTGATAAGGATAAGAATTCACCATTCCTTAAGGATATAGAGGATGAGCTTGATTTTTGCATCAATGAAAGTGAACTTTTGAAGTTGGCTAAAGAATAATGAAAATACTTGTAACGGGCGTCACTGGCCAACTTGGCTATGACGTGACAAAAAGACTTTTATCTCTCGGTCATGAGGTACTTGCGCCAAAACATGATGAGCTTGATATCACTGACGGAGTAAAAATAATTGAATATTTTGAATACAACAAAATAGACGCGGTAATTCACTGCGCCGCGTACACTGCAGTTGATAAGGCGGAGGCAGAAAAAGATTTATGCCAGAGCATAAATGTTGCTGCGACTCGCGCTATAGCAAAGCAGTGTGCAAGGCTTGAAATACCGCTCATGTACATAAGCACGGACTACGTCTTCCCGGGCGAGGGAGACACACCATACGAGGTGCAGGACCGTAAAGGTCCTCTTCAGGAGTATGGCATGTCAAAGCTCGCCGGTGAGGAGATGGTTAAGAGTCTTTGTAAAAAGTACTTTATTGTCCGTATCTCTTGGGTGTTCGGAATTAATGGTAATAATTTCGTTAAGACGATTTTAAGACTCGCCGACACCAAAGATAAGATAAGTGTGGTGGATGATCAAATTGGATCGCCGACTTACACTAAGGATCTCGCGGTGCTTCTCTCCGACATGATTACCACAGAGAAGTATGGCACTTATCACGCGACAAACGAAGGATTTTGTAGCTTCAATGAATTTGCAAAAGAAATCGTAAAAATGGCTGGAAAGACTTTGGAAATCAATTCAATTTCGACAGCCGCATATAACTCACCGGCGAAACGACCACATAATTCGCGCCTTTCAAAGGCTTCGCTTGATGAGGCTGGATTTGCACATCTTCCAGAGTGGCAGGACGCACTGTCACGCTTTTTGATTGAACTAGGTATAAAGGAGTAATAACCACATGGAATGGACAGGACTTAATGAGCTCCGAGAGAAGTATTTAAGCTTCTTTGAGAGCAAAGAACATTTGAGGTTGCCAAGCTTTCCTCTTATTCCGCAGGGAGATAAGAGCTTGCTTTTAATCAACTCAGGTATGGCACCTATGAAGAAGTACTTCACAGGTGAGGTAACACCACCGAAATCTCGAGTAACAACATGTCAGAAGTGTATTAGAACACCTGATATTGAGAGCGTAGGTCATACTGCGCGTCATGGCACATACTTTGAAATGCTCGGAAATTTCTCTTTCGGCGATTATTTCAAGCATGAAGCATGTGCGTGGACTTGGGAATTTTTAACTGAAACACTTGCTATTCCAGCGGACAGACTTTATGCCAGCATTTATTTAGATGATGATGAAGCATACGAGATTTGGACAAAAGAAGTTGGCCTTGATCCTTCACATGTTGTAAGACTCGGCAAAGAGGATAACTTCTGGGAGCACGGAATTGGTCCGTGCGGTCCATGCTCTGAAATCTATTTTGACCGTGGTGAAAAGTATGGATGCGGTAGCCCAGATTGCGCTGTAGGTTGCGAGTGCGACCGCTTTATGGAAATCTGGAACAATGTATTCTCACAGTTTAATAACGATGGTGAGGGCAACTATACAGAACTTGCTACAAAGAATATTGATACCGGTATGGGCCTTGAACGTCTCGCTTGCGTAATGCAGGGTGTTGATAATATCTTCGAAGTTGATACTATGCAGAAGATTATGGGTAAGGTCTCAGAGATTGCCGGTGTTAAATATCATGACAACGATAAAAATGATATCTCTCTTCGAGTTATCACAGACCATATCCGTTCAACTACATTCATGATTGGCGATGGTGTTATGCCATCAAATGAAGGTAGAGGATATGTACTTCGTAGACTTCTTCGTCGCGCAGCCCGCCACGGACGTCTTTTGGGTGTTGATCGTACTTTCCTCACAGAGGTTGCAGAAGTTGTAGTTGAAGAGAATAAGAATGCTTATCCAAATCTTGTTGAGAAGCACGACTTCATCATGAAGGTTATCGGTTCTGAGGAGGAGAGCTTCAACAAGACTATCGATACAGGCACACAGATGCTTAATGACCTTATTGCAAATGCTAAATCAACTGTTCTCTCAGGTGAGGATGCATTTAAACTTCAGGATACTTTTGGCTTCCCAATCGATCTTACAAAGGAAATGCTCGAGGAAAAAGGCATGACTGTTGATGAGGCTCGCTTTAAAGAACTTCTTAACGAGCAGAAACAGCGCGCAAAGGCTGATGCTGCATCAAAGTCTGTAGCTGAAGCTTGGAAGTCAAATACTGATGTTACAAAAAATCTTGATAAAACTGAATTCCTTGGATATGAAAACTTTGCTTGTGATGCAAAAATTATTGGTATCGTAAAGGATGGAGAACAGGTGGAAAGCGCTGATATCGGCGATGAAATTGCAGTTGTTCTTGATAAGACTACTTTTTATGCTGAGAGCGGTGGACAGGTTGGTGACACAGGTGTCATTAGCTGCGAAGGCTTCACTTTTGAAGTTTCTGATACTGTTAAGACTGCAAGCGGCGTTTATCTCCACGTAGGTCAGGCAACTGATGGACTTGTAAAACTTGGCGCAGAGGTTACTGCATCCGTTGATAAGGAAACTCGTCTTGCAACAATGCGTAACCACTCGGCTGCTCATCTCCTTCAGGCTGCACTTCGCGAAGTGCTCGGTTCTCATGTTGAGCAGGCAGGTTCTTTTGTAAGTCCAACTGTCTCAAGATTTGACTTCTCACACTTCCAGGCATTGACAGCAGAGGAACTTAAGAAGGTTGAGGACAAGGTTAATGAGTCTATCCTTCTTGGTCTTCCTGTAACAATGACAGAGATGCCTATCGAGGAAGCAAAGAAGCTCGGTGCTATGGCTCTCTTTGGAGAGAAATATGGTGACATCGTACGTGTTGTAAAAATGGGTGATGTATCCACTGAATTCTGTGGTGGTACTCATGTTGATAACACAGGTCGTCTTGGACTTTATAAGATTATCTCAGAGACATCTGTTGCAGCTGGTGTACGTAGAATCGAGGCTGTAACTGGCACTGGCGTTCTTGAATATATTAAGAAGAGCGATGAACTCATCGCTAATACTGCTGCGGCTCTTAAACTTTCAAATGTCAAAGAACTTGAGAGTAAGGCTGCACAACTCACAACTGAGCTCAAAGAGGCTCAGAAGAAGGTTGAGGAGCTCAGTGCTGAGCTTGCAGCAAGCGCTGCGAAAGACATGCTCTCCGGCGCAAGGGAAGTTGGTGCATTTAAACTCATAACTTCTAAAGTGGAGGGTGTCCAGGGCGGAGACCTTCGAACAATGGTAGATAGTGTGGCTTCTGAAGATGAGAACATGGTTGCTGTATTTGCATCAATCTGTGGCGAAAAGCTCAGTTTCGCTTGTGCTTGTGGTAAGGCTGCAGTGGCAGCTGGTGCACATGCTGGAAATATCGTTAAGACTGTTGCAGGTGTAGCTGGCGGCTCAGGCGGAGGAAAGCCAGATAGCGCTATGGCTGGCGGTAAGGATCTTTCAAAAGTTGATGAAGCTCTTGCTGCAGCAGAGGGATTTCTTGCAAATATTTAACCGTTCGTAATCTGAACTTTGCTATTCGTAGCAAAGTCGTTGACAAGATATAAAAAGGAGGGAAAACTGATTATGGATTGCCTTTTTTGTAGTATAGTCGCTGGGGATATTCCTAGCACAAAAGTATATGAGGACGATATCTGTTTCGCTTTTCGCGACATAGATCCTCAGGGACCAACTCACGTTCTTGTAATTCCAAAGACTCATATTCAGTCTGTAAATGCTATTGATGATTCAAACAAGGATATTGTTGCTCACATCTTTACTGTGATTCCACAGATTGCAAAGGCAGAGGGAATTGCTGAAGAGGGATATCGTATAGTATCTAATATTGGTGAACGTGGTCAGCAGTCAGTTCCACATCTTCACTTCCATATCATTGGCGGTAGAGATATGACATGGCCTCCAGGCTAAAAGAATTTTAAAAAGGCAGTCCAGAAAGGACTGCCTTTTTTATGTCTATACCACTTTTTTTCATAGGTTTCTCTTCTGTTTGGACCTTGATGCTTATCTCATTAACAGGAGAGAGGTTCGCAGTTGTTCTCGGTGCTATAGCACTTGTAATTGCAGGCGTACGCAGGGATAAAACCGTCATGGTGACGGCTTTAAGTGTCTTCCTTGCGTGCGCCATATTTTGCGTCAAAACGGAACTTTACTATAAACCTGCCACCGAGTATGATGGCAAGATCCTTAAAATTTCTGGACAGGTTATAGCATATGATAAAGATCGATATATATTGAAAGTCTTAGATGGGCCGCTTAAAGGCTATAAAATTCGTCTCACGTCTAAGTATACCGAATGCGAATTGAATGACTTTGTGTCGCTAAAAGGTAAAGTGTATAAACTCGGCACAGAGGAGTCCTTAAACTATTATAAATCACGAGATTTATACCTTGGAATATACACTTACGGTGGTGTTGATGTTATACCTCAAAATAAACCGAATCTTACAGAGAAAATGCGTATCAAATGCTATAACATAAGGATTTTTTTGGAGGATGAGCTTAATAAAAATCTTGGTGTCGAATATTCGTCGGCACTTCTTGGAATGCTGATAGGAGATAAGTCTAAACTGTCGGATGAGGTATATGAAAACTTTCAAAAGACGGGTATTGTGCACCTGCTCGCTGTCTCTGGATTTCATACGACTCTTTGGTCTATGATCGTGTACAGATTTTTCTTAAAACGGGGACTGGGGATGAAGACGGCATCACTTTTTGCGATTCTCTTTGTGCTTTTATTTATAGGGCTTACGGGCTTTTCTAAGAGCACCATTAGAGCTGGAATAATGATAATTGTTTTCTTTTTTGGGAGAGTGGTGTCGCGACAACCGGACAGTAAAAATTCGCTGGGTCTCGCGGCGATTTTTATCACATTTTCTAATCCGTTTGTCGGTGGCGATACCGGATTTTTACTCTCGTTTTTCTCCACGCTTGGAATACTTGTGATTTTTCCGTCGCTTCAGGCGTGGATAAGGCCGTATTTAAAAAGAATTATACACAATTTTGATATCCGCCAAAAAGTTGATGATATTGTTTCGGTAGTTCTCGTGACGGTCTCAACACTGTGTTTTACGCTCCCTTTTGTTATGCTATTTATAGGCGATATCTCACTGGTTTCGCCACTCACTAATCTTTTGACGACTTTGGCTGCATCGTCTGCGATTTTCTTATCTGGAGTTGCGGTTTTGAGCTCAAAAATCCCGGTGTTATGCGCTTTTGAAAAACCTTTGCTTTTGGCGGCAGGGCTCTTGATGAAGTATATTCTGCATGTCTCTGAAAAACTTTCAACACTCTCTTTTGCATCGTTAAGTCTTGAAAATGATTTCATATTTGTGGCAGTTTCTGCGACCCTAATTTTGATCGGTTCTGCGATTATTCTAAACGCATCTAAAAAACGAACTGTGTTGCTCTCTCTTATGGTCTTTGCAACTTCGATAATTACACATTATCTTGTGTTAAATGTTGAACTTTTTAACTATTTATAGT
>JAGHSI010000064.1 GCA_018065925.1 Candidatus Limimonas coprohippi
TAGCGACTATGATGAATATATATTTTTATACCCTTGGTTGTAAGGTAAATCAGTATGAGACCGAGGCCATGGGCGAGCTCTTTAAAAGCAAGGGTTATGTAATAGTAAACGACCCTAAACTTGCAAATGTAATAATCGTAAACTCCTGCACTGTAACAGCAAGTTCTGACCAAAAGACCAGGCAGGCAGTCCGCCGTTTCAAGCGCAACAATCAAGACGCTATTGTTGTGCTCTGTGGCTGCATGCCTCAAGCATTTCCAGAAAAGTCAGCTGAGCTTTTCGAAGCAGACATCATCACTGGCAACAAAAACCATAAGATGATTCTTGATCTCGTTGAGAAAAATCTCTCAACAAAAGCTCAGATTATCCACATACCAGAGCACGAGAATAACGAGCCTTTTGAGGAATTTGAAGTTGATAATTTTGAAGGTAGAACACGTGCATTCATTAAGATTCAGGACGGTTGTAACCGTTTCTGTTCATACTGCATAATCCCTTATTCTAGGGGCCGTTCACGCTCAAGAAGTCTTGAAAATTTGAGCGTTGAGCTCGACAAGATCAAGGCTGCAGGGTATAAGGAAGTTGTGCTCGTAGGCATCAACTTCTGTTGCTACGGCCTCGACATAGGTAAAACCTTTGTCGACCCTATCGAGCTCGCCTGTGAAAAGGGCTTCGACCGCGTTCGAATCGGCTCGCTCGAATTCGACAATATCAGTGACGAAGCTATTGAAAGACTTAAAAAGCTTAAGAATTTCTGCCCACAGTTCCACATGTCTCTTCAGAGCGGTTGTGATAAAACACTCAAAGCGATGAACAGACATTACACGAGTGCAGAGTACCTTGAACTTTGTAATAAACTCAGAGCAGCATGGCCAGATGCCACTATCACAACTGATTTGATGGTTGGATTTTCAGGTGAGACTGATGAGGACTTTGAAACATCACTAGAATTTGCGAAAACTGTTGGATTTGAAAAAATTCATGTCTTCCCATATTCAGTTCGCCCAGGAACAAATGCTGCAAAACTCAAGGATCAGGTTGACCCCGCAGTTAAAAACTCACGAGCAGCGAAAGCTATCGAGGTTGCAGATAAGCTTAGACAAGACTTTTTAAAAGCTCAAATCGGTAGCACAGTCACTGTTCTTTGCGAGACATACAAAAAAGGTGTAGTTTCCGGCTATACCAAAAACTACACCCCAGTTAAATTTGAGTCTGATATTGACTTAAATAACACCCTTGTAAATGTCAAAATTACCGATACCTACGAGGATTGTTGTATCGGTATCAAAGCATAACAACCTCGTCTTTTAGTTCCGTTCCACAAGGTAAAATGCGTGGAGTTGAGAGATTGTAAAGGTTGGTTGCTTTACATTCGAGGTCAAAGATGTGCTTTCCATATGCTGAAAGCTCGTAGGTCTGGGAAGATTTCATGATTACAGGCATGCTGGATTTCTCTTTTGCCACCTTTAAAATCTCCCTACCTCTCTCGTTAAATCCGAGCACTCTAATATACGGAACTTTTTCTAAAGCATCACTTGGAGATATACCGAGATAAAGAGATGTTATAATTCTTCTAATTCGTGAATGAGTATATCTCTTTGTCTTAACTATCGAATAAAGTTCCTCGAGTGATGTCGCTGTCAAAATTGCATTATAAATTCTATTTTCAAGGCCTTCTGAGATATCAGGGGCCTCTTTTATTTCCTCGACTGAGAGCATACGGAGTCGTGAGAGAATAGCACGCTCGCTGTCATCGATTAAAACCGGTGCACGTCCAACACTTTGAAGACGTTTAAACTCTGATACAGATGACTCTGGCATATATAAAAATGCCTTTTCATCTCCCCTCTCCAGCATAGCACGGAGAGCAGAAGCTGATGAAAATTCGCCATTCTCTTTTAAAGAATCATGTTCTGCACCAATTCTCTTAATAGGCATGATGTCAAAGTTTGATCCCAAAGACCTCATCGCCTTAAGGTATTCCACCGCAAGAATATTGTTTGGCTTTGAAATAGCATCAGCTATTTCGTCACCGTAGAGCGAGCGCACAGCGTTTTCGCGTGCTGCAGCATATGTGATACCACCTTGAAGTTCCTCCCCTATTTTCTCATGAACTTTGATATCACATACAGCGTCGGCAGCCAGGAAAAGCATCTCTTTGTCGGCTGTCTCACAGCCGAAGGCCAATGTGTCAACACATCCGAGGCCTTGAAGGATAGACAAGCCGCCCTTTGCGAAAAGCTCCGCAGTTGATACGGCCCATGGTACAGGCAATTCTACAACCAGGTCAACGCCACTTTGAAGGGCAGCTTTTGCCCTTGCGCGCTTGTCCATTATGGCAACGCTACCGCGTTGCACAAAGTTGCCGCTCATAACTGCAACAACATGTGTTGCGCCCTCCTCGCGGCACTTTGAAATCATATACTCATGCCCGTTATGAAAAGGATTATACTCAGCAACAAGTCCGACAGTTTTCATAGAATCACCTCTAACAAAAACGAATATTACTTTTTAATTTTAATCCAAATAGTATTTATTGT
>JAGHSI010000047.1 GCA_018065925.1 Candidatus Limimonas coprohippi
AAAATGATTTAGATAATGGTAACACCCTTCCAATCGAGGAAGTCTGTGAACGCTTTGGTATTACTTTGTGAATATACGATATTTGATTTCTGGAAAATATGTTGTATTTTATAAGATTAGAGATTCAATAGAAATCGTAAGGGTATTAGATGCAAGACGAGATTATATGCGTGAGATATTTACAGAATGATAATTCAAAACAAAAATGCTCCAGGAGTGGCAACTCCTGGAGCATTTTACTTTTTAGAAATAATTGCATCATTTAATTTGTTTATATTTTTAATAGCTGTCTCTGGATTCATTCGCTTGCGAAACTCATCATTAGCAATACTACGAAGCTGAGTTTGTGCCTTCGCTGTTAATTTTATTGAATATCCTTTCGGCATTTATTAAATCTTGTTCCAGTTCGGCAAAAACCTCTTCTGCAGGATAACATCTTCCTGCTTTGACATCCTCTTCTGATCTTTTAAACATAGCGATGATTTCATCATTGCTCATATCCTCTATAGATTTCATTTCTGGAAACTCCATTGAGAATGGGACACTACGAGTAAATATGATTTGTTTATATAAGGCATTTATCAAAACTGAAACTGGAATGCCAAGGCTTTCAAGTATGCCTTCTGCTAATGCTTTAGTTGCTGGGTCAACACGTGCAACAACATTTGCTGTTTTCTTTGCCATTTGTATCACTCCCTTTGTCAATTAGATTTTAACAAAATGTATAACAAAACGCAATACATTTTTAGGAACAAGAAACCTCCCTTCAGACTATTCCTATTAGCTGAGAGAAGTAATGTCAAGCCTATACCTACGAACGGTAGAAAATTCACAACGAGCGGTGTGCTATGTGGTTTTTCTGCGCAAAAAAGAACTCCAGGAGTGGCAACTCCTGGAGCGTTTTTTGTTTAGTTGTTTTTCCAAGCCTCGATTTCGCGCTCAAGCCAAGCGCAGAGTTCATCGACGCCCTCTCCGGTTTTTGCGGAGATAGGGATGATGTCGAGTGAAGGATTGCGCATGAGCGCGTTTTGTTTGCACTTGTCGATGTCGAAAGTGAAGTAAGGAGCAACGTCAATCTTGTTGATGACAAGGAGGTCAGATACCTGATACATAAGTGGGTATTTGAGCGGTTTGTCATCGCCCTCTGGAACAGAGAGGATTGTAAGGTTCTTGACTGAACCTGTATCGAACTCGGCAGGGCAAACAAGGTTACCAACGTTTTCAAGGATTAAAAAGTCAAAGTCCTCATCAAGGCCTTCGATGCCTTGACGTGTCATCTCGGCTGTGAGGTGGCACATGCCGCCTGTGTGGAGCTGGATTGCCTTGGCACCGATGGATGTGATAGTTGCAGCATCGACGTCAGAGTCGATGTCTGCCTCCATGACACCAATCTTGTACTTTTCTGCAAGGCGTGGAATAACCTGTGTCAAAGTTGTTGTTTTACCAGAACCAGGGGATGACATGATGTTCAAAAAGAAGGTGCCTTTCTTTTTAAGTTCCTGTCGAAGCTGTTCTGCATCCTTGTTGTTATCTGCAAAGATGTTCTCTTTTATTTCAATAATTCTATATGTTTTATCGTCCATTTTTGCGGCCTCCAATTTATTCTACATTTGCGAATATATCACTAAAAAATAAAATCGTCAACCATTATTCACGTGCCCAAAGGTTGCCTTTTAATTGCTCTGGCAGGAGGTCATATATGGCTTTAGATGCCTCATCTGAAGTTACATTTGGGTACTCTCCTTTGATCCATCCCTCATAAAGGTGAGGGATGCCGTGACAGAGGAATTTGTATTGCATTTCTTCAGTTGGGCTAAGACTTGTTTGGCCTCTCATTAAAAGGATTAACTTAACAGTTGTAAATGATGCTTCATAGAGAAAGTTTTGGAATGAATTTGCGCCAGTTGAATCAAAAATCTTGATTTTGTTGCGGAAAAAGTCAGTGCCAGTGCTTGTCATAATTTTAAAGAAATCCTCAAAAGTTTGGATTTTGCCTGCGAGCAGGTACTCTTCAAGGAACTTGCTATAGTTGTAGTTCATAACATCATATTTGTCCTTGAAGTATCTATAGAAAGTTGCACGACCAATTTGAGCTTCGTCAAGAATCATCTGAACGGTGATTTTATCAAAGCTGGTTGTTTCTATCAAATTGTTGAATGCATGTAAGATGTCGTCTTTTGTTGTGTTTTTCAAGGAATCACCTCGTGGAATAATTTTTAAATATTGTACCATAATGAAACAAAATTGCAATTTTGTTTTTTGTGAACAATTTGTATCGTATAATATAATAAATTGTGCGTTTATAATATTATTAGGAGATGATTGAATGTCAACAAAAACTCATAAGTTTACCGAAGGCGAAAAGCGCTGTATGGAAGAGTATTGGAAAGAGACTGAAGGTCAAGCACCTAGAAAGAATCTTATCAAGCTTGTTAGACATGTAAATATGTTTAATGTGCTTCCATCAGAGAACTCTTGGGAATACGTGTTCTTTAACCGTATGTTGACCGACGAAATGGTTGACTTTGCCCTCGCGATGAAGCTCCGTCATCCTTATTACATCAAGGATTTGGCTGAAAAGACAGGTAGGAGTGTAGAGGCATGCGCAAAGCTCGCTGATGAGATGGTACACATTGGTATCCTTGAGTATACATCCGATGACAACGGTGTAGATATGGTTCAGCTTCCTGTATTCGCTCCAGGTGCTATGGAGAATACAATCATGACAAAGGAGATGTCTGATAAATATCCAGAGACAGCTCCTGCATTCCTCAACTACATCCTTGAACTCCAGCAGCTCATCACTGGCGTTGTACCTATGGGTCAGGCTATCATGAAGGCTGTTCCTGTTCAGAAGGCAATTGAGCATGAGCCAAAGAGACTCAATGTAGAGGAACTTGAATTCTGGCTTGATCAGGCTGGCGAATCAATCGGTGTTGCACCATGTGAGTGCCGTAAGCTTCGTGCAATGCAGGATGAAGGTACTGGCGACCTTAACGAGGACTACTGTATCAACCTTGGTAAGTATGCAGAGTCTTGCATCCGTGTAGGTAAGGCAAGAAGAATTACAAAGCAAGAGGCTCTTGATATTTTGAAACTCGCTGAGGAGAGAGGTGCTGTTCACCAGGTGTCAAACATCGATGGTAAAGATTTCTCACTCTTTATCTGTAACTGTAGATGGGATACTTGTATGGCACTTAGAACTTCTTGGTACACAGCTTCTCCAACACTTTCAAAGTCAAACTTTGAAGCAAAGGTTAATCCTCAGAACTGCGTAGCTTGTGGTGGATGCGTTGAGATTTGCCCACAGAACGCAGTTAAGCTTGGACAGAAGCTCTGCCAGCAGAATCCAGTTGAGATTAGTAAGCCAAAGACAAATTTGGACGCAGTATATCTTCTTCCAAAGCATTGGCCAAAGTTCTCATATCTCACAGATAGACAGAACGTTGTACCTGAGACAGGTACAGCACCTTGTAAGACAAACTGCCCTGCACACATCGCAGTTCAGGGTTACTTAAAGATGGCTGGTGAGGGCCGCTATGATGAGGCACTTGCACTCATCAAGAAGGAAAACCCATTCCCAGCAGTATGCGGCTCCGTTTGTGCACGCTTCTGCGAAGAGGTTTGTACTCGTGGTGACATTGATGATCCAGTTGCAATCGATGAAGTAAAGAAATTCATCGCATTGCGTGATCTTGACAAGAAGACACGTTACATCCCACCTAAGAAGTATGACCGTGGTCATAAGATTGCTGTTATCGGTTCAGGTCCTGCAGGTCTTTCATGTGCATACTATCTCGCAGTTCTCGGTCACGATGTAACTGTATTTGAGAAGGAAAAATTACCAGGCGGTATGATGACATACGGTATGCCAAACTTCCGTCTTGAGAAGAACGTTGTTAACGCTGAAATCGACATCGTAAAAGAACTCGGTGTTAAGATTGAGTGTGGTGTTGAAGTTGGTAAGGATGTAACACTTGCACAGCTTCGTGAGAAGGGCTTCAAGGGCTTCTATGTTGCAATCGGTGCACAGGGCGCTCGCAAGCTTGGCGTTGACGGTGAAGACGCTGAAGGCGTAATCCCAGGCGTTGATTTCTTGAAGCTTGTTGCAAACAAGAGCGAGAAGAAACTCAAAGGTAACGTTGTAGTTATCGGTGGCGGTAACGTTGCAGTTGACGTAGCTCGTACTGCTGTTCGTTTCGGCGGCGAGAACGTATCAATGTACAGCCTTGAGCAGCGCGCAGAGATGCCAGCTGCTGAGGACGAAGTACTCGATGCAGAGGAAGAAAACATCAAGATCAACTGCGGTTGGGGACCAAAGGAAATCCTTACAAAGGATGGCAAGGTCACTGGCGTAGTATTCAAAAAGTGCGTTTCTGCATTTGATAAAGCTACAGGCAAGTTCTGCCCTACATATGATGAGGACGATACAATTACAGTTGAAGCTGATTTCGTACTTCCTGCAATTGGTCAGTCAATCGAGTGGGGTAACCTCCTCGAGAATACAAAGGTTGAGCTCGGTCGTGGCCAGACAGCAAAGGCTGATTCTTGGACATACCAGACAGCAGAACCTGACGTATTTGTTGGTGGTGACGTTTACACAGGACCAAGCTTTGCTATCAATGCAATCGCTGCAGGTAAAGAGGGCGCTGAGTCACTCCACAGATATGTATGGGAAGGCCATAGCTTGACTCTTGGTCGTGTTCGTCGCGACAACTTCAAGTACATTGATAAGGACAACCTTATCATCCCTTCATATGACCACGCAAAGAGAAGCGTACCAGCAATAGATAAGAAGCTTGATATGACATTCTCTGATAACCGTCTTCCACTTACAGAAGAGCAGGTTAAGATAGAGGCTGCAAGATGCTTAAGCTGCGGTGCTGCTCAGGTTAACCCTGACCTCTGTATCGGTTGCGGTCTTTGCACAACAGTATGTAAGTTTGACGCTATCCAGCTTTCTAAGGTTCGTGACCTTTGGGGCACAACATATGAGAAGCTCATTCCATTCGTAGTATCTGATGCTGCAAAGAAGTCAGTTAAACTTGCAAAGAAAAGATTTGTTAAATAATAGCCATGCATGAAATAAGTGTTTTATATGAGGCCGTTACAATGGCAGAAAGAGTTGCCAAGGAAAACGGTGTCGAAGAAATTAAATATCTCGCTTTGACAGTCGGAGAGCTTTCAGGCTATATGCCTATATTCTTTGAACAGTACTTCCCAATAGTTACTGAGGACAGGCCACTGTTCAAAGATGCAAAGCTCGTCATTGAGACTGTCAAAGGTGAAGCACTTTGTAATGAATGTCAAAGTCTTTATAATGTAATGAAGCATGAAGGAACCTGCCCAAAGTGTGGCAGTCGCGAAAAAACCATCCTTGGTGGTCAAGAATTTGCACTTAAAGAAATTGGTTATTAACAAGGCAGAAGAGTGGGTTTTCCCACTCTTCTTTTTTTGGTATAATCTATTTGGTGATTGAAATGACACTAACTGAATTAAAAATTGAATGCGAAAAGTGTGAAAGGTGCGAGCTGTGTCGCAGCAGGACAAGGCTTGTTTTCGGCGATGGCGTCGAAAACGCAAAAGTCATGCTGATAGGCGAAGCGCCGGGAAAAGATGAGGACGAACAGGGCAAGCCGTTCGTTGGCAGGAGTGGTAAACTCCTGACAGAGATGCTGGCCCAGGTAGGCCTTTCAAGGGACAAAAACATATACATTGCCAATATGCTCAAATGCAGGCCGCCTGAGAATAGGGACCCTAAGAAAACAGAACAGGACCTCTGCATTGAGTGGCTCCAAAAGCAGATTGAGATAATTGACCCACAGGTAATCCTATGCGTTGGCAGGATCTCTGCACAACGCATAATCGGCAAGGACTTTTCAGTGACCAAACAACATGGTGAACTAATAGAGCGGGACGGTAGGCTTATGATGGGCACTTTTCATCCAGCAGCAATTCTTAGAAATATCAATAATAAGCCACTTCTAAAGGCTGATCTTTTAAAACTTGCGGAGGCGATAAAATGAGTAGAAAAGAAATAGCAATGGATTACTTCAAGCAGTAGCGCTTGCTTTTGAAGATTTAGTAAATATAGATAAATCAGAACTTGCAAAACTCTGCACAGACGCCTATTATCAAAAGCGTCCATGCACTGAAAGGGTAGGCCTCGCAGCTGAAATCCTTGATAATTATATAACAAAGAATGACAAGCTTTAAACTATGCTAGTAATTGCCCCTTTCCTTTAGTACAATCGATGTATACCAAAGGAAAGGGGCTTTTTAATGTCAATAAAAGTTGGTATCAATGGCTTTGGTCGAATTGGCCGAGTAGTATTTAGAATTCTTTGTGAGAGATCTGATGAATTTGAACTCTGTGGTATTAACCTTAGAAACGCAGACCTTGAATATATGGTCTATTTAATCAAATACGATAGTATTTTTGGCAATTTTCCTGGCGAGATTAAGGCTGTGGAAAATGGTCTCTTAGTTAATGGAAAATTAGTAACAGTATTTAGTTATTCAAACCTTGAAGAGATACCTTGGAGGGACTGTGGAGCTGAGTATATTATTGAATCCACAGGTGCCTTTTTAACAAAGGATACAGCAGGCAAGCACCTTGTTGGCGGTGCTAAAAAAGTAATAGTAACAGCACCGGCAAAGGATGATATGCCTACTTTTGTAATTGGTGTAAACCAAAATACCTTTACACCCGACATGGATGTTGTTTCAAACGCATCTTGCACAACCAACTGCCTCGCTCCAATGGCAAAAGTACTCAATGATACTTTTGGCATAGAGGAGGGACTTGTATCAACAATCCACTCCGCTACATCTAAGCAAAAGCCAGTTGATGCAAGAGCTGGCCGTGACTGGCGTACTGGCCGTTCCGTTTTCAACAACATCATTCCATCAACGACAGGTGCTGCGAAAGCTTGCGGTCTGGTAATCCCAGACCTTAAGGGCAAGCTTACAGGCATGTCGTTTAGAGTACCAGTCAACGATGTCTCCATCGTTGACATGACAGTCAGCCTCAAAACCCCAACAACATATGAGGCAATTTGCAAGGCAATGAAGGATGCCTCTGAAAACGAGTATAAAGGCATCATCGATTACCTTGAGGACGAGGTCGTATCCTCCGACCTCCGTGGTCACAAAGAAACCTGTATCTTTGACGCCAAGGAAGGCATCATGCTCAACGATCACTTCGTTAAACTCCTTGCTTGGTACGATAACGAGTGGGGCTATTCATCCAAGGTTGTTGACCTTGTAAAATACGTCCACGACGAATCCGCAGAATAAGATATGAATAAAACCAGCTAATGCAAAATCGCATTAGCTGGTTATTTTTTTATCTTACCTTTTTCTTCTTAAGTTCAAAGAATACTGCTGACAGAGCAATGATGCTACCTGCTATGAAAGCAGTTGACATTGTAGCCTCAGAAAGTAATCCACCATCAGTTGGAGCAATTGCTTCCCATTCGGCATATACATCCATATCACAAGTTACCTTTGTATTGAAATCGAATGGTTTTAATTTTATTCAAAACTTTTGATTGCTGAATTTTTAAGAGGGAGTAGTGCTAAAATAATAAAGATGTGGGCGACTGTTGCACCGTAATTTTTGATTGTGATTTGGGAGAGAACTGCGAAGATTAAGGTTGCAACTGATATTCCGAGGTCCTTTGTTGCTGGTGTGGATTTTTCTTCTTTTATGAGTTTGCCAATTAATACAGCAACAACGGATGCGTATGAGATGAAAAAAGTGAAGGTGTTTTTACCTGTAAAGAAACGAATTAGAGTTGCTGGGATATAGAGCGCAATTTCAAGAATCATAAGGAAAGAAAGTTGTGATTTTTTGATCTTATATCCCTCATCAAACATAGATATAATTTTGTGGAATCTACGTACTGTCTCAAACTCTATTGCATAAAGGATTCCCCATATTATGCCACTTGTCTTTTGATTCCACTTGAAGGAGTGAATGAGTGAACCGATAAAGGCCGCGAGGGATAGACAAACTAGTTCAATCACCCAGAGTCTCTTTAATTCTGGCCGTTTTGCTTCTTCGCTTGCAATTCTCTTTGTTATTGCTGTGGCACCAGCGGCGATGAATAAATTGCTTATCCCTTTTTCAAGTTCTAGTTTTTCAGAAAATTCTATCATTAATAATCCCTCACTTAACTCGATTATCTTACCATAATTAATAGAAATATGGTATAGTTAAGGAAATGATATTTTAGTTGGTGATATTATGACTAGAAAAGAACAGGCGATGACTCTCTTTGAGAGCGGGTACAACTGTAGTCAGGCGGTGGCTCTCGCCTTTAAAGACTTAGTAGATATAGATGAAAAGACTCTTGCAAAATTATCACTCTCCTTTGGCGGTGGCGTGGGCCGCATGCGCGAAGTATGTGGCGCTGTGTCTGGCGCAGCCATTATTTTAGGCTTGCTCTACGGTAACGATGAGCCGGGAGTTGGAAAAGGTGAGCATTATGCAAGGGTGCAGGAGGTTGCAAAGAGGTTCGAAGCTGATAATGGATCAATCGTTTGCCGTGAACTTTTAAAGTTAAATAATGGCACACACAGCGCCCCAGAACCTGAAGCTCGTACAAAAGAGTACTATAAAAAGCGTCCTTGCAACCAACTTGTCGGATATATGGCAGAAATACTTGAAGAATACATAAATAATCAAGATTAATGGAGGATAAATAATGGCAGAAAAACCAAGACACGCAGCCCCAAAAGGTAATGAGCCCTCAGAAAAAACGGTGGTTCGTTTGGGATGTTTTTTAATAATCGTTATAGTTACAGCGATAGTTCTAATTACTGTTAAAATAGCTGGTGGCGATGAGCCAAAACCAACTGAACCGCAAGCCACAATTGAAATGACAACTGAGGCACCTGAAACTACAACCACTGAGGCACCTACTACCACTACAACTGCTGCTCCAACTACTACCACAACAACTAGCACTACAGCAAAAAACACTGGTGTTACAGTAAATTCTGATGGTTCTATAGTTTTTTACCCAAGCAGTGCTTACAAAGCAAAATACTGTGTTGGCGTCAATAGACAGATGAACGTCGTAACTGTTTATGGTAAAGATGATGACGGTAAATATACTGTTCCAAAGAAAGCATTTGCTTGTTCTTGTGGGCGTTCTGGTCATGAGACTCCAACAGGAACATTCTCGACATCTGACAAGTGCCCGTGGCTTCATATGGTCGACAACTCAGAAGGACAGTATACAATTCGCATAAAAGGTCCTATCTGGTTTCACTCGGTTTGCTATTTTACAAAAGATAAGAGCGACCTTGAATATGAGGAATACAACGAACTCGGTGGTCCTGCATCTCTCGGTTGTGTAAGACTCTGCTGCAGTGATGCAAAATGGCTTTATGACAATTTAGACTACGGCACAATAGTTACAATTTATGATAGTAATCTTCCGGGCCCACTCGGTAAACCAAAAACTATTAAAATTGATGTAAATGATAGTCGCAGGGGATGGGATCCAACAGATCCAGATCCAGAAAATCCTTGGAATGCATAAAAAATGAGAGTAGGAAAACTTCCTACTCTCTTATTTTTTTATTTCTTATCTGCAGCCTTGTGAAGCTTAGCTGAGATATTGATAGCAACTTTGCCGATTGCGGATGTTGCGGTATATACTGCTATAGCGTTGGTTCCTTTGAAGAGTTTAGCGAACTTAATTAAAAGATTATAACGATCCTTGACTTTCTCGGCCTTTTCTCTCATTAATGCTTCATCTTCTGCGCTAAGTAAATACGCTTTTGCAATTTTATTTATCATAGTCTCCCAAAGTGGCTCTACGAAAATTTCGTCATCCTCTTTAGTTGGCATTATAGTTACAGCAAAGGCGCTGCGTCTTGCGGCTTTGACATATTTCTTTGCAGCGTTTTTACGCATCTTATAAGACCAGTTGATCATAACTTCTTCGTTGATCTCTTTTGCTTTTGGTATAAGCTCGCTTGTTGTTTTGATAAGATTATCAACGCCGTAGGCCTTGATAATGTTTGTCTCGTCGATGACAAGCTCGCGAGCAAGGAGAGAAACTATTCCATAGACATTAAGTTTTCTCTTCTTTTGATACCTGTTCATTACTTTCTTAAACATCTCTTCATTTTCAGGGATAGCAACAGATGAATAAGATTTTGTAAATACGACAACAATTGGTATACCTTTCCATAATTTGGAAATGTGATAGAGGTAGTTGAGGGACTCTTCAGAGACACGCTTTGACTGGGCATCGATGCAGAACCAGATACAGTGAACAAGTTTATTCATGTTCTTTCTGTTGAGTCCATCTTCAGACCAGGTTGAAAGTTCGCGAAGAATTTTTTGCTGACGTAAGAAGTTATATTCAAGTCCTACGGTATCAACCATACGGAACATTACGTCGTCTTTTTCATACACTTTCATCTTTCTTGTAACGGCCGCACCGTCGCCGACTTTTGCCTTCTCCTCACCGAGAACAGCGTTGATTAAAGTGCTTTTTCCAGCGCCTGAAATGCCCATTACAAGTACGTTTATTTTATTATCACTGAGAATGGGTTTCTCGGCGCGCTCGAGCTCTTTACCAGTCTGTTTGTCAGCTACGAAGTCGTTTGCCTTACTTATTCTCTTTGCCATCTTGTCGTATTTTTTATTTCCCATAGAAAGTGCCCTCTTAAAAATTTTTACCTATCATAACATAGAAAAGTAATATTGAGCAAAAATAACGACATTATTTACTCCACGGAGATTGCCATGAGCAGTTGTTTTCCTTGTAACAAAAAGTATCTGCTACCGTTAAATTTCGAATAACATCTCTGCCGGAAACGCTGAGTACAGTACTGTACTCAACATTTTCCGATAGTTTTGACTTATCAAATGCTGCAACACATATTCCGTTGTTATACTGTGCAGTAACGGTTTCGTCCGCGCAATAGGCAGAAAGGCTATGCATAGTTATTGAGTATGTGATGTCGGGATCGCCAACACTTGGGACGAAGGAGCAAATAACCTCTTTGTCATTCACGACAAATGATACATTTGACAATTCGATTGCAGAAAAAAACGAATTCGGTGATTCTATTTCCTGATGGTTTCTTTCTGAAAATACTTTCCCGCATAGGAAAACAACGGTAACGATCAATACAAAGCATATGATTTTCCATATATTTGCTGACCGACGATTTTTGATAGCAAGCTGTTCGTTAATCATAGCGAGCTGATCAGCAATTGCGTTAGGATTATCATCTGCGGCTTCTTTAATTCCCAGAAGCTCTTGAACCGGAACCTCAAATTCTTCAGCGATACGCTGAAGCGTTTGCGCATCAGGGACTGAAAGCCCCTTCTCCCATTTTGATACCGTTTGTCTCACCACATTCAAACGGATCGCAAACGCTTCTTGAGTAAGACCACTTTGTCTTCTGAGTGTTTTGATGTTTTCATTCAGCAAATGTAACACTTCCTTTCGTCTTTATTTTATGATTTATACTCATGGTATTCAAGCAACCGAGGTTAACAGTGCGCAATGGATACTAACAAATACACTGTCTTCATTAAGAATACACGACAATAATAAAAAAGGTAGTAGACTTTCTGTGAAAATCTACTACCTTTTATGGCGCGCCCGGAGGGACTCGAACCCCCGACCTTCTGGTTCGTAGCCAGACACTCTATCCAGCTGAGCTACGAGCGCATATGCGTTTAACCGCTCAAACAATATAACACAATTAATTTTAAATTGCAACAAGAAAAATTATAAAGTTGTT
>JAGHSI010000062.1 GCA_018065925.1 Candidatus Limimonas coprohippi
AGATTGTTTAATGCAAGTAAAACTCTTTACTTTTTAACAAGACTATTTTTCTGATATAGAATAATAAACGGTGTTTTGAACAGTTTCTGAAAAGCGATGTCAAAAAGTGCATATCTGTAAAGGGGCAAACCTTTACAGCGAACAGGCGTTTTACTTTGCGCTCGTCAAATCTCATAACTACGTTGTTTTACAACTTTTTTGTGAACAATGTTGATAATATGTCCATTAAGTTGTATAATGTCTTCGCTAAATATTTTAAGGGGGACAAACCAATGAAATACGCATTATTCACAGGCGCAGCAGGTGGTATCTCAGGTGCTTGCGTTGAGGCTCTCGATAAGCAGGGCGGCTGGACAATTTTTGCCGGTTACAACAGAACTCCATGTGATGCTCTTATCGAGCGTTGCTCAGAAAACGTTATTCCAATTCACTGCAACATCTCTTCTCAGGAGGAGTGCTTTGCAGCTGCTGAGGAGATCAAAAAGTACACTGATCACCTTGACGTAGTTGTTAACTGTGCTGGTATCCATACTATGGACTCACTCATTGAAGGTGACCCAGCAGCAGTAGTAGAGAAGATTGTTAACGTTAACCTTCTTGGTATGGTTCGTGTTAACAAAGCTATGTTCCCACTTGTAAATGCTTGCAAGGGTAGAATTATCAACTTCTCTTCAGAGTGTGGTTGGGAACAGCCACAGCCATTCAACTCTCCATACGCTATTTCAAAGTATGCAGTTGAGGCTTACACAATTGGTCTTCGTCGTGAGCTTAACTTCCTTGGTATCAAGGTAATTAAGATTCAGCCAGGTTCATTTAAGACAGGCATGCACGGTCAGGCTACAGATGGTTATCAGAAGATTCTTGATAAGACAGAGTACTACAGAGATGTACTTAAGGTTATGAAGCCAATGATGACAGTAGCTATGGCTCATCCAAACGAGATGCATTACCTTACAGATACAGTTCTTGAGGCTATTAACTCTAAGAATCCTAAGGTTAACTACAAGTGCAAGAACACTTGGTATCTTGGCCTTATCGATCCTATCCCTGCAAAGATCATCGATGCTGGTTACAAGTATCTCATCGCTGCTCTTGCAAAGGTAGTTCCAGATCCTAAAAAGAAAAAGAAATAATCCTTGAAAACGCCGTCGCTTGACGGCGTTTTTTTATTTTTGTTTTATATGTTGACAAAACTATTAAAAATAAATAACATAGTAAACGTACTAAATTTGAATTTGAAGCCGTCACGGCTTTAGGGGGAATACATTTATGGTATTTGAAAAGATTAAAGCACTTATTGCTGAGCAGCTTGATCTCAGTGAAGATGATATTACTATTGATTCAGCTCTTATTGAAGATCTTGGCGCTGACAGCCTTGATGTTGTTGATCTCGTTATGTCTATCGAAGATGAGTTTGAAATTGAAGTTCCCGATGAAGCTATTGAGAATATGAGAACAATCGGCGACGCAGTTAAATTCATTGAAGCAAACATCTAAATTGCAGATTTATCGCCCACGTTCTTGTGACGTGGGCTTTTTTTAAGGAGAATTATAATGGCAGATCAGAAAAAGATGGTTGAAGATATCACATCCATGGATGTGGACTTCGCTAAATGGTATACAGATATCTGCAAAAAGGCAGAACTTGTTGAGTATACAAGCGTAAAAGGCTGTATGGTAATTCGTCCATATGGTTACGCTATTTGGGAAAACATTCAAAAGATTCTCGATGGTCGTTTTAAAGAGACAGGTCATGAGAATGTATGCATGCCTATGTTTATTCCAGAGAGCCTTCTCCAGAAGGAGAAGGACCACGTAGAAGGTTTTGCGCCAGAGGTTGCTTGGGTAACACATGGTGGTAGTGAACTTCTCGAGGAACGTCTCTGTGTTAGACCAACATCTGAGACACTTTTCTGTGAGCATTTCGCAAATATTGTTCATTCACATAGAGACCTTCCAAAACTCTATAATCAGTGGGTTTCAGTAGTTCGTTGGGAGAAGACAACTCGTCCTTTCCTCCGTTCTCGTGAATTCCTTTGGCAGGAGGGACATACAGTTCATGCTACTGCAGAGGAAGCTGTTGAAGAGACAGAGCAGATGCTTAATATCTATGCAGATTTCTATGAAAATGATCTTGCAATTCCAGTAGTACGCGGTAAGAAGACTGAGTCTGATAAGTTCGCTGGTGCTGAATCAACTTATTGTATCGAGGCTCTTATGCATGATGGTAAGGCTCTTCAAGCAGCAACTAGCCACTACTTTGGTGATGGTTTTGCAAAGGCTTTTGGCATTCAATTCCAATCAAAAGAGAATAAACTTGAATACGTTCACGAGACATCTTGGGGTCTCACAACTCGTACAATCGGTGCCATCATCATGACTCATGGTGATGATAACGGCCTCGTTCTCCCACCAGCTGTAGCTCCTATTCAAGTTGTAATTATTCCTGTTGCACAGCACAAGGAAGGTGTTCTTGAAAAGGCAAATGAGCTTAAGGCACAACTTTCAAAGAACTTTAGAGTTAAGCTTGATGATTCTGAGAACAGCCCGGGTTGGAAGTACTCTGAGTATGAGATGAAGGGTGTTCCAGTTCGTCTTGAAATCGGCCCACGTGATATCGAGGCTAACCAGTGCGTACTCGTTACTCGTCATAATAGAGAAAAGACTGTAGTTTCTCTTGATAATCTTGATGAGGCTATCGCTCAGAAACTCAAAGAAGTTCGTGATGGTATGTGGGAAAAGGCAATCGCTAACCGTGAAAAGAAGACATACAAGTGCACTACTATTGATGAAATTAAGACAGCACTCGCTGAAAATGGTGACGGTCTTGTTATGGCAATGTGGTGTGGTGATGAGGCTTGTGAGGATAAGGTTAAGGATGAGACGGGCGTAGGCTCACGTTGCATCCCATTCAACCAAGAGAACCTCGGTGAGAAATGCGTTTGCTGTGGCAAACCTGCTAAACATATGGTTATGTGGGGTAACGCATATTAATAAATAATGTTTGACATTACATTATATAAGTGTTAAAATGCGTTATGTTAAGTTCATAAGTTTATTGTTGAGAGTGGCTCAAACGAGCCGCTCTCTTGATTTTGTAAGGAGGTTTTTATGGCTGGTAAAGTTGAAACAACTGTACGAGAAATAGTAGAACCATTTGCAAAAGAATTAGGCCTCAGTATTTGGGATGTTGAATTCGTAAAAGAGGGCGCTGACCATTATCTTCGAATTTACATTGACAAAGAGAACGGAATTTCAATTGACGATTGTGTGAATCTCTCACACGCTGTTGATGAGCCACTCGATGCTGCTGACCCAATCGATTGCAGTTATTGCCTTGAGGTTTCATCACCTGGTGTTGAACGTACACTTAAGAATGATGAGCATTTCATGGCATACATTGACAAGAAGGTAATGATTAAACTCATTCGACCTGTTGACGGAGAACGTGAGTTCAAAGGAATTTTAAAGGATTATGACAAGGGAAATGTCACATTTGAATCAAATGAGGGCAAGACACTTGTGTTTAATAAAAAAGAAGCTTCGTTTGTAAAAGCAGACGATTTTGAAATGTAAATAATCGAAAGGTGGAATATAGAAAATGAATGAAGAATTCTTTTTAGCCGTTGAATTGATGGCCAAAGAAAAAGGTATACCAGCTGAGTTTCTCTATGAGAAAATTGGCAACGCACTTGTTGTATCAGTAAGACGTATGTACAACGGTAAGGACATTGTTTTCTGCAATATCGATCCAGAGAAGCAGGAACTCAGTGTTTATCTTAGAAAGAACGTAGTTGAAGAGATAGTTGACGAGGATGAGGATATTCTTGTTGCTGCAGCTCATCAGTATAAGAAGAATGCTAAGGCTGGCGACATTATTGAAATCCCACTTGATACTAAGGACTTTGGTCGTATTGCTGCTCAGACTGCAAAACATGTTATTCGTCAGGGTATTCGTGATGCAGAGCGTGGACAGACAATGCAGGAATTCCAGAGCCATAATCAGGAAATTGTTACAGCTAAGGTTTTGACTGTTGATCCAAAAACTGGAAATGCAACACTCGAAATTGGTAAAGCTGAGGCACTTCTTCCACATTCAGAGCAGATTCCTGGTGAGGAACTCACTGATGGAGACCTTATCAAGGTGTTCATCGTAGATGTTCGTGAGACAGAGAAAGGCCCTAAGGCTATGATTTCTCGTACACATCCAGGACTTGTTCGTAAACTCTTTGAGACAGAGGTTCCAGAGATTACAGATGGTACAGTTGAAATTAAAGAAGTATCACGTGAGGCTGGTTCTCGTACAAAGATTGCAGTTTATAGTGCAGATGAAAACGTTGACGCAGTTGGTGCTTGTATCGGCCCACGTGGCGCACGTGTAGCAAAGGTTGTTGATCTTCTCTGTGGTGAGAAGATTGATATTGTTCCTTATTCAGAGGACCCAGCACTCTTCGTTGGTGCGGCTTTAGCTCCAGCCGATGTAGTTCGTGTTGACATCCTTTCTCTTGAGGAAAAATCATGCAAGGTAATCGTTCCTGATACACAGCTTTCACTTGCTATCGGTAATAAGGGACAGAATGCAAGACTTGCAGCAAAACTCACTGGCTGGAAAATTGACATTAATCCAGAAAGCGGTTTCTACGAGAGCCCAGAAGAGGCTTAATTTTGATGGAAGGTGAATCTGATGCCTAAAAAAACACCAGAAAGACGATGCCTTGGTTGCATGGAGATGAAACCAAAGATCGAACTTGTTAGAGTAGTAAAAAGTAAAGATGAAAATATTTCTTTAGATCTTACTGGTAAAGCTCCAGGACGTGGCGCTTACATATGTAAGTCAACAGAGTGTTTTAAGAAGGCAAAGAAGGCGCGTCGCTTTGAGCGCGAGTTTAAGATGCAGATTCCCGACGATGTCTACTCGAAGTTGGAGGCAGAGCTAAAAAATGAATGAGAAGTTCTTTAATATGCTCGGTCTCGCGCGCAGGGCCTCAAAGCTTTCGCCCGGACACGACGCGGCTTTTTCGAGTATACAAAAAGGCAAAGCAAAAGCATGTTTCTTATGCAGTGATGCATCGGACAGACTAAAAGAAGAGTTTGACCGCACGACAAAGTTTGAAGGCAGGGATGTGGAACTCGTTTTGATTCCAGTTACCAAAGATGACCTTTACGCTGCAACAGGCATAAGAGCAGCAGTATTTACGATTGATGATTTGGGCTTTGCAAAAAAGATTATTGAGTTATGCGGAGGAAACGTTTGATGGAGATAAAAATTAAATTGAATGAAGTCGCAAAAGACTTTGATAAACCAAGTAAAGAACTCGTTGAGATCCTCAATGAAAAGTTCCCTGAATCTCCAAAGAAGGCTGTAACAGCTTTGACACCAGAGGAACTCAACTTTGCTTTTGAGTATTACACACAGAATAATCAGGTGGAGAACTTCGACAAGTACTTTGCAATGCAGCCTGCTCCAAAGGCTGAGCAAAAGAAAGAGGAAGCACCTGTTGCTGAAAAGAAGGAAAAGATTCCTACAAAGAAGGCAGAGGAAACTCCAAAGGCACCTGAGAAGAAGGATGTCGCTCCTGCTCCAAAGGTTGAGCAAAAGAAGGAGAAGATTCCTACAAAGAAGGCTGACCCAGATGTAGAGGCAGCACTTAAGAAAAAATCTGAGAGCAATATGCATCCTTTCAAGAAGAAGGAAAAGGCTGATGACACTTATGTACAGGCTCGTACAAAGGGTGAGGCTAGAACTATCGACACTCGTTCTCAAAATGTAGATCTTGAGAAGTATAATGAGAAATATGACCGTCTTTCAGGCGACTCTGGAAATGCTCGTAATGATAGATTTAACATGGGTAAGCAGAAACTCAACCAGAAGTCTAAGCAATACAGAAAGCAGCAGGGTATGCGCTCAAAGAAGCGCGAGTCTGAGGCAGATCGTATGAAGAGAATCGAGGCAGAGCGTAAAAAGAAGCACCTCGTTATTACAGTTCCAGAAGAGGGACTTACAGTTGGTGGCGTAGCTGAACTTCTTCACGCAACTGCTGCTGAAGTTATTAAGAAACTCTTCTCGCTCGGCCAGATGGCATCAATCAACGATATGCTTGACTTTGATACAGTTGAGATTATCGCTGGTGAGTTTGATGCTAAGGTTGAGAAGGAAGTTGTTATTACAATTGAAGACCGTATTATCGATGATACAGAAGATGATGCTACAAACCTTGAACCTCGTGACCCTGTAGTTTGTGTAATGGGACACGTTGACCATGGTAAGACATCTATTCTTGACGCTATTCGTCATACTGCTGTAACAGACACAGAGGCTGGCGGTATTACACAGGCAATCGGTGCTTACAGAACAGAGATTAACGGTCAGAAGATTACATTCCTTGACACTCCAGGCCACGCTGCCTTTACAGCAATGCGTGCCCGTGGTGCTATGGCAACTGATATCGCAATCCTCGTAGTTGCTGCAGATGACGGTATCATGCCACAGACAATTGAGGCTATTAACCACGCAAAAGCAGCTGACATTCCAATTGTCGTTGCTATCAATAAGATGGATAAGCCAGGTGCAACTGTTGATAAGATCATGCAGCAGCTCACTGAGCATGAAATCGTACCAGAGGAGTGGGGTGGCGACACAATCTGTGTTCCTGTTTCTGCTAAGACTGGTATGAACCTTGATAAACTTCTTGAGTCTGTACTTCTCGTTGCAGAGGTTCTTGAACTCAAGGCTAACCCTAACCGTGCTGCAAAAGGTTCAGTAATTGAAGCACGTCTTGACAAGGGTCGTGGTCCTATTGCAACACTTCTCGTTCAGAATGGTACACTTCATACAGGTGACATCATTGTTGCAGGTACAGCAGTAGGTCGTGTACGTGTAATGACAAACGAAAACGGTCGCGAACTCAAAGAGGCTGGACCAGCAATTCCAGTTGAGGTTACTGGTCTTCAGGAAGCACCACAGGCTGGCGATACTTTCGATGCCGTATCTGACGAGCGTCTTGCGAGAGAACTTGTTGAGCAGAGAAAGAATGCGCAGAAGGAAGAAATCTGGGGTGCTCAGAAGAAGGTTACACTTGATAACCTCTTTGCAAGTCTCCATGAGGGCGAACTTAAGGACCTCAACATCGTTGTCAAGGCTGATGTTCAGGGTTCTGTTGAGGCGGTTCGTCAAAGCCTTGAAAAACTTTCTAATGAGGAAGTTCGCGTTAAGGTTATTCACGGTGCAGTTGGTGGTATCGTAGAGTCAGATGTAATGCTTGCAAGTGCTTCAAATGCTATCATTGTAGGCTTTAATGTTCGTCCAGATCCAGCAGCTGTTGCTATGGCAGAGCGTGACATTGTAGATATTCGTTGCTACAGAATCATCTATGATTGCATTGAAGAAATTCAGTCAGCTATCAAGGGTATGCTCGCTCCTAAGTTCCGTGATGTTGATATAGGACGCGCAGAGGTACGTAATGTATTTAAGATCTCATCTGCAGGTACAATCGCTGGTTCTTATGTACTTGATGGTAAAATTGTACGTAACGCTAAGATCCGTGTAGTACGTGACGGTATTATTATCGCTGAGGACGAGATGAGCTCACTTCGTCGTTTCAAAGATGACGTTAAGGAAGTTGCATCTGGTTATGAATGCGGTATTGGTCTTAATAAGTTCAATGATATTAAGGAAGGCGATATTTTCGAGGCCTTCATAACAGAGGAATATAGAGAAGACTAAGGGAGGAATCCTTATGCCAGGACATAATAAAGATAGAGTGGCTGAGGACATCAAACGTGAGATTATTGCAACACTTGGTGAAATTAAAGATCCTCGTGTTGCAGGTAAACTCCTCACAGTAGTCAGAGTTACAGTTTCAGGCGACCTCTCATATGCAAAGGTTTATATCAGTGATCTCAAAGGCATTGAGAGCGCTAAAGAAGCTGTAAAAGCACTCAATGGTGCTACTGGCTTTATTCGCCGTGAGGTTGGACAAAATCTCCACCTTCGCAAAGCACCAGAGCTCAAGTTTGTAGCTGATGATTCAGTTGAGCAGGGTATGGAAATATTCAAGAAACTCAACAGCGTATCGGGAGGCGACAGATGAGCATAGATACAAAAAGAGTTATTGAACTTTTAAATGGTGCTGAAGATGTTCTTATCCTTACACATAAGAATCCTGATGGTGACACACTTGGATGTGGCGTCTCACTATGTCGTGTGCTCAGAGCACAGGGCAAGCGCGCCAACGTCATAAATGGAGACATCATTCCAAAAAAATATGATTATCTCTTTGAAAATCTTGAACCACAGGATTTTAACCCAAAATTTATTGTCGCTGTTGATGTTGCCGACAACAAGCTTCTTGGTGACAAGTTGAATGAACTTTATGGTGATAAGGTTGACCTTTGTATTGATCATCACGGTACAAATGTTGAATATGCAAAGGAACTTTATTTAAATGCCAATGATGGTGCGGCCTCTCTTACTCTTTATAGAATTTTCAAAGAGATGGGCGTAGATATTACACCTGATATTGCAACTGCGCTTTATACAGGTCTTTCAACTGACACTGGTTGCTTTAGATACTCAAATGCATCTTCTGAGGCCTATCGTGTCGCTGCAGATCTCATTGACCTTGGCGCAGACAATGCGAATATTAACGTTTTAATGTTTGAGACAAAACCTATTGAATACTTCAATCTTTTGGCAGAGACATTAAACGGTATGCGCACATTCTGCGACGGTAAAGTAATAGTTCTCAAGGTTACAAAAGAGATGTTTGAGAGAACTGGCGCAACACCTGATCAGTGTGATGCTATTGCTGCCATGTCACGCCAGGTTGAAGGTGCACTTTGCGGCATTACAATGAAAGAGAAGCCACAGGGTGGCTTTAAGTTCTCACTTCGTACACATGATCCACTCGATGCCGCAAAAATATGTGCAACTTTCGGTGGCGGCGGACATATTCGCGCTGCCGGCTGTGATGCGCCATCGGATGAAGAAGAGGAAATTCTTTCAAAAATGATTGCTCTTATAGAAACAGAGTTGAAATAGTATGACAGGATTTATAAATCTTTATAAGCCAGAGGGAATAACATCTTTTCTCTGTGTCGCAAAAGTGCGTCGCATAATGGGAGAAAAGAAGGCGGGTCATTGTGGCACATTGGACCCTATGGCAGAGGGTGTGCTGCCAATCATGCTTGGCGGTGCAACAAGATTCTTAGAATTTTTACCCGATTCAAAAAAACGTTATACTGCTAAAATGCGCCTCGGACTTACTACTGATACTTTAGATATCACTGGAACGGTCCTCAGTGAGAGCGAAGTTACTTCAACATATGAAGATGTTCTTTTAGCTTCTGAGAAGTATAGGGGCGACATTATGCAGGTGCCACCGATGTATTCGGCGCTCAACAAAGACGGCGTTAAGCTCTATAAGCTTGCTCGCCAAGGTGTTGAGGTTGAGCGCGAGCCTCGTCCGGCAACCATTAGTCGCCTCGATATTAAAGAGGCAGATAAAGAGAATGAATATATTCTTGATATTGAATGTTCATCTGGCACATATGTCAGAACATTGATTGATGATATAGGAAGAGATTTGGGCTGCGGTGCAGTTATGACGGAACTTCTTCGAACGATGGGAGCGGGATTTGATATTTCAAAGACTGTGACGCTTGAAGAACTTGAAAATGCGCCTGACCCATCAGTCTTTTTGATAAGTGTAGAAGAGGCGCTAAATGCTTATCCTACGCTTGTTGTAAGTGATGGGCAATCCCATAGATTCTGTAATGGCGGCGACTTAAACTTAGACAGAATCAAAGGGAGTAAAGTAAATGGACTTTACAGAGTCTATTCGCCCGACAAAAAGTTCATTGGACTGGGCGAAGCAGACGATGAAAAGGGTACCCTTGCTTTTAGAAGGGTATATCAAGAAAGATAACTGGATGAAGGGAGTGGCAATATGGCATCAGTAGTTGCACTTGGCAATTTTGATGGTCTTCACAAAGGTCATATGACTGTAATAAATGATGCTGTAGAAATGGCAAAACGCCTCGGTGCTATGCCATTTGCACTCGTTTTTAAAGAGCATCCACTCGGTGTGTTGAAAGGCGAGACACCTGTTTGTTTGTTTGATAAGGAAACACGTGCTTCTGCTTTTAAAAAGACAGGAGTGACACTCTGCCTTTTGGATTTTAATGACCTTAAAGATATGACTCCAGAGGAGTTCTTTAATGAGATAATTATCAAACGCATGGGCGCTGTTGGTGTTTGTTGTGGATTTAACTACAGTTTTGGTAAAAATGGTGCTGGTAATGCGGAACTTATGAGAGAACTCTGCGAAAATGCGGGTATTGAATTTTCGGTGTCTCCAGAACTTGACTTTGAGGGTGAAGCGGTTTCTTCCACTCGAATAAGAGCTGCTATTGAATCAGGTGAAATTGAACTTGCAAATATGATGCTTGGTCACCCTTACTCATTTAAACTTCAGGTTGTCGATGGAGATAAACGTGGTCGACACATCGGTGCTCCGACAATAAATCAAAAAATCCCAGAGGGACTTGTTCTACCAAAATTTGGTGTATATATGTCAAAGACCACAGTTGGTGGTGAAACATATCTCTCGATGACAAATGTCGGTGTTCGTCCTACAATTTACGAGAATGACGCACCGTCTTTTGAAACACACATACTTGATTTTTCGGGTGATCTTTACGGTAAGTATATTGAGGTATCTCTCTTCTCTTATCTTCGCCCGGAAAAGAAGTTTGATTCGCTCGTTCAACTTGAACAGCAAATCAAAATTGATGAAAAGAAGATAAGAGAACGTGCAGAAGTAATCAAGCATATATATATGTAATTAATTTCCTCTTTACATTTAAAGAAAAGTGTGTTACTATAAGCGAGCCCTTTTTCTTGGAGTGTGGCGTATGCAGCATAGCTGATCACCGTTACCACACGCTAGGATTTTGGATAAATATTTTTTAATGAGGTGAAAACAAATGACACAGGCTGAAAAGCAGGCTATTATGGCCGAGTATGCTACTCACGAAGGTGATACTGGTTCTCCAGAAGTTCAGATCGCTGTTCTCACAAAGAGAATCAACGACCTTAACGCACATCTTAAGGAGCATCCACACGACTTCCACTCAAACAGAGGTCTTCTCAAGATGGTAGGTCGTAGACGTAACCTTCTCGCATACCTTCAGAAGAACGATATTGAACGTTACCGTTCAATCGTTTCAAGACTTGGTCTTAGAAAGTAAGACAAAAAGGCAGATGACACTTTTGTCATCTGCCTTAAATTGCTTTTTAAGGGCAAAAAATTAGTTGACTTTGGGAGGCCACCCAAAAGGGATTAGCGGTAAATTAAGGACCCGAAAAGACGGATTTTTAATTTATTGCTAAACCTTGAGCCTCCCTAAAAAATATTAAAAGGTAGGTATAAAAAATGTTTGATAACTACAAGGTTTATGAAACAACTCTTGCAGGCAGACCTCTTCGCCTTGAGACAGGTAAGATGGCTGGTCTCGCAAACGCAGCTGTATTTGCAAATTACGGTGAAACATCAGTTCTTTGCACAGTTACAGCATCAGCAAAGCCTCGTGAAGGCGTAGATTTCTTCCCACTCTCAGTTGACTATGAGGAGAAGATGTACTCAGTAGGTCGTTTCCCTGGCTCATTCCAGAGAAGAGAAGGTAAGGCAGCTGATAAGGCTATTCTTGCTTCTCGTTGTATCGACCGTCCAATTCGTCCTCTTTTCCCAAAGGATATGAGAAACGACTGCTCAGTTGTTGCAACTGTAATGTCAGTTGATCCAGATTGCTCACCAGAAATCACAGCAGCTATCGGTGTATCAACAGCTATTGCTATTTCTGATATTCCATGGGACGGCCCAATCTCTTCTGTAGATGTTGGCCTTGTTGATGGTGAAATCGTAATCAACCCAACACTTGAACAGAGAGCAAAGACTGATCTTAAACTTACAGTTTCTTCAACAGCTGATCTCGTTGCTATGATTGAGGCAGGCGGTAATGAAATTCCAGAGGATAAGATGTTTGAATGCATCATGGCTGGTCACGAAGTTAACAAGGAAGTTGTTAAGTTCATTAACAGCATCGTTGCTGAAATCGGTAAGCCAAAGTTTGAGTTTGAATCAAATGATCCAGACCCAGAGATTCTCGATGAAATCGAAGCATTCTGCGTAAAAGACGTAGAAGCTGCTCTTGATACAGACGACAAGAACGTACGTGATGAGAGACTTCTCCCAATCTACGATGCAGTTCATGAGAAGTTTGATGAGCGTTTCCCAGAAGAGGAGACAAAGATCGATGAAATCATGTACTTAATCCAGAAGCACGTTGTACGTCGTTGGCTCAAGGAAGAGAAGAAGCGTGTCGATGGCCGTGGCATTGATGAGATTCGTCCTCTTAATGCTCAGGTAGATCTTCTTCCACGTGTTCATGGTTCAGGTATGTTCACACGTGGTCAGACACAGGTTCTCTCAATCGCAACACTCGCTCCAATGTCAGACGCTCAGAAACTTGACGGCCTTGATGAGGAGACAGAGAAGCGTTATATCCATCACTACAACTTCCCATCTTACTCAGTAGGTGAGACAAAGCCATCACGTGGACCTGGCCGTCGTGAAATCGGTCACGGTGCTCTCGCTGAGCGTGCTCTTGTTCCAGTAATTCCTTCAGTAGAAGAATTCCCATATGCTATCCGTGTAGTATCAGAAGCTCTTTCTTCAAACGGTTCTACATCACAGGGCTCAATCTGTGGTTCAACTCTTGCTCTTATGGCAGCAGGTGTTCCAATTAAGGCTCCGGTTGCTGGTATCTCTTGTGGTCTTATCACAGGTGACCAGGGTGTTTATGGTGACTTCATGACAATGGTTGATATCCAGGGTCTTGAGGACTTCTATGGCGATATGGACTTCAAGGTAGCTGGTACACATAAGGGTATCACAGCTATCCAGATGGACCTTAAGGTTCACGGCCTTACACCAGAAATCATTAAGGAAGCATTTGAAAAGACACGCAAGGCTCGTCTTTATATCCTTGATGAAATTATGCTCAAGTGTATCCCAGAGGTACGCCCACAGCTTTCTAAGTATGCTCCAAAGATGCTCACAACAACAATCAACCCAGAGAAGATTGGTGAGGTAATTGGTAAGCAGGGTAAGGTTATTCAGAAGATTTGTGCTGAGTGTGACTGTAAGGTTGACGTAAACGATGAGGGTCAGGTATTTGTATCTGCTCTTGATTACGAAAATGCTGAGCGCGCAATTTTCATTGTTGAGACAATCGCTAACGGTCCAGAAGTTGGTGCCATCTACAAGGGCGTTGTAACAAGACTTATGGACTTTGGTGCTTTCGTTGAAATCGTACCAGGCGTTGAGGGTCTCGTACACATCAGTCGTCTTGATGTTAAGAGAACTGAGAAGGTTGAAGACGTAGTTACAATCGGTGATGAGATCATCGTAAAAGTTCTTCCACTTGATGAGCAGGGTAGACTTAATCTCTCTCGTCGCGATGCTCTTATTGAGGTAGAAGGTGCAGTTCCAGAGAACGACATTTCTGACGAGCGCCCACCAAGAAGAAATAACAACTTCCGCAGAGGCGGCAGAAGATAAATTGCAGATAAGGAGGAATTTTTATGAGTACTCCAAAACAAAATAAAAAATGGGCAAAGCCACTCGGCCTTTTAGTGATTCTTCTTGCTATTGTCGGCATAATATTTATCATAATTACTATTGTGAATTCGATTACTGCTAAAGCAGAATCAAAGAAGAAAACTGAGATGCAGAATTTTCAGAAAATGCTCGTGCCAGTTGTAATGAATGATATCGATGATTTCGATGATATTACAAAGGCAGATATGAGTCAGCTTATTGAAGCTTCTGTTTGGGCTATTATTAAGGGTGATGTTGCTACAGATCAATACGAGGTTGAGGATGGTTTGATTCTTTACCCTGCAACTGAGGTCGAGGCAAAGTTTGTGTCACTTTTCGGTGCAGAGCGCGATATCGAACATAAAACTGTATCATCAGCTGGATTTGAGTTTACATACGATGAGGAAAAGGGTGCTTATAAAGCACCTATTACAGGTGTAGATCCGACTTACACCCCATGAGTTATCGATATAACTGAAAAGAGCAATACAGTTATCTTAACCGTAGCCTACCTCTCTGGTAGTGGATTTGAGCAGGCTGAAAATGGTGACATTGTTGAGCCAACTCCAAGCAAGTATGTAAAGGTTACTCTTCGTCAAAAGGGTAAGGGATATTACATCAGTGCTATCCAACCTACAAGTGCTCCAGAGACACTTGGCAAATAAGTAAGACTAAAGGCATCTTGAATATGTTTCAAGGTGCCTTCTGTTAAATAAGGAGATTTTATGGACGCAAAACTAGAAAAGATTTTACCGCTGGTACAAAAACCAGGTAGATACACGGGCGGAGAACTTAATAGTGTGATGAAAAGTGTAGATGATGTATCTCTACGCTTCGCGTTCTGTTTCCCAGATACATATGAAATTGGTATGTCACATTTGGGACTCAAGATTCTTTACTCACTTATTAATGATAGAGATGATGCTTGGTGCGAACGCTTCTTTGCACCAGCTGCCGATATGGAAGAGCAGATGCGATTAAACAATATTCCGCTCTTTGCTATAGAGTCAAAAGACCCGCTTGGAGATTTTGATGTAATCGGATTTACGCTTCAGTATGAGCTCTCCTTTTCAACCATACTTAATATGCTTGATCTTGGCGGGATACCACTTCTCGCAAAGGATAGACATGAACTTAAAAATCTTGTTATAGCAGGTGGCCCATGTGCTTCAAACGCTGAGCCTCTCTGTGACTTTATAGATGTATTTCAACTTGGCGATGGAGAGGAACTCATGAATGAGTTCTTAGATCTCTATAAAGAATATAAAGAAAAGGGTAAGAGTAAAAAGGAATTCCTTATTGCAGCCGCACAGATAGAGGGCATTTATGTACCTAGCCTTTACGACGTCAGTTACAACGATAACGGCACGATAAAGGCGGTCACACCAAAGTGTGGGGCACCTGCCGTTATTCATAAGCGTGTCGTAAAGGATCTCGATAAATGCCCGTTTCCAGAAAAATTCATTGTTCCGTTTATTGAAATCGTCCATGACAGAGTTAGCGCAGAAATCTTCCGTGGTTGTATTCGCGGATGTCGCTTCTGTCAGGCAGGCTTTATCTATAGACCAATTAGAGAAAAGAGCCCTGAACTTATCAATGAGCAGGCATATAATTTAATCAAAAACACTGGTTATGATGAGGTGAGTCTCATCTCACTCTCAACATCTGACTATACAAAAATCCAGCCACTTCTTTCAGATATGATTGACTGGACAAGGGAGAAAAATGTAAATATCAGTTTACCGAGTCTTAGAGTGGATAACTTCTCCGACGAGTTGGTCGAGAAGATGAAACTCATTCGTAAGAGTGGACTTACATTTGCTCCAGAGGCAGGTTCTCAGCGCCTCCGTGATGCTATCAATAAGAACATCACTGAAGATGAGATTATGAGTACTGTTAAAATCGCTTTTAAGGGCGGTTGGACAACAGTTAAACTTTATTTTATGTTGGGACTTCCAACAGAGACAATGGAGGATGTAGAGGAGATTATTGGCCTCTCAAGAAGAATTGTCTCCGAGTACTTCCGTATGGAAGATAGGCCTAAAGGAAAGCAACTTAGTATAAATGTGAGTGCCTCTTCCTTTGTCCCAAAGCCACACACTCCTTTCCAGTGGGAGCCACAGGATACGAGAGAAGAACTCGAGAGAAAACGTGACTATCTTTATGATCAGACAAGAGTACCGAAGTCACATATTCACCTCTCTGCACATAAGATAAACACAGTATTTTTAGAAGCTGTATTTGCAAGAGGAGACAGAAGACTTGGCCCAGTTATTCTCGAGGCCTGGAAGAACGGCTGTAAACTTGATTCCTGGGATGAACATTTTAAGTTTGATACTTGGATGGAAGCGTTTGAAAAATGTGGCGTAGATCCTGAATGGTATGCGACTCGTCGTAGAGATTACGACGAGGTTTTGCCTTGGGATCATCTTGATTACGGTATTACTAAGGAATTCTTGATGCGAGAATCAGAGAAGGCAAAACGCAGTGAGACAACAGCTCACTGTCGCATACAGTGCGCCGCTTGCGGTGCATCTTCGTTGAATGGAGGTGAGTGCGGTGCAAAATGCTAGAATCTTTTTTGAAAAAACAGGGGATGCAAAATACATCTCACATCTAGACCTCATGCGCTGCTTCTCACGTGCTTTGACAAGAGCTGAAGTTCCACTTTGGTATACTGAGGGATTTAACCCAAGACCTTATATGAACTTTGCTATGCCACTCTCTCTTGGGATGGAGGGACTATCTGAGATTCTTGATATTCGTATTGAGAATGATGACATGAAACTTTCAGAGGTCAAAGAACGCCTTATGAAAGTGATGCCAGTTGATATTAAGATAATTGATGTCAAGGAACCTGTTTTGAAGGCACAGCTTGTCGCTTTTTCTAGATATAAAATCGAAATTAAACAGGAGGCAATGTCAGCAGAAGCCTTTAACAACGTTGTTCTTGAAAAACTTCTTGATGAGAATCTCACTATTTCTAAGATGGGAAAGCAAGGAAAACGCAAAGTTGTAAAGGAAATTGCCTTGACAGGGCACGTAACCGATGTAAAAGTTTGGTCAGATTCTGATAAAATCACTACGATTTTAGTAACTCTTCCAAGTAATCCAACATTCGGTATAAATCCAAGTATCCTTATAACTAGGGTGCTTGAGCTCGTTTCAGTGGACCCAATTTATGTTCATATTACTAGAAAGTACATGCTCGATGAAAATCTTGATAAGTTTTATTAAACCTAATATAATCATCTAG
>JAGHSI010000031.1 GCA_018065925.1 Candidatus Limimonas coprohippi
TTTTTAAAGCGAGAGAATTAATGAAGGGAAAAATGATTAGGCAGACGGTTCTGCCACTTATTGCTGCATTTATTTGGGGCTCAGCATTTGTCGCACAGTATTTGGGCTCGGATAATATGCCGGCATATGCGTTCGTAACAGTTAGAAATTTTATTGCTATATGGTTTTTGGCGCTCGTTGTTTTGATGTTTGACATCATAAGACGAAAAAATCCGTCTTTTGACGAGAGTTATGTTAATGATAATAAGGAACTTGTAAAGGGTGGTCTTCTTTGCGGACTTTCGCTGGGTATCGCAATGAACCTTCAGCAGTTTGGCGTTGAAGGTTCCGGCGCTGGAAAGTCCGGCTTCATCACCACACTTTACGTTGCATTTATCCCAATAATCGGGCTGTTCCTTAAGAAAAAACAGCCACTTAAAATATGGATTAGTGTTGCAATATCAATAATAGGACTTTATCTTCTCTGCATTGATGAGGAGTTTACTATTGTTGCGTCTGACATATATCTTTTGGCATGTGCCTTTTCTTTTGCAGTACAGATGATGATAACATCTCATTTTGTTCAGAAGGTAGATGCGATTAGGCTTTCTTGCTTACAGTTTGCAGTAGCTGCAGTTGTATCTGCAGTTTTTATGATTGCTTTTAAACAATATCCGACACTTGAGATGATTAAAGCATCGATTGGTCCATTGCTTTATACAGCAATACTTTCGTCAGGTGTTGCATATACATTGCAGATTTTTGCTCAGAGGGGAACTAACGTCTCCGTTGTGTCACTTATTATGTGCCTTGAGTCTGTATTTGCAACTATTTGCGGTGCAATCATATTAAATGAAAAGATGACCGCTAGAGAATATTTTGGTTGCGCGATTATGTTCTGCGCAGTTATTATTTCACAATTATTTAGCAATAAGGAGATAGAAAAAGAATGAAAAGAGTAGTATCTATTCAAGACATTTCTTGTCTTGGTAAGTGTTCGCTTACAGTAGCACTCCCAATTATTTCTGCTGCTGGAGTTGAAACTGCAATTGTTCCTACTGCAGTTTTGTCAACTCATACAGCTTTTTCTGGGGGATTTACTTTCCATGATCTCACAGGAGAAATAGACCCGATTTCAGAGCATTGGAAGAAGGAAGGCTTTACTTTTGATGCTATCTATACAGGATATCTTGGCTCTCTTGAACAGATTAATATTGTCAAAAAGTTTTTTGATGATTTTAAAACAGAGGGCACATATATAGTAGTTGACCCGGCTATGGCGGATAATGGTTGCCTCTACAAAGGCTTCACAGAAGACTTTGCGAAGGAGATGGCAACAGTCTGCGCCAAAGCCGATATATGCGTGCCAAATCTCACTGAAGCATGCTTTATGCTCGGCGAAGAGTACAAGCCTTCTGGCTATACTCGTGAATACATTGAAAATATTCTAAAGGGCCTTTCGGCACTCGGTCCTAGATATGCTGTGCTTACAGGTGTAAGCTTTGAAGATGATAAGCTCGGTGTTATGGCTTATGACAAAGAAAATGATACTTTCTTTGAATATTATAATGAGAAGATACCTACAAGTTTCCACGGCACTGGAGATGTCTTTGCATCTAGCTTTACTGGTGCTCTCATGAATGATCTCACAGTAGAGGATGCTCTCAAAGTGGCTGTGGATTATACACTTGAATCTATTAAGATGACAGTAAAAGATGAAAACTATAATTGGTACGGTGTTAATTTCGAAAAAGCAATTCCGAAATATCTGGAGTTATTAGGCGAATAATAAGGGAGAATAATTATGGCAAGTTATGTAATCATTAAGGACGCCCCAAAGCTTGACTACATGAAAGACTTCGTAGCTCTTCCAAAGAATTATGGAACAAAGAAGTATTTCGAGCGTGAGGACATCAAGGCGATTCGTAGCACTGTTTATGCAGCACTCGACGACTTGAACGCTAAGACAAACTTTGCAGAAGATTTAAGGAATTACAAGAGAGTACTTATTAAACCAAATCTTGTATTTGTTTATCACAATGTATCTCTCGACAAAAAGGATTATCCAGAGAACACGGATCCTCGTGTATTTGAGGCTGTTGTTTCTTACATCAAGCAGTACAATGAGAATATTGCTATTGTTGAGTCAGCTGGTAAACCGTATCCAACTATGACTGCATTTAAGGCTGCTGGTTATGATAGAATTGCAAAGTATTATAATACTGATCTCGTACCACTTGAACTTCAGCCTGTAGTTCGTTACATCCTTCCAAAGGCAGAGGTAATGAATGAGGTTTATCTTCCACAGATTCTTGATGAGGTGGTAAAGGGCGACGCTTACTATGTCTCTGTTCCAAAGATGAAAACTAACCTTTACACAGGCGTAACTCTCGGCTTCAAGAATGCTATGGGTACTATTCCTTACTTCCTTCGTGAGCGTAACCACACTCATGATATTGATAAGAAACTTGCGGATCTTCTTTATCTCTTCAAGCCAAATCTTACTGTAATTGATGGTATCATTGGTGGTGAGGGCAATACACCTTCTCCAGTAGACCCAGTTAAGGTTGGCAAAATTGTCGCATCAAATCAGTCTGTAGAGGCTGACCGTATTACAACATACATGATGGGCTTTGACCCAGAAAAGAACCAGCTTATGATTGAAGCTACAAAGCGTAACTTCGGCGATAATCAGGTTCAGATTATTGGTGACACTTCTGTTACTAAGTTCCGTCCAGCTATCCCAAGTCTTATGGATGAAAAGACAGCTCGAGAGTTTCCAAATCTTCTTGCAGTTACAGGTCATAATTTCTCTGGCACTCCAAAGATTACAGACCCTAATAAGGTAACTCCGGAGATGGTTCTTGAAATCGAACAGTCATGTAAGGGCGGATGCCTCGCATCTGTTAAGTTCGGTCTTGATTTCTTCAACCATAAGAAATCTATGAATAATGAGAAACTTAAGGTATGCGTAATTGAAGGACCAGGCGTTGAAATCAACGGCACACGTTACTGGTGGGATAAGAATGGTAAGCCATATACAAAGGAGGATCTTAAGAATCTCCCTATGAAGAAATATGGCATGGGTAACTGTACTCTTGCTACAGTTGGCGACATCTGCTTCTGGAAAGCAACTGGTTGTTGTGACCCTGCTAAGTGCGCTTCGCTCATCTGTATGGCAGGTGGTACTCTCATCCCTATCGTAAGCCCTGCAAATCCTTGGCTTATTCCAACTGGCCTTCGTCTTCTCCAGATGATTGGTATTCGTGCAATTAGTGCACTTAAGGGAAAGCCATGCGATGCACCTATGCTTTCACACGATGATCATGTATTCCCACTTCCTAAACTCTCAAAGGCAGAGAAGGAGAAGGACTTCATCTCTGTTCCAATGCCTAAGATGGGACCGATCAAAAGAGTTAAGCAGGCTGTGATGCAAACATATCTCGTTTTGTGTGCACTTCCTTTAAATTTAAACAATAAATATGGCAAAAATGGTCTTAATCATTAAGTAATTAAGAGCTTTTGAGGCTACGCTACATTTTGTAGCGTAGCCTCATTTTTTTTACACCTTTTTGATGTAGAGACAAGCATCACATTATTTGGTATATTTATTAAGTACTTTTTAATAATTAATAGGAGGCATATTCCATGAATTTCGAAAAACTCATTTCTATTGAGCAAATGGAAGCAGCCACTAACTCTTTGCTTGAAACTGGAGCAAAGGTTGGCGCAGATTCATGGCAACAGCGTGTTGAAAACCAGACTCCACACTGTAAGTTCGGTGAGCAGGGTATCTGTTGCCGTATCTGTAGCATGGGTCCTTGTCGTATTACACCAAAGTCACCACGTGGCATCTGCGGTTGTGATGCACATGGTATTGTTGCTCGTAATTATTTGAGATTCACAGCTGGCGGTTCAGCTACTCACTCAGATCATGGTCGCTCTATTGCACACACTCTTTATCAGGCATCTGCTGATGGTGCATATCAGGTAAAGGATCCTGACAAACTTTTGAAGATTGCAGGTGAGTGGGGCATTAAAACTGAGGGACGTGATATCTATGATGTTGCTCACGAAGTTGCAGAGACAGGTCTTATGGAATACGGTAAGCCTTTCGGAAATCTCCGTTTCCTCGATCGTGCTCCAAAGCACACACAGGAACTTTGGGATAAGGCTGGTATTGCACCAAGGGCTATTGACCGTGAAGTATCACAGGCTCTCCACATGACACATATGGGTTGCTCCTCTCTTCCAGAGGCACTTATTAAGCATTCACTCCGCGCAGGCCTTTCAGATGGCTGGGGCGGTTCAATGATGGGAACAGAGTTCTCAGATGTTCTCTTTGGTACACCAAAGCCAATCGACACCCAGGCTAACCTCGGTGTTATGGAGAAGGACATGGTAAATATTATCGTACACGGCCATGACCCTTCACTCTCTGAGATGATTGTCTTCTACGCACAGGACCCCGAGATGATTGCTCTTGCAAAAGCAAATGGCGCTAAGGGTATCAATATTGCTGGTGTATGTTGTACATCAAACGAAGTTGCAATGCGTCATGGTATTCCAATGGCTGGTAACTTCCTCCAGCAGGAGAATGTAGTATTAACCGGTGCTTGTGAAGCTATCGTAGTTGACGTACAGTGCATTTTCCCAGCACTTGGTCCACTCTCCAAATGTTTCCACACTAAATTTATTACAACAAGCCCAATAGCTCGCATGCCTGATTCTGATTTCATCGAGTTTTCTGATGAGACTGCAGCAGAAAAGGCAAAAGAGATTGTTAAACTCGCTTGTGAAAACTTTAAGAACAGAAATCCTGATCTTGTTAATATTCCGGATCTTAAAGCAAATGCTCGTGTTGGTTATTCAGTTGAGGCTATTAAAAAATGCCTTGATGGCGTAACAAACAGCCACGTTGATGAGCTCGGTACTATGATGCCACTCGTTGATGCCGTTAAGTCGGGCGTTATCCGTGGTGCAGTTGCTATGGTAGGTTGTAACAACCCTAAGGTTCGTGCTGACTACTCTCACATTGAACTTATGAAGAAACTCATTGAAAACGATATCATCGTTATCGTTTCTGGTTGTTCGGCTCAAGCTGCTGCAAAGGCGGGTCTTATGGATCTTGAAGCAAAGGACTGCTGCGGTGAAGGTCTTCGCCGTGTATGTGAACTTGTTGGTATTCCTCCAATTCTTCACATGGGTTCTTGCGTTGATATTTCACGTATGATGATTCTCGCAACAGACATTGCAAATGACTGGGGTATCAACATCTCACAGATTCCACTTGTTGGTTGCGCACCAGAGTGGATGTCAGAGAAAGCTGTATCAATTGGTAACTACGTAGTAGCAACTGGTATTGATACTTTCCTCGGCGTTGAGCCATTCTGCGAGGGCTCTGAAGAAGTTATTGAACTTCTCCGTGGTGAGTCTGGAACAAAGCAGTGGGTTGAAGCTAACTTCACTGTTGAAAAAGATCTTGACAAGATGTGTGATCTTATGATCGAAACAATTGAGAAAAAGCGTGCAGCTTTAAATATCTAAGTAAACATTAAGAGGCTTTTTAAATGAAACTTGCTATCACAGGAAAAGGTGGCGTCGGTAAAACAACTCTCTCCTCAACGCTCGCAAGACTCTATGCGGACGAGGGCAGAACGGTTTTGGCAGCCGACGTAGATCCGGATGCAAACTTAGGTCTTGCGCTCGGTCTCACCGAAGAAGAGGTAAATTCAATAATTCCTATTTCCAAGATGAGAACACTTGTTGAGGAGAGGACAGGCGCTAACGACGCCAACAAGTTCTTTAAACTCAATCCACAGGTGTCTGATATCCCGGACAAGTATTCAAAGGATGTAAACGGTGTCAAGTTACTCGTTATGGGTACAGTTGAGACAGGTGGTTCCGGCTGTGTATGTCCAGAGCATGTCATGCTCAAGTCCATACTTTCGGCGCTCGTATTCAGACGCGACGACGTAGTGGTGATGGACATGGAGGCTGGACTTGAGCATCTCGCTCGAGGAACTGCAAGTCTTGTGGACTTTTTCATCGTAGTCGTTGAACCAGGCGCACGCTCGGTTCAAACATATGAAAACGTCAAACGACTTGCAAAGGACATCGGTGTTTCAAAAGTTTATGTCGTTGCAAATAAGGTTCGTGATGAATCTGATGAGGAATTTATAAAATCAAGAATTCCTGCAGAAGATTTGCTCGGTTTCATTCACTACAATGCAGAAGTAATTGATGCTGATAGAAAAGGTCTCTCACCATATGATTGTAGTCCGAAGGCTTTGGAGGAGATTAAACTTATCAAAGCAAAAATGGACAGTCTAGTATAAGAAAGGGTTTTGAATTATGGCACTTTTTGAAAGAGTATTCCGTGGTTCAGACGAGATGTTTGCTAAAGCTGAAGCTGAGGTAAACGCTATTGTCGCAAAAGTCGGAAGAGATGCACCACTTAATATGCCAAACACAGCATATTATTTGGCTTGTATTTACGCATATATCGGTAAGAAGGTTACAACTACTGGTGAACTTCAGGACGCACTTCAAGATGTTAAGGCAATGATGCTCCGTGAGCCACGTACAAAGTCAATCTTCTGGTCGGGTGTTGGTACAGCTATTGCTGCTGAGATGATTGAAGCATGCAAATATGTTGAGACACCAACTCCTTATGAGGGAACAAAGTATCACGGTCACTTCTCAGATGCAGAAGTACGTGAACTCGGTGTTCCACTTGTAACAAATGACATTCCAGGCTTCGTAGTTATGATTGGTCCAGCACCATCAACAGAGGAGGCCGTTGAAATCGTAAAGGGATATCAGTCACGTGGTATTTTCGTATTCCTCATCGGTGGTATTATCGACCAGATGTATGAGGCTGGTATCAACATGGGCTTCCCAGTTCGTCTTGTTCCAGTAACAGATGAGATTTGGGGTGTAGGTCACATCATCTCACTTGTAACTCGTACAGCTATGATTTTTGGTAATGTACAGCCAGGTGACTGGGATGGTTTCCATAAATACACATTTGATAGAATTAACGCTTTTGTTAACGCTTATGCACCTGTTGCTGATATCACAGTTGCTTGTGGTGCTGGTGCTATCAAACTTGGCTTCCCAGTTATCACAAATGACACTGATGATATGTGGTCAGTTCCAAAGTCACTTGTTATCAACACTGATACAAAGGATTGGATTGATACATCTCTTGAAGCTCGTGGCATTAAGATTAAGGTTACAAAGATTGATATACCTGTAGCATTTTCAACTGCTTACGAGGGTGAAATCATCCGTAAGGCAGATATGCAGGTTGAAATTGATGGTTCTCGTGTTGATTGCTTCGAGCTTGTACAGACTAAGGATGCAACAGAGATTGAGGATCATAAGATTGAAGTTATTGGTCCAGAAATTGATGAATTCCCAGAAGGTTCAAAGATTTCTGTATCTTATACAGTTGAAGTTGCAGGTAAGGGAATGCAGACAGACTTTGAGTCAGTATTCGAGCGTAAGTTCCACTCTTATCTCAACTGCGTAGAGGGTCTTATGCACACAGGTCAGCGTGATATGATTCGTATCCGTATCTCAAAGGTTGACTATGAGGCAGGCTTCAAGTTTAAGCACATTGGTGAAGTTCTCTATGCAAAGATTATGTCTGACTTTGACACAGTAGTTGATAAGTGCCAAGTTAAGATTGTTGTTGATGCAGAAAAGAATAAGGAACTTCGTGCAGAAGCAAATAAGATTTTTGATAAGCGCGATGAGCGTCTTAAGAGCATGACTGATGAATCAGTTCCAGTATTCTACTCATGTATCATGTGTCAGGCTTTCTCACCATCACACGTATGTGTTGTAACTCCTGAGCGTCTCGGCCTCTGCGGTGCAGTTTCATGGCTTGATGCTAAGGCAACAAATGAACTTGATCCAACAGGTCCTTGTCAGGTTGTTACAAAAGAGAAGTGCCTTGACGAACGTGTTGGTCGTTATGAGGACGTAGATGAGGTTGTTTACAACCTTTCACACGGTGCTCTTGAACACGTAACACTCTACTCACTTCTTGAAGACCCAATGACATCTTGCGGATGCTTCGAATGTATCTGTGGTATTGAGCCTTGCACAATGGGTGTTGTAATTACAACACGTGAGTATGCTGGTATTACTCCACTTGGTATGACATTCTCTGAAATGGCTTCTATGACCGGTGGTGGTGTTCAGACTCCTGGCTTTATGGGCCATGGTAAGCATTATATCGCTTCAAAGAAATTCCTTAAGGCTGAGGGTGGTCTCAAGCGTCTCGTTTGGCTTCCATCAGAACTTAAAGAACAGATTAGAGATAAGATTAATGCTACTGCAAAGGAACTCTATGATATCGACAACTTTGCAGACTTTATCGCAGATGAGACAACTTGTGGAACTGGTGATCCAGAGGAACTTGTTAATTATCTCGCTGAAATTGGACATCCAGTACTTGAGATGGAACCAATGGATATCTAATTAAAATTACGGGAGACTGTTATGTTTGATGTAACCTTTACATTTGAAAATGAAGACAGACAGCCGGTGACGGTATCTTGTGCACCTGGAGCAAACTTGCTCCAGGTGGCACAGCATGCCAATGTCGCTATCGATGCGCCTTGCAGCGGTAATGGAGCATGCGGCAAATGTAAAGTAAAACTTGTTGAAGGTGATCTTAACTGCTGGCCTTCAAGTCACATCACAGATGATGAAATAGCTGAGGGATGGATCCTTTCCTGTGGTGCAAAAGTCGCATCGGACGTAACAGTTATCGTTCCTGATATTGCTACTGCTTATCAGAGCAGAATGCAGACCGCTGACTTATCAAGCGGTAAGGAAATTGCCATTTTTGAAAAGTTGATGAGCGACGTAAAGGCCGCTGGAGTAAATCTTGTAAATACCTTTGTTTCAAAGAACATTGTTATTGATGAGCCAACTCTCTCTGATACTCTTCCAGATAATGAGCGTTTTGAAAATGCTGTTAAGAGCGCTTTTGACGTTTCAAAAGTGTCAATTCCATTCTCAACTCTTCGCGACCTCGCAAGAGTTCTTCGCGAGAATGATTTTAAAGTACGTGTAATAGGCGAGATGAGAGGGGCGGAGTTCTTCGTATACGGAGTAACTGCATACGGTGATAAAAGTCCACTCTGCGGTCTTGCTATAGATATCGGCACAACTACAGTGTCTGCAGCTCTTGTTGATTTGAATAACGGCGAACTTCTCGCTAAGGCATCTTCTGGCAACGGCCAGATTCGTTACGGTGCCGATGTTATTAACCGTATTATTGAACAGGGCAAGACTGGTGGAGTTAAGCGTCTTAAAGACGCTGTTGTACGCGAGACTATTGAGCCACTTATCTCAAAACTTTGTGAGACATCTAGTGTTGCTCCAAATATGATTCTTAAGGTTTGTGTTGCATCAAATACAACTATGAATCATCTCTTACTCGGTGTTGATGCAAATCCTATTCGTATGGAACCTTATATTCCAACTTTCTTCTCTGCAAATGATATATTTGCTATCGAAGTTGGCATGCATGTAAATCAAAATGCACGTCTTATCCTTTGCCCAAATATCGGCTCATATGTTGGAGGCGACATCACTGCTGGTACGCTTGCAACACTTCTCTGGGATAAAGATGAGTTTTCACTCTTTGTAGACCTTGGAACAAACGGTGAGATTGTATTTGGTAACCGTGATTTTATGATGAGTTGTGCTTGTTCTGCAGGTCCTGCTTTCGAAGGGGGCGACATCAGTTGTGGTATGCGAGCAACTGACGGTGCTATCCAATCTATTAAGATTGACGCTGCAACTATGACACCAACCTATGAGGTTATCGGTGAAGAGGGCCAAAAACCTATTGGCCTCTGCGGATCCGGTATTATCGATCTCATATCAGAACTCTTCCGTTGTGGAATTATTAATTCAAAGGGTAAATATGTCAGAGAAGGCGACCGCATAAAAGTTGATGAGTACGGTATGGGTAGCTATATTGTAGTTGAGGCAGAAGAGTCTGAGACCGGTCGTGAAATTGCTTTGACAGAAGTAGATATAGAGAGTTTTGTCAGGGCAAAAGGTGCCATTTATTCGGGTATAGATACACTTCTCTCAAGTCTTGATATGGATTCATCTGTTGTAGAACACTTCTATGTTGCGGGTGGCATCGGTAGCGGAATCAATATCAAAAATGCTATTAACATTGGTATGTTCCCAGATATCGACCTTGATAAGTACGAGTATATTGGTAACTCCTCACTTGCTGGTGCTTATACCTGTGTCCTTTCAAGAAATGCAGAGAAAAAAGTTAATGAGCTTGCTCGTAATATGACATATATTGAACTTTCAACATATCAAGGATATATGGATAACTTTATTGCTGCTTGTTTCTTACCACACACAGATTTGTCAAAATTCCCAAATATAAAACAGGAGTTTTAAATGGACATAAAGAACAACATTAAAGAGGTTCCGTTTGCACATTATGAGGAACTTTTTAAAAATCTTGATCCTAAAGAGGCTGAGGCACGTATCGGCGCAAAATACAGCGACGGTGCATTCTCATTAGATTTCCTTTTTGATGATTATAAAATTACTTATCCAGTTTTTTCTGTGACATCAAGTAATGAGAATGCCTTTTGTCTCAATGATTTGAAGGCGAAGACATTTCTCATGAGAATTATTCTCGAATTTGAGAAACGAATCTCTCTCGGTAGTTTTAAGACATTTAGAGAAATGTCTTGGGGAGAGATGTATATTGAGCCATTTACTGGTCGCTGTATTAAACGCGCAGCGTTTACCTTTGGAACAGATATTCCAAAGTTTTGCGCCGCAGCTCTTGCACTTGGTGCGAAGAAGGTTGACCACGGCGATGCAGGATATGAATTTGAAGTAATGCCAAATTATTTTATTCAAATTCTTGTCTGGGAGGGGGACGATGAGTTCCCACCAAATTCACAAATTCTCTATTCTGATAATTTTGAGGGCTCTTTTGCCGCTGAGGACAGAGTAGTACTGGCAGAAATGCTTATAACAATTATTAAACTAAAGATGAAGGAGCTGAACTGATATGCATATGCATCACGAACATCACGCACACGACACAACTTCTACTCCAGTTGAGGAACTGGTTGCTTTGATGAAGTATATGGTTGGCCATAACGCTGAGCATACACACGAACTTGAGCATCTTGCACTCGACATCAAAGATGCGGGAAATGAGGATGTTTATAAAGAAGTTATGGAAGCAGTGGAAAATTATCACAAGGGCAATGAAATCCTCGCAGAGGCTCTTTCAAAGCTTGCTTAAACAGGAGGTATAAATATGTGCCTTTCAACTGTATATGAGAATACTTTGGATGATTCAAAAATCCTTATGAGTAATGTTGCAAAAATTGAAATTGAAGATAATCTTGTAGTACTTACAGACCTTATGGAGAGAAAACTTGAAATCGATGGAGAATTAGTTTTTGTTGATTTGCTCTCAAGTAAGGCTATTGTTAAGGAGAGAGTGTAATGGCAAATAAAACTATTGCTGTTGCGGGTAAAGGTGGCGTTGGTAAGACTACCACTTGTGGTATGATAATTGACTATCTCACCAAGAAATCAAGTGGTCCTATCCTTGTCGTTGACGCCGATGCAAACTCAAATCTCAACGAGGTATTAGGTGTTGAGGCGGAAATCACTCTAGGCTCAATCCGTGAGGATATTGCTCACTCGGAACTTGAAGGAAAAATTCCTGATGGCATGACCAAGGCTGATTATGCTGAGTTTAAATTTGAGGATGCATTGATTGAAGAAAAAGATTTCGACATGATTGTCATGGGACGTACCCAAGGACAAGGCTGCTATTGCTTCGTAAACGGTCTTTTAAAAACTCAAATTGATAAGTACATCAAGAATTATAGCTATACTGTAATTGACAATGAGGCGGGGCTTGAGCACATCAGCCGTGGAACACTTCCACATGTTGATGTTATGTTCTTAGTTTCTGATTGTTCACGTCGTGGAATTCAAGCTGTTGCACGTATTCGTGACATGATTGATGAACTTAAACTCAATCCTACTGAGATTTATTTGATTGTAAATCGCGCGCCAAATGGCGAACTCAACCCAGGTGTTAAAGAGGAAATCGAAAAGTATAATCTTCCGCTTCTTGGAGTTTTACCACACGATGAACTCGTTTATGAATATGATTGTGAAGGAAAGCCTACTGCTTTCGTTCCAGACGACACGCCAATAAAAGCGAAGCTCAACGAACTTATGAAAGAGCTAAACATTTAATTTAGTTAATTATTTGAAAGGGAGAAATATATATGTCTTTTGAACCAAAACTTCAGGCATTTAACTCAAGCGTTAATGCAGTGACACTTGGTACTGGCGACAAGGCAATCACAATTGGTGGTCAGAACGTAATGCCATTCTACACATTTGATAATGCTGTAGAGAACACACAGAAAATCGGTCTTGAGATTTTGGACGACGAAAACGCTGTTGAGAATGCAAAGAAAGCAGAATCAATGCAAGGCGTTGATTTTGTATGTCTTCATCTTGAGTCAGCAGATCCAAACGGTGCTGATACAAGCGTTGAGGATTGTGTTGCACTTGCAAAGGCAGTATCTGAGGCTACTTCACTTCCACTTGTTATTATGGGATGTAAGGCAGTAGAGAAGGATGCAGAGATCTTTAATAAGATTTCAGAGGCCCTTGAAGGTAAGAATATTCTCGTTCTCTCAGCTCGTGAGGAGAACTACAAGCAGGTAGGCGCAGGTGCTGGTCTTGCATACGGCCAGAAAGTTGGTGCTGAATCAGCAGTTGATATCAACCTTGCAAAGCAGCTCAACACAATGCTTTCACAGCTTGGTGTTGATGATAAGTCAATCGTTATGAATGCTGGCTCTGCTGCTGCTGGCTACGGTTACGAATATGTTGCTTCAACACTTGACCGTATCCGCGCTGCTGCTTTACAGCAGGGCGACGCACAGCTCGCTATGCCAATCATCACACCAGTATCAACTGAGTCTTGGGCTGTTAAAGAATCACTCATGCCTGAGGAGGAGATGCCTGAGTGGGGATCTCTTGATGAACGTATTATAGAGATGGAAATTACAACAGCAGCCGCTGCTCTTACTGGCGGTTCGGACGCTGTAATTATGCGCCATCCAGAAGCTATTAAAACTATTGCTGCAATGATTGCAGCACTTAACTAAGGGGAGGTAGAAGAAAATGGCAGTAAAAGGTCTCGATATTTTCAAGTTATCTCCAAAGACTAACTGTAAAGAATGTGGATGCCCAACATGTATGGCATTCTGCATGAAAGTTGCTCAGGGTGCTCTCCAGATTGAACAGTGCCCACACATGTCAGATGAGGCAAAGGCATTACTCTCTGATGCTACTGCTCCAGCAATGAAGACAATTAAAATCGGTGCTGGCGATGCTGAACTCACACTCGGTGGTGAGACAGTTCTCTACAGACACGAAAAGACATTTGTATCAAAGAACGTATTCGCAGTTCCAGTTTGCACATCCATGGAAGATGCAGACGTTGATGCAAAACTTGAGAGCATAAAGAAAATTGATTATGAGCGTATCGGCGAGCGTGAATATATTGAATCAGTATTTGTTCACGGTGAAGGCGATAAACTCGTTGAGCTTGCAAAGAAGGCAGCTGCATTAGGTCGCGCTGTTATCATTGAAACTGCTGATGTTGACGCAGCAAAAGCTGCTGTTGAGGCTATTAAAGAGACTAAACCAGTTCTTGTTGGCGCAACAAAGGACAACTACGCTGCAATGAATGAAATTGCAACTGCTGCAGGTATCGCACTCGGTGTATGTGGCGACAGCATTGAGGATATCTACGACACAATCAAGGCACTTGAGGATGCTGGTAATAAGAATCTCATTATTAACGTAACAGGTGCTGACATTAAAGAAACACTTAAGAATGCTGTTCTTTGCCGTCGTGGAGCAATCAAAGATGGAGATAAGTCACTTGGTTATCCTTCACTTGTTAAACTTCCTAAGTTTGCAAAGGGCGATCTTCACCTTCAGACAGCATTTGCTTCACTCTTCACACTTAAGTATGGTTCAATCATTGTTATGGAGAATATGACAATGGCCGAGGCTCTTCCACTTTATGGTCTTCGTCAGAACATTTACACTGACCCACAGAAGCCAATGAAGGTTGAGCCAGGTATTTACCCACTCAATGGTGCTGGCCCAGACGATCCTATATTACTCACAGTTGACTTTGCCCTTACATATTTCCTTGTAACTGGCGAAATCGAGCGTTCAAAGGTTCCAGTAAACGTTCTTATCACAGACGCTTCTGGTATGTCAGTTCTTACTGCATGGGCTGCTGGTAAATTCTCTTCATCAACAGTTAAGAAGACATTTGATGACTTTGATGTTGCAAATAAGATCAACAACCGTACTCTTATTATCCCTGGTAAAGTTGCAGTAATGAAGGGCGAAATTGCTGACAAACTTCCTGATTGGAATGTTGTTGTTGGTACTCGTGAGGCTGTTGAAATCGTTAAGTATTTTAAGGATGGCGAACACATCAAGGCTGCAGAGGCAGCTGCTGCTCAGAAGGCTGATGCTCCAAAGGCAGAGGCTAAAGTAGTAGATGAAAATGCTCCTCTTGATTTTGATAAGATTGCTGCATCAATCCCAGAAATCAAAGTTGTTGATATGGGTGTTCAGTATAAGACAAGAAACGTTGAGTCAAAGAAGTTCGTAACAATTGGTGAGCGTATCCACTGTATCAGCCCAACAATCAAGGCTGCTATGGATAATATGGATCCAGAGCCAATCCTCAAGAGAGCTGCAGAACAGATTGCTGCTGGCGCAACATATCTTGATGTAAACATCGGTCCTGCTGAGTCAAACGGTCCAGAACTTATGACATGGGCTGTTAAACTTCTCCAGGAGAACTTCAACAACGTACCACTTGCCCTCGATACAGCTAATAAGAAGGCTATAGAAGCTGGTATTAAGGTTTATAACCGTGAAAACGGTAAGCCAATCGTAAACTCAGCTGACGCTGGTTCTCGTATCGACAACATCAACCTCGCTGCTGCGAACGATGCTATTTGTATCGCTCTTTGCTCAGCTGATGGTATCGCTAAGGACAACGAGGAACGTATGGCTCACTGCCATAAGATGCTTGACCTTGGTATGTCTCTCGGTATGGATTCAGATGACCTTTGGTTTGACCCACTCTTCCTTGTTGTTAAGGGTATGCAGGACAAGCAGATGGACGTTCTTAATGCCATTAAGATGTTCGCTGATGAGGGACTTAAATCAACTGGTGGTCTTTCAAACAACTCAAATGGTGCTCCTAAGGAAGTTCGTCCTATCATGGATTCAGCTCTCGTTGCTATGGCTATGATGCAGGGTCTTACATCTGCTATTGTTAACCCATGTGATAAGAGACTTATGGAGACTATTAAGTCATGTGATATCTTCAAGAACAATGAGCTCTATTCAGACTCATACCTTGATATGTAATAAGTATCAATATTTATAAGATTTTATCCGGGTGTTCTTTACACCCGGATATTTTTTTGTTAAAATATTTTCGTGTTCATTTCGGAAAATTTTTAAAGAGGAGGATATTGAAATGAGCGAGAAATTTGATGCTATCATTGCAAAAAAAGATGAAGCAGCGCAGTTTATGCTTGATGAGATCACACATATTTGTAAGGATATGCCAAAGCGTGATCCAGGCTCTGACGGCGAGCGTATCGCATGTGAGTATATGGCAGAGCAGATGAAGGAATTTGGCTGTGAGAGAGCAGACGTTGAATCATTCAAAGAGAACCCAGGTTCTTTCTATGGTTGGATTCATATTTCTTTCACACTTGCATTCCTTGCAGTAATCTGTTTCTTCCAGAACATCCAGATTTTGACAATTATTTTCTTGGTAGGTGCTCTTTTACTTGCACTCTTACAGTTCGGTATGTATAAGAAAGTTGTTGACTTTATGTTCCCAGAGAAGACTGGTACTAACGTTACAGCTATTAAGTCTTGCACAGGTGAAGTTAAGAGAAGAATTTTCTTCAACGGTCATCCAGATGCAGCTTGGGAGTGGCCAGCTAACTACCTCGGTGGTGGTGTTCTCTTCGAAGGCCTTATCATCGTATCAGCTGCCGGTGTAGTAGGTTATCTTGTACTTGCTATCATAGCCCTTGTAAATGGTGGTCTTACAGATCAGCTTGGCTTAATCGGTAAGTGGTTCTTCTTATTCTTCCCATTCTGGATCTACATGTTCTTTATGTGGAACCGTAACCGTGTAGTAGACGGTGCAAACGACAACCTCTCTGGTTGCTATATGGGTATTGCTATCCTTAAGTACATGAAAGAGCAGGGAATTGAGCTTGAGAACACAGAAGTAGGTGTTATTCTCTCTGGTTCTGAAGAAGCTGGTCTTCGTGGTGCTAAGGCATGGTGTGAGGCTCATAAGGGCGAATTTGATGATGTTCCTACATTCATCTATTCTTACGATACAATTCACGATCCTAAGTATCTTCTTACAAACTATCGTGACCTCAATGCTACAGTAAAGGCTGATAAGGACGTATCTGACCTCTTCATGGAGGCTGCAGCTGAACTTGACATCAAGTGCAGCAAGGGTATGGTTCCTCCACTTGGCGGTGCTACAGACAATGCAGCATTTGCACAGGCAGGCTTCCGTTCAACAGGTATTACTGGTCTTAATCATAAACTTGAGAACTACTATCACACACGTCGTGACTCATATGACAACATGGACCTTAAGGGTCTTGGTGATTGTTTTGCTGTTTCAGTTCGTGTACTTGATAAGTTTGATCAGGGTGCTAAGCAGTAATTAGTAATTTATAATCAAGCAATAAGGGCTGACTTTTCTTATTGAAAAGCCAGCCCTTTAAGTTTATAATATACGTGTTTAAATTTTAATAGGAGATGATATTAATGCTTGCAAAAGAAAGCGTTAAGAACTACGCAGAACAGCTCGAAAAATATGCTGACTACGTAGCTGAACAGATAGGCAAGACTATCGAAGTTGCTGGTGGCGGACGTCCATCAGGTTATCCACAGGAGCACAAGGCTCAGGATTATGTTGTTGAGCATATGACTGGCACAGCTGATGAAGTTAGAACAGAAGATTTCAAACTTCATCCAAAGGCATTCATGGGTTGGGTACTTATTGATGGTATCTGCATGCTCATCGCAGCAGTTCTTCTTATTATCAATTTCTTCGTTGCACCTGCAAAGATTCTTACAATCATTGCACTTGTTTTAACAGTTATTTCTGTTGCTTGTATCCTCGGTGAGTTCCTTTTCTATAAGGAATTCCTCGATCCTCTCTTCCCAGAGAAGGAGGCAAAGAATGTTATTTGTACACGTAAAGCAGCAGGCGAGACAAAGAAGAGAATCATCTTCTCTGGTCACGTTGACTCAGCTTGGGAGTGGAGATACACTTACCTTGGCGGTGGACGTTGCCTCACAGCAGTAATTGCTACTGGTATTGTTTGCCTCGTCGCTGACCTTGTTATCATCCTTCTCGCTACATTTGGCCTTCAAGCAGCTTGGTTCCTTGTAGTTGCAAAGATTTTCTCAATCATTACTATCCCAGCAATGATTCTTATCATTTTCTTTATGAACTGGAGCATCTGCGTTGACGGTGCAAACGACAACCTCTCAGGTGTATTCGCATCTATGGCTGTTATGCAGTTCCTTAAGGATAATGACATCCGTTTTGAAAACACAGAGGTTGTATCAATCTCTATGTCTTCTGAAGAAGCTGGCCTTCGTGGCGCTAAGGCATTCGCTAAGGCTCATGCAAAGGAATTCGCTGACTCAGGCGTTGAGACAATTTGTATCTGCACAGATACACTTCGCGACTTTGATGATATGGGTATCTACAACAAGGATATGACTGGTACAGTAAAACTTGATCCTAAGGTTGCGGGCCTTGTTAAGGAAGCTTCAAATATTGCGGGTCTTAACCTTCCATATGCAAACGTATTCTTCGGCTCATCTGATGCTGCAGCTCTTGCACAGGGTGGCATGAAGGCTTGCTGTCTTGCAGCTATGGATCCAACTCCAGCACGTTACTATCACACACGTCTTGACACAGCAGATAATCTTGATAAGAAGACTATTGTTGCTGGTGTTAATACACTTCTTGAGGCTGCATTCCTCTTCGATGAAAAGGGCCTTGATTACTAATTAAAAATATTGAAGACCGAAGCTATTAAGGCTTCGGTCTTTTTTTATCAAATTTGCCAAAATGTTTATTAGAATACAATAATTATTGTGTGAATAATTAATATAC
>JAGHSI010000017.1 GCA_018065925.1 Candidatus Limimonas coprohippi
TTATGTATATTGAGTTACTCAATACTAAGGATAAACCGGAAGAAGCTTCAATTAGAGCAATAACTTTTGGTGACAACAAAGGACTTTGGGGAGATAGTAATCCTACTTACGGAACTAAGGATTACACTCCAGAATACTTTGATGAGAACTTCATTCAACCAATGGTTGGTAAAACAAAGGCTGATTTCGATGCATGGGGCGGATATAAAACTCAAATAGAGGGAATCGATGTTGATGCTGTAACATCTGCAAGTGTTTCAACAAGTAATATAACATCGTGTATCAAGTCGTTGTTCGAATATCATGTTGAAAAATATTATGCTGATAAATTAGAAAAATAGGAGGAAAAAAATGAAAAACAAAAAGATTTTAGCAATCGTGATTATTGCACTCCTTGGTATGTTTGTACTTACTGCATGTGCATATGATGCACAACTATTTGCTAATGTTGACTTCGCAAATTCTCCATTTAAACACATCACAAATGGTGGTAAGGGTGGCGATGATCCGTATAACATCAGTGCGATCACTGGTGCCACACTTACAGTTGAGGGACCTGGCATGAAATCCTCAGTTCCACTTTCGACAAAGGAGCTTGAGAATCAAAATGATGGTCTTGCTCGCGGTGTTTATAAAGATAAAAACGGTAGATTTGCTTATGAGGGAATTGATGTTTATTATCTTCTTAACAAAATGGCCGATGGAGATAATGGCATTGTTATGACAGATACTGCTTATAAAGTAGTATTCAAGAATTCTAATCGTGAAACTATAGCTGAACTCACACTTAAGGATATTGAGAAGGCTCATAAGGATGGCCAACCAGTTCTTATCACTTATGGTATGGGCTCAGAAGACGGCAAGACAACTGTTGCACCTTTTGTATTCTCTGGCGCTAATCCAGGCGAACATACAAAGGGATATGTTGAAAAACTAAATAACGAAGACGGTTGTTTGAAACTTGTTTATAACTTTACAAAATACGGAAAGAACAAATCATATAAAGAGTTTTCAAACTGTGCATATCTCTACGTTGTTGAGGAGACAACACCTGGATTTAAGCATAGTAAAGAATCCGGCGATGTATATGCAAATGAGAATCTTAAGAATTATGTGATTGCTATTTCGGGCAAAACACTCGGTTATGAGGTGGACTTTACTGTTGAACAACTTGAGGCTTTAGTAAAGTACAACAAGGATGGCTCCATAAAAGATGGCGGACTTGGATACAAAGATTATTATTCACTTGCTAATAACACATATTGGTATGTAAATGAGTATGAGGGTCTCGATCTTTACAAACTTCTTCAATATGTGGGTATGCCTAGCGCTGAAGAACTTGGCGATAAAGCTGCAAAGACAGATGTAATTTTCTCGGCATCTGATGGTTATACTTCAGCAGAGAAGTTTTCAGTAGCCCAGCTCTCCGACTATAATAACTTCGGTTATTACAAGAAAAATTCAGCAGATCTTGACGACGGCACATATGTATCAACAAACGCCGATCTCGTTAAGACGGGCTATCCTGTAATGCTAGCTTATGGTGTAAACTCATATCCATATACAATTACAAATGGTGACGAGGGCTTTATATCTGGTCTTTCAAACAACGGTGGACCAATGCGCATTATTTTTGGCAAAACTGAATATGGTCATCCAAATGGTTCTAATCAGATTCAGTATGTAAGCAATATAATTGTTGGCGCAAACTATGCACTTACATCACACTATGGCTCAAGAGATGAGGATCAGCAGGAACTTGTTGATAATGAATTTAAAGTTGTAGTAAATAATGTTGATGGTTCAAAGCTCGCAGACGATAAATACACTGTAAAGGATTTTGAAGATTTAATCTACGGCGAAGATGCTACATCTAACCAAGTTAAAGCAGCAAAGGTTAAAGGGCTCTTCGGCGGTGATGTTTATGAGGGCGTAGATCTTGACTATTACCTTTCAAATATCATTGGTATTCCTGGTACAAACGGCACAGTAACTTTCTCTAACGGTAAAGATAAAGTTAAGGTTGAACTTACTGACTTGTTTGGACAGAAGGGCTTTATTGCCTATGCAAAAAACGGCACTCCGCTTGTTGAGACAGAAAAGAGTGCTGGATATGTTGCAAGTAGAACACTTAAAGCTATTTCAGACGAGCCAACAGAGTATAAAGTTGATAATGCTGGTGGACCTCTAATGCTTGTAATTCCTGATAAGGAAGATGGCGCATCAAAGGCACAATTCTTGACAAACATTACAAGCATTACTGTTAATGTTGAGCCTGATCAGTATGCTCATTTGAGTGGTGATGCAGCAAAACTTGCTGAGAATAAGATTGTATTTACTGGAGAAGGTGTAAACGCTGAAACAACATATACTGTTGCGGACCTTGAGGGTATGCAGAAAGTTGCTGTAACAGTTGACTTTGGAAAAGAGCGCTTCCGCGGAATTCCAATTTATGACCTTCTTATTTCAACTGGTATCCGTTATAATACAAATGAGGTAATTTTCGTTACAACTGATGGAAAGAAGGAGACCTTTAAACTTGGAGATCTCCGTGGCGAAGAGGGTAAACCTACACCACTTCTTGCATTTGGTAAGGGAGATGTTTCGAAAGCTCTCAAGGAGGGTGCTCCTCTTGCTGAGACAGAAGGACCTCTTATGCTTGTTACTGCTGATAAGCAGATTAAGTCTGTTGTAAAAGTTGAACTTACAACTATTGAAATGGCAAGTTGGGATCATACCGCATCTGATCTTTATACTGGGTTCCTTGATGAAATATTTACAGTAACAATTAAGTCTGGCTCAACTGAGAGAAGTTATGATTATACTCTTAAAGAACTTGAAGGACTTTCAAATCTTGTTGAGCGCACAGACTATTCTGTGCTTGACCTTGGCACATGCGAAGGCATTAATTTATGGGGACTTGTAAAGTATTCGGCAGGCGCTGATTTCAATCTTTCCAACCCTGTTTCTGTAAACGGCTATGCAAGTGATGGATATTCAAAAGATCTTCTTGCAATCTTTGGTCTTGAAGCACTTGACAAGGGTGTTGTTGATGGAAATGGACAGCGTAAGCCAATTATTATTTGTTATGCTATAAACGGATATCCGCTTGTATTTGATGAGAATGATGAAGGTTACACAGGCCTTGTGGCAAACTCCGATGGCCCAATGCGATTTGTAACTGAGACAAACCAGGGAGCATCTGTAAAGCATGCGAATAAAATCGTGGTAACATTAGACTGATAGTAAAAAGTTGGGAGAGCTTTATGCAAGATAGTTATGGAAGAGACATAAACTACCTTAGAATATCAATAACAGACAGGTGCAACCTCCGCTGTGTATATTGCATGCCAGAGGAAGGGGTTGCGCCTATCTCCCACACTGAAATTTTGTCTTATGAGGAGATACTTAGACTTGTTGGTATCTTCTCAACTCTTGGGATTAAACATATTCGCTTGACGGGTGGTGAGCCACTTGTCCGTAAGGGTGTTGAGAATCTCATTTCAGATATTAAAAAAATCCCTGGAATTGAAACGGTATCAATTACAACGAATGGAATATTGATTCCAGAAAAAATAGAGGCGCTTTTGGCCGCTGGCCTGGACGCCGTAAACATTAGCCTCGATACTTTAAATCCTAAGCGCTTTGAAAATATTACAAGGCGCGAGGGATTTGAAAAGGTTATCGAGGCAATAAAACTTTGTGAGGGCAGCGGCATAAAAACCAAAGTTAATTGCGTTGCTATGAAAGGCGTAAATGAGGACGAATTGGCAAGCATAGCGGGTCTTGCAGAGGACTTAAATATTGCAGTTCGTTTTATAGAATATATGCCGGTGGGTAAAAACGATTTTGAGAAATGTGTAAGGAAGGAAGATATTTTAAAATCGCTTACATCTGTTTATGGCCCGCTTTATAAGCTTGATAAAAACTTTGGAAATGGTCCAGCCGATTATTACAAGCCGGAAGGATTTGTTGGAGCTATTGGCATAATCTCAGCTATGACATGCAACTTCTGTGAAAACTGTAATCGTATTCGCCTTACAGCAGAAGGCTTTTTAAAACTTTGCCTTCAGTATGATAAAGGTATAACTCTTCGCGACATGATGCGTGATGGAGCTACTGATGAAGAACTTGCTCAAGAAATAGAAAAAGCTGTTAAAGACAAACCAAAACAGCATATTTTTAATGATTATCAAGAGCATGAAGGTATTGAAGAAAAGAATATGTCAAGGATAGGTGGATAAAATGGTTGACATAAATAAATGGCTAGATGAGGCAAAGAGAGCGCCGGGTGCTGAACAATGCGGAATGTATCTTACTCATAACGGAGTAGTTAGAGCTACTGCTAAAGCTATGGTCCGAGAGGGGAAGGATGCCAATCCGGTTGCCGGAATGGTTTTTTCATATGATAATGACATGATAAACGAGGCTGTTGCCAAGACAAAGGAAATGACCGGTATTTATTATGTCCGTGTGGAACTTGAATCTGGCGAACTTAATGTCGGTGATGATATTATGTATGTGCTTATTGGTGGCGACACAAGGCCACACACTCTGGCAGCCTTTAATTTTATAATGGATGAGATTAAGGGTAATTGTGTTAAAGAAATAGAAGTACAGGGAGAATAAAAATGGCAGATCAAATTAAAATTAGAGCCGCAATACTCACTATGTCCGATAAGGGCTCAAGAGGAGAAAGAGAAGATCTCTCTGGCCCTGCTATAAAAGATTTTATTGAACCTTACGGATATGAAGTTGTTGATTACAAGGTCATCCCAGATGATTTTGATACAATAAGAAAAGAGATTAAGCGTATAGCAGACGAAGATGTTGCTAATGTGCTTTTTACAACTGGCGGAACTGGATTTTCAAAGAGAGATGTAACACCTGATGCGACAAAAGTAATGTGCCCAAGAGAGGTCCCAGGTATACCTGAGGCTATGCGTGCAGCATCAATGCAAATAACAAATAAGGCAATGCTCTCAAGAGCATATGCCGGAATTAGAAATAATACTTTGGTTATCAATATGCCTGGTTCACCAAAGGCTGTGGTTGAGAGTCTTGAGGTGATTATTGAACCACTTCGTCATGGTATTGAAATACTTATTGGTGAAGCATCAGAATGTGCAAGATAGGAATTTGTTATGTTAACTGTTAAAACTTCAAGCGAGGCTGAAAAGATAATATTTGATACTTTTGGTAAGAACTCTGTGGGTATTGAGTCTGTTGCTCTGCTTTCATCTGTTGGAAGAGTCCTTGCAAAGGACATTGTTTCTGAAGAGGATGTTCCAGGTTTTAACAGATCTACAGTAGATGGCTTTGCTGTTAAAGCTTCTGATACTTTTGGATGTTCTGATAGCATCCCAGCAATTCTTGATTTCAAAGGTGAAGTGTTGATGGGTGAGACACCAAAATTCTTGATCGATAAAGATCAATGTGCATATGTGCCAACAGGTGGCGAGCTGCCGGATGGCGCGGATGCGATGGTTATGCTTGAATTTTCTGAGGACTATGGTGATGGAACTCGCGCCATGTTAAAACCGTCTGCTCCTGGTCAACATGTGACTTTTAAGGGAGACGACGTGAAGGCAGGGCAGACTGTTTTGAAGTCGGGAACCCGACTTGCAGCTCGCCATATTGCCACGCTCTCTTCACTTGGATACTCAAAGGTAGATGTATATAAGAAACTCAAGGTATCTGTAATATCAACTGGTGATGAACTTGTTGATGTCGATGAGACTCCAGTTGGGGCACAGGTTAGAGATATTAACAGTTATGAAGTCTGTGCAGCTCTTATTGAACTCGGATGTGACGTAGAAAGAGTTGGGATAGTAGTGGATGAATTGCCGTTACTTGAAAAGGCTGTGAAAGACGCTGTTGATTCATCTGATATGGTTATTGTTTCAGGTGGTAGTTCTGTTGGTGTCAAGGATGCGACATTTAAAGTTTATGATAAACTCGGCGATGTTCTCTTTCACGGAATAGCAATTAAACCTGGCAAGCCTACAATACTTGCAAATGTCAGTGGAAAGCCTTGCTTTGGTCTTCCAGGCCATCCTTTGGCAGCTTATTATATTTTTAATTTGTTTGTTAAACCACTTGTTTTATTAATGAGTGGAACGTCAAATGAGAGCATTTTAAAGAAAACGGCACCGTTGACATTATCAATCCCTTGCAACCACGGAAGAGAAGAATGTATGGGAATTAGGTTTGTTGAAAAAGAGGGAAAAGAGTATGCGGAGCCTGTATATACAAAATCAGGACTTGTTAGCACACTCTCAACAATAGATGGCTTCACAAGAATCGCAAGAGATTGTGAAGGTATATCAAGTGGCGATGAAGTGGAGGTCGAATTGTTTTGAAATATGAATATTTAACAAATGAAGATCTTGATATCGCTGTTGAAAGTTATATTGCTGCCTTAAAGGCAGAGGGACTCTGCCCAAAGACGGAGAGGGTTCCTGTATTTGAGGCAGCTGGAAGAATTACTGCTTCTGCTGTATATGCGCATATTTGTGCGCCTCATTACAATGCCTCTGCAATGGACGGAATTGCTGTAATGGCGAATAAAACTTTTGGAGCTACAGAGACAACACCAGTTCGTTTAAAACCAGCTGATTTTATCCAGGTTGATACTGGTGACCCTATGCCAGAAGGAACTGACTGTGTGGTTATGATAGAGGATGTTGTCCGCGACGCGGACGATGTTCTTCTTTATGGCGCAGCTGTTCCTTGGCAGCACGTGCGCCAAGTCGGAGAAGACGTCTGCGCAGGCGATATGATTCTTCCTTCATATACAAAAATTGCACCTGCGGCTTTGGGTGCAATGCTTGCTGGTGGCGTGCTTGAAGTTTTAGTTGTAAAGCCTCCAGTTGTCGGAATAATCCCGACAGGTGATGAGATTGTATCACCTTGTACAGATCCAAAGCCTGGGGATATTATTGAGTTTAACTCAACTATTTTTTCAGGGATTTTGAAAGAGTGGGGTGCAGTTCCAAAAACATATCCAATTGTTAAGGACATTAAAGAGGATATAATCTCAACAATGAAAAAAGCTGTTGAGGAATGTGATGCAGTAATCATTAATGCTGGCTCATCTGCAGGACGGGATGACTACTCTTCACTTGCAATATCTACGGTTGGAAAGATGCTTTATCACGGCATAGCAATTAAGCCGGGTAAACCTGCAATTCTTGGATATGCAGGTGAAAAACCTATTCTTGGCGTACCTGGATATCCTGTTTCAGGCATTATTGTTTTAGAGCAGATAATGAGACCTGTTATTGAGGTTATGACAGGTGCAAATCTTCATATGAAAGATGAAATCGAAGCAGTTCTTGGTAGGGTTATGACCTCTCCTCTCAAGTACCGTGAGTTTGTTCGTGTTCGAATTGGCATTAACGAAAACGGTGATTTTGTTGCCACGCCACTTAATCGCGGAGCGGGTGTCGTAACCTCTTTTGTAAAGGCTGATGGTATCATTGATGTGCCACAGGACTGCGAGGGATATGAGGCTGGTGATAAGGTAAAAGTTATCTTGTTGAGACCTCTTGATGAACTCAAAAATACACTTACGATAATCGGAAGCCATGATCCTTTAATTGATGAGATAACGGATTTGTTAAAGATAGAGAATAAAGACTCTGTTGTCTCTTCTTCTCATGTTGGTTCAATGGGTGCTATTATGGCACTTAAACGAGGAGAGTCACAGATGGGTGCCATTCATCTCCTTGATGAGGAGACAGGTGAGTATAATACAAAGTATGTAAACAAACATTTCCCAAATGGTGGGGTTATACTTGAAAAAGGTGTTAAGAGAATCCAAGGCCTTATGATTGCTAAGGGGAATCCTAAAAATATTAAAGATTTCTCCGATATTACACGCGATGACATCTCATATGTAAATCGTCAAAAAGGTTCTGGAACAAGAATTCTTTGTGATTTTTTGATTAAGAAGAATGAAATGAATAGCTCTGATATTTATGGTTATGATCGCGAGGAATTTACTCATACTTCAGTTGCCGCTCAAATTGCATCCGGAACTGCAGATGCGGGTCTTGGTATTTATTCTGCAGCAATGACATATGATCTTGATTTTATTCCTATTTGTAACGAGGAATATGATTTCTTAATCGACGAAAGTGCTTATGGTGGAGAAAAGGTGAAAAACTTCTTAAAGATTCTTCATAGTGACGAATTAAAAGATAGGCTTACAAGGCTTGGGGGTTATGAGACATGGGACTTACACATGTAAATGAAAATGGAGAGGCACGCATGGTAAATGTAGGCGATAAAGAATACACTCACAGAATTGCTAAGGCTCAGGCGGTTATCTCTATGAATCCTGAAACTTTAAATCTTATTCGAGATGGAAAAGTGCCAAAGGGCGATGTATTTTCATGCGCAAGAATTGCTGGAATAATGGCAGCAAAAAAGACACATGAACTTATTCCTATGTGTCATCCTCTTCCGATAGAATCAATTTCTGTTGATCTTAAAATTATCTCCGACACGCAGGTGAAAGCTATTTCAACTGTTGAAACAACATATAAAACTGGTATTGAGATGGAAGCTTTAACAGCTGCAAATATTGCCGCTCTTACGATTTACGATATGTGTAAAGCGGTTGATAGAGGAATGAAAATTGATGACTGTTATCTTTTACTTAAAGATGGCGGAAAGTCGGGAAGATTCGAGAGAGAATAATTAAAAAAATAAAAGACACTGTGAATTGCAATGATGCCTTTCACAGTGTCTAATTTTTTATTGTTAATTATTCTCCCCAGCCTACAGTGCCACAAGTGCCGATAATCTCAAGTTCGTCTGCTGTGAATACTTCTGTTGATCCATTTGAGAAAGAAACGTTGTATTTGTAATTCTCGAAAATACCTTTTACTCGGTTATAACAGTTGCCTTCTCTGCCGTCGGCCTTGACTCTTACGTAGGATCCAACCAAAGATTCTTCATAAGGAGATGAAGCATTAAAACAACCGCCGCCAGAAACATTATCGAGTTCGTCGTCTTCAAGCTCACCTTCTTTGTGAGTTGACTCAAAATACTCAGTTATTTGTTCGTCAGTTGCATCGAGACCTTCTGCGCTGGCGAGTGCTTTGAGCTCTTCAATACTTTTAGCTTCTTTTATTTTCATGAGTTGCTCTTCTGTAAAAATCATTATGGGACTCCTTTATTTTGATTTGTAGAAAGCCATTACAGTTCCGGAAGGGCGAAGAGTTACATCTTTTCCGGTAATATCAAAGGCAATATAGGTATCTTTTACGATTGTTGGTATTAGATAAGCATTATCAAGAAGATATTGTTCGCAATTAATAATATCTTCTGTAAGTTCCTCTTTCGTAGTAGCAGATCGAGTTGCAATTACTAAACAATCATAGGCATAACTATCGAGATTGATTATATTGCTTTTAGACTCAGAGGTAAAGCTTTTTAAAAATTCACTTGCGAGGAAGTCTGATGTTGTAATAGTTGTGTAAGCGATATCATATTCGCCTTTCTTTACAACTTTGTCGAGTTCTTCTTGTGTCTCATATGGTTCAAGAGTTAAGGTCATGGCAACGCCAAAGGTCTTTTGCCAACCTTGAATTACGGTTTTGATTTCGTCGACGTCTGATTCAAGACAAACAAGCTTAATGTTTAAACTTAAATCATCTGGGACTTCGTCTTGCTCGTTATTCGATTTGAGTTTACTGTAAATCTCGGCGGCCTTTTTTAAATCATAGCCAGGACCGCTTAAGATATTTGCATTTGCGCGGTATGACATACCGGCTTGTAAAGAACAGGTTGAAGGAACTACACCTTCTGCCTTTGAAACTCCTTTTGCAACAAGTGCATCGACATCTGTTGAGTATGCAAGAGCAAGTCTTATGCTTTTATACTTTTCGAAGAGTTCGTTGTTGCAGTTGAGACAGAATGTTTTGATGGCGTTTTTATAGCGCAAAACACTCCAATCTTTTTCTTTGATTGATTTTGACTCATCATAAGAGATGTTTTTAATGTTGTAGTTACGCTTGGTCTCTTCTGAGTTGACATATAGACGAACGGTGTCTTGTAAAGGCTTGAAATCACCTTTGTAAAGATCGTTTTTCTTTAATGTTACAGTACCTGTTTCTGAGTCGAACAACCCAAGATAGAAAGGCCCGTTTGAGAGTATAAGACCAGTTGAGAGACCGTATCTTCCGGCAGTTTCATTAAAGAATTTTTCATTACAAGGCATGCAAAGTGGCGACGCGAGTGCAGTGAGAAGTCCATCATATGGTCTTTTTAATTTGATTATAAGTGTTGTATCGTTTTTTGCAAAAGCGGTGTCAACAGCATCTAATGTATAGGCGTAAGTGGCGCCTGTCTCTGGACTAATCGCGCGGTTTATACCAAAGGCAAAATCGGCGGCAGTAACGCGTGTGTCGAGTGCTTTGATGAAGTCTTCACCGAGAGCTTCGGCTGCGCTCGATGGTACGCGCCACTTGTAGTCGGAACGAATTGTAAAAGTATATGTGAGGCCGTTTTTAGAAATGCTCCAGTCGGTAGCCATTGCTTTTTGAATATTACCTTCGGAGTCAATTCTAACGAGACCTTCAAATATGTTGTTCTCTATGGTTTCAAGATCGGTACCTACGGCAATTTGTGGATCATATGCATAAGGCACATTGCTTATTGGTGCAACAATAACCGTGCCTGCTTTCTTGCTACAACCAGTTAGAGTTAAGATGATAAGGCAAACAAGTACAACAAGTACTGATTTTGGTACATGCTTATGTTGTATAATGTGTTCAAAGTTTATCACATTTTGCCTCCTTTGCTATTTTTCATTCATACATTTTAACATAAAAGGGATAAATTATAAATACAAAGTGTGGGTACTTGTGATAAAATGATATCAAACGTATTACCTTATTTATGAAAGGATGTTAATGTGGATTTTTTAGCTTACATACTTTTGGCTGTTGTTATTATTCTTTTAGTTGTTTGCATAATTTTGTTGCTTAAGAAAAATCAGACTGTTGATTTCTCTCCTGTCGAAGATCGTATTAAAGAACTTCAGCACACGAGCTCTGAGGAATTCCATCGTTCGCGCCTTGAAGAGGCACAGAGCAAGGATGCTATTAATAAGCAACTTGCAGAACTCCAAAAACAAAACTATGAGAATCAGATAAATTTGGGCGATAGAATCTCGCGCAGCCTCGCTGAGATCCGAGAAAATAACGAAAAGTCTATTACTAAGCTTCAAGAAAGTAATGAAAAGAAGCTTGATGAAATGCGTCAAACTGTAGACGAAAAGTTAAACGACACTTTGACAAAGCGTCTTGATAGTTCTTTTAAGACAGTTTCCGATCAGCTTGAAAATCTTTATAAATCTCTTGGAGAAATGAAAGAACTCTCGGCTGGAGTAACAACAAATGTCACAAGCCTTAATCGCATTTTAACAAATGTTAAAGCACGTGGAACTTGGGCAGAGGTTCAACTTGAGTCTATCCTTGATCAAACCATCCCGGGAATGTACGACAAGAACGTTGCTACAAAGCAAGGAAACCTCGCCAGGGTAGAATTTGCTGTAAAGATTCCATCAGGCGATGATTCATCAAAATTTGCATATCTTCCTATTGATAGTAAGTTCCCAATGGAAGATTATGCTCGTCTTTGTGAAGCTGCAGATGCTGCAGATGCTGCTGCACTTGATGCAGCTCGTAAGGCTCTTGAAACTCGAATTAAGGATGAGGCAAAAGCCATAAAGAATTATATCAACGAACCCGTTACAACGCCTTTTGCTATCATGTACCTTGCAACTGAAGGTCTTTATGCTGAAGTCACGTCGTCAAAGAATGGTCTTGTAGAAAAACTTCAATCAGAATTTAATATTATGGTGGCTGGACCTACAACTATTACAGCTCTTTTAAATTCTCTCGCCATGGGCTTTAGAGCTATTGCTATTAATGAGAAAGCAAATGAGGTTCGTGAACTTCTTTCTATAACTAAGGTTCAGTATGGTAAATTTGAAGATATTCTTACAAAAGCTCAGAATAAGATTAATGAGGCTGGCAAAGCTCTTGGAGAAGCTCAGCACAGAAACGAGATTATCAATAAGAAACTTAAAAATGTTGCCGAAATAGATGTTGGCACTGCAGAGGGTCTTTTGCAGATTGACGATGGCATTGAGGAATAAAGAATAAGAAGCGGTAGTGTAAGCCACTACCGCTTTTATT
>JAGHSI010000020.1 GCA_018065925.1 Candidatus Limimonas coprohippi
ACTTATAAGTTTGTAGATATTACTGTAAGTTTATTATATATCATAAGCATAAGGGGAATATGAAGATGCAAGAAGAAATCTTTAGAAAGAAAAGTATAGATAAGATGAAATCACCGGAGAACTTGGATGAGTATATTCGAGTGTCAAATCCTGGTGTTTGGCTATTACTTGTTGGAATTGTTGTTCTTTTAATAGGAGCTCTTATTTGGGCGACTTTTGGAAATATTGATAGTGTGCTCAATGCCACTGTTCAAGTGAACGATGGTAAGGCGGTTTGCTATGTCAATGAGAATAGTATTTCGCTTGTTAAAACAGGACTTGCTGTAAGGTTTGAAGATGAAGAGACCACAATTACCGAAATGGGTGACAAGAGTGACCTCGGTTATACCTGTACGCTCGCGGACAGTTTCTCTCTTGCTGATGGCTATTATGAGGCTCAAGTAGTACTTGAAAGTTATAAGCCGATATCATTTGTTTTGAATTGAGGTCACAGTGATGGCAGACAGTATAAAGAAACCTATCACAAAGGGTGTTGCAAAAGTTCCAGTTGTCATCCAGCTTGAGGCGTTGGAATGTGGCGCGGCTTGCCTTTGTATGATACTTGCATATTATAACAAGTGGATACCGCTTGAGCAGGTTCGTGAGGACTGCGGTGTCTCACGAGATGGCTCAAACGCCAAGAATATTTTGAAGGCTGCGCGATTTTACGGACTCGAGGCGAAAGGCTATCGCTATGAGCCGGAGACTCTTAAAGAGCGCGGATCATTCCCTTGCATCATTCACTGGAACTTTAATCACTTTGTTGTTCTAAAAGGATTTAGAGGCGGCAAAGCGCATTTGAATGATCCGGCTAAAGGTGACTACAGCATTTCGATGGAAGAATTTGATAAGGCTTTTACAGGCATCTGTTTGCAGTTTAATCCAACAGATGCTTTCGTTCCATCGGGTAAGCCTAAGAGCATGTTTGCTTTTGCTGCAAAACGCCTTAAGGGAACAGGGGTTGCAGTAGCATTTACAGTTTTGACAGCTGTTATTACTTCTCTGCTTGGAATGGCTCAGCAGGGATTTTCCCGTGTCTTAATAGATCATCTTCTCAGCGGAACTGATCCTTCGTGGGCGAAACCGTTCCTCATAATTCTTGCATTATTTAGTGTTGTTCAGATAATCATATCTTCGTTGCAGTCTTTTTATACTCTTCGTATCAACGGAAAAATGGCCGCTGTCGGAAACGCAACATATATGTGGAAGATATTAAGACTTCCAATGCGGTTTTATTCTCAGCGTATGGCCGGTGATATCCAAGGTAGACAGGCAACCAATGCCGGTATCGCTAATACTTTGATTAATACTTTTGCACCTCTTGTTCTAAATGTGGTTCTCTTGATAGTTTATTTCGTAGTAATGCTACGATTCAGTGTGATTTTAACTATTGTTGGACTCGCAACACTTCTTATCAATTTATTCGTATCCTCATTTATTTCCAAAAAGCGTATTAATATCACGCGTGTATCAACTCGAGATAATGCAAAGCTTGCGTCAGCAACAATTGCTGGTATCGAAATGATTGAAACTATTAAAGCTTCTGGTGCTGAGAGTGGTTACTTTAAAAAATGGTCTGGCTATCAGGCGAGTGTAAATACTCAGCAGATGAAGTTTTTAAAGATTAATCAATACCTCGGTATGATTCCACAGTTCCTTGCTACTATTGCAAATGACGCGGTTCTTATTCTCGGTGTCTGGCTCACTATGCAGGGTCAGTTCACAGTAGGTATGATTATGGCATTCCAAGGGTTCTTGACATCATTTATGGCTCCTGCAACAACTATGATTGGCGCGGGTCAAACATTACAGGAGATGCGTACCCAAATGGAACGTGTCGATGATGTTATGGAATACCCAGAGGACGAGGTCTTCTCAGACAAAGAGATCGATGAGACCATATCTAAATTGTCAGGAAATATAGAACTTAAAAATATCAAGTTCGGTTATTCACCACTTGCAAATCCATTGATTGAAGATTTCTCTATGACAGTGACACCGGGTAAGAGCGTCGCTATCGTAGGTTCATCTGGTTCTGGTAAGTCAACTATTTCAAAGCTTGTTGCAGGTCTTTACAAGCCTTGGGAGGGTGAAATCCTATTTGATGGAAAACCAATGAATCAGATTTCAAAAAATATCTTCCGCAGTTCTGTCGCAGTTGTTGACCAGGATATCATTCTCTTTGAGGATACTATTTCTAACAACATTAAGATGTGGGACGATAGCATAGAGGACTTCGAGGTTATCCTTGCTGCACGTGATGCACAAATTCACGATGATATTATGCAGCGCCCAAAGGGATATCAGTATAAGTTGATTGAAGGAGGAAAGGATTTCTCTGGAGGTCAGCGTCAGCGTATCGAAATTGCTCGTGCTTTAGCGCAAGACCCAACTGTCATCATTCTCGATGAGGCGACAAGTGCGCTCGATGCTCAGACAGAATATGAGGTTGTAAAAGCTATTCGTAACCGCGGTATCACTTGTATCGTTGTTGCACATAGACTCTCTACCATCCGCTCTTGCGATGAGATTATCGTTATGGAGAAGGGTATAATCAAAGATCGTGGCACACATAAGGAATTGATGGAGACAAGCAAAATCTATCGAGACCTTGTAAGTGCAGAATAGGAGGCGTCAGATAATGAGTTGGTTTGAAGAACAATTGCATTATCGCGAGGAAATCGATGAGACAAATTTCTCTGACGCCATTGATTCTATTGCAAATGCAGTTATGGGAGAGCGACTTAAGGAAGCTCTCAGCCACGATGAGATTGCAGACACTGCAATCGATGAAATATTAAGGTTTTATCACTTTAAAATTAAGCCCGACAGGGCCTCGTTAAATGCGAGATCTGTTGAGGAACAGATGGAATATCGTCTTCGTCCTTTTGGTATTAAGAGCCGAACCGTCACCCTTGATAAGGGCTGGTATAAACAGGCTGTTGGTGCCATGATAGGCACTTTGAAAGAGGACGGTTCGGTCGTCGCTTTAATCCCTGGAAAAATTTCGGGATACAACCTTATTGATTTTAATACAGGGGAACGCGTCAAAATCAATAGGAAGACAGCAAAACTCCTTGACCTTGAGGCGATTTGCTTTTATGAGCCACTTCCTCAAAGGTCACTCGGCATAAGAGATTTGCTAATTTTTATGCTTAAGCAACTTAGCACGTCAGATATTATTCTTTATCTCTCACTTATGGCGTTGTCGACTGTCTTAGGACTTTTATCTCCACTCTTTACACGCTGGTTGTTTGGAGATGTTCTTGAATCAAAGAGCTTGCAGGTGCTTTTAGCCCTCGCAGTATTTATGGTCTGTTATTCAATTTGTCAACTTACCTTTTCTGCTTTTCAAACTCTTGTTAATTCGCGAATTGGAACGAAACAGAATATTGCAGTTCAAGCTGCCGTTATGAACCGCATTATGAGCTTGCCACCTTCATTTTTTAGAAATTATTCATCGGGTGAACTTGCTCAGCGCTCAATGTATATACAGACACTCTGCCAAACTATCTTTTCTTCTATCGGCACAGTTGGTCTTACATCGCTATTTTCATTAGTTTATATTGGGCAGATTTTTGTTTTGACTCCAGCACTTTTAGTGCCTTCACTCATCATAACTCTCGTTACAGCTGCGCTTTCGTTAGCAACTACTTTTGTACGTATAGATGTAAGCAGGCAGACGATGGAACTTGGCGCTAAGACTACCGGTCTTACCTATGCTACTATCACGGGTATTCAAAAGATAAAACTCGCAGGTGCAGAGAAGAGAATGTTCTCACGTTGGGCTAGGCAGTACGCAAAAGAAGCCCATTCCGAGTATAACCCACCACTCTTCTTGAAACTTAGCAATACTTTTACCCTTGCAGTATCTCTCCTAGGTGCTTTAGCTCTTTATGCATCTGCCATAAAGAACAATGTAACTGTTGCTGACTACTATGCTTTCAACACTGCCTATGCTATGGTTTCATCCGCATTTGCAGCAGTTGTATCTATAGCAGTATCTATCTCTAATATCAAGCCTACACTTGAGATGGCAAAGCCTATTCTGGAGGCGGAACCAGAGATTCATTATGATAAAGAAATTGTCTCGAATCTTATTGGTGGAATTGAACTTTCACATGTGTCATTTAGATATGATGATGACGCACCGAATGTTATTGATAATCTCTCGTTAAAGATTAAACCGGGAGAGTATGTTGCTATTGTTGGTGCAACAGGTTGTGGTAAGAGCACACTTATGAGATTGCTTCTTGGCTTTGAGACCCCTCAAAGAGGTAGCATTTATTACGACAAGAGAGATATCACCAAAATTGATGCAGAGTCTCTCCGAAGAAAAATTGGTGTTGTAATGCAGGATGGCAAGCTTTTCCTCGGCGATATCTATTCAAATATTATTATCGCTGCGCCTGAGGCTACTCTTGATGAGGCTTGGGAAGCCGCTGAAATCGCATCGATTGCTGATGACATTCGCGAGATGCCAATGGGCATGTCTACAATGATCAGCGAAGGTCAAGGCGGTATTTCTGGCGGCCAAAAGCAGCGCCTCATGATAGCGAGAGCTGTCGCATCAAAACCTAAGATTTTGATGCTCGATGAGGCGACTAGTGCCCTTGATAATATCACTCAGAAAAAGGTGACCGAAGCTGTAAACTCCCTTGATTGTACAAGGGTCGTAATCGCTCACCGTCTCTCAACCATTCAGCATGCAGACCGCATCATTTATCTCGATCAAGGTAAAATTATCGAGGAAGGTACATATGACGAACTTATTGCAAAAGACTCTAGTTTTGCAAGACTTGTTGAACGTCAGCGCCTTGATGTTGATGCATAAGGATACTTATTTTAGTGGTGATTAATTATGTCTGAAAAGTGGACAGATAAAGCCCTCTCTGCAATAACAGATGAGGACTCATTGAAACTTGAAAATCAAATAGCTTTTGAACTGTATGTCTGTTCAAAAGAAATCATAAAAAAGTATAAGCCACTTCTTGATCCATATGGCTTGACTTATACTGGCTATATCACGTTAGCAGCTCTCTGGGAAAAGGACGCTGTAAATGTCAAAGAACTTGGCAGACGACTTTTCCTTGATTCTGGTACGCTTACGCCGCTTCTAAAGAAACTTGAGGCGCTTGAATATGTTGAGCGTAAGCGTGACCCTGCCGATGAGCGAAATATGATTATTGTCTTGACCGAAAAGGGCAAGACTCTAAAAAAAGAACTTGCCTCAGTTCCGCGTCAAGCGGTCGAAGGCATCTCACTCGGCAGCGTTAAATCAATAGCACTTTCACAGATCCTTCATCAGATTATGAAGGAACTTTCAAAAGATGAAGAACTCTAAAATAGGAGGACAATATGCTTAAGGATTCAAAAATTTATGTAGCAAAAAGCTTTGAAGGAAAAGAACTTTATTTGTTACCAAAGATGGCTAACAGACATGGTCTTATTGCCGGTGCAACTGGTACAGGTAAGACAATTACAATGAAGGTTCTCGCTGAATCATTCTCAGATCTTGGAGTTCCAGTATTCTTTTCAGATGTAAAAGGCGACCTTACAGGTATGCTTGAACCTGGCACTGGCATGGATGTTAGAGCAAAGGAAAAGTTTGATATTGACGACTTCCAGCAAAAGGGTTACCCAACAAGATTTTGGGATATCTTTGGTGAAGTTGGACACCCTGTTAGAGTGACAGTTTCAGATATGGGACCAACACTTCTTTCAAGACTCTTAGGCCTCACTGATGTTCAGGAAGGTGTACTTAATATTGTATTTAAAGCTGCTGACGACAAAGGTCTCATGCTTCTTGATTTGAAAGACCTTCGCGCTATGCTCGGATACGTTGGCGAAAATGCAAATGAGTATACATTGCTCTATGGTAATGTCTCAACTGCATCTATCGGTGCAATTCAGCGCGCACTTCTCCAGTTTGAGCAGGAGGGTGGCGAAGGTGTATTTGGCGAGCCAATGCTCGATATCAAAGACTGGATGCGTACAGATATTGATGGACGTGGATTTATCAATATTCTCTCAGCTGCAAAACTTATTAATAGTCCAACAGTTTATGCGACATTCCTTCTTTGGATGATGACCGAACTCTTTGAACAACTTCCAGAAGTTGGCGACCTTGATAAGCCTCGCATGGTATTTTTCTTTGATGAGGCACATCTTCTCTTCGATGATGCTCCAAAGGCACTAGTTCAGAAAATTGTTCAAGTGGTAAAACTCATCCGTTCAAAAGGTGTTGGTATTTACTTCATCTCACAGTCTCCATCAGATATTCCTGATGATGTTTTAGCTCAGCTCTCTAACCGTGTCCAGCACGGTCTTCGCGCTTATACTCCAGCAGAGCAAAAAGCCGTAAAGGCTGCTGCAGATGCTTTCCGCGCAAACCCTGCATTTAACTCTGAAGATGCCCTGATGGAAATCGGTACAGGTGAAGCTCTTGTATCATTCCTTGATGAGAGTGGTACTCCAGTAGTGGTTGAGAAGGCAAAGATTTTGCCACCACAGAGTCTCATGGGACCTGCAGATTCAGAAAAAGTTAAGACTACTATCTTATCATCTGAATTTGATCTTAAGTATAGAGAGACTGTTGATAGAGAATCTGCATATGAGATTATCATGGCTGCTACAGAGAAACTTAAGGCAGAACAGGAAGAGGCAGCTGTCGCTGCTGCAGAGCAGAAGGAAGCTGAAAAGCTTGCGAAAGAGGAAGCGAAAGCTGAAGCTGCAGCAACAAAGGCTGAGGAACGCAAGGCAGCTCTTGAAGCAAAAGCTGCTGAGAAGGCTGCAGCAAAAAAGGAGGCAGCAAAGAAAAAGACTTTTGAACGTGCTGCAACAAATGCTGCAAATTCAGTTGCCCGTTCTATCTCTACAAATATGGTAAATGCCGCAACAGGTGGTAATGTTAAGTCCGCTGATAAAATAGCAAAGCAGGCTGCATCAACAGCTCTCTCATCTGTAATGAGAACTGGTGCTACAGCGGTAGTTCGCGGCTTATTTGGCACAAAGAAATAATTGGGGGTCACAGTCATTATTAACTTTAGTTTTATAGTTTTTTCTATTGTCTTAGGTGTCGGCCTTGCCATGGATGCTTTCTCAGTATCTTTAGCAAATGGCTTGAAAGAACCTTCAATGACAAAGAAAAAGATATGTATTGTCGGTCTCGCTTACGCAGTCTTTCAGGCAGTGATGCCTATGATTGGCTGGGTGTGCGTTCATACTATAGTTGAAAAGTTTAAGAACTTTGAAAAGTTCATACCTTGGATAGCTTTAGTTCTTCTCCTCTATATCGGTGGAGAGATGCTCGCTGACGGCATTAAAGCTAAGAAGTCGGATGAGGAAGTTGTCTTTGAAAAACTAACTTACAAAGTGCTTCTTGTGCAGGCGGTCGCAACTTCAATTGATGCGCTATCAGTTGGATTTACTATCGCGAAATACCCACTCGTGAGCGCCCTTGTTTGCAATGCAATTATTGCATTGGTTACATTTATAATTTCAGTGGTTGGCGTTTTAATCGGTAAAAAGATAGGCACAAGACTTGGCTGGAAAGCTGATATCTTGGGTGGAATTATTTTAATAGGCATCGGTTTGGAAATATTTATTACCGGTGTATTCTTTTAAGGAGTATTAAGAATGACAACAATAGAAACTTTTTTTGGACTGATTAGTTTTTCAGTACCAAATGCATATGTATTGCCTATTGCAATAGTCTTATTTATTATTGGATTTGCACTTTTAATTTTTGGCGGTGATTGGTTCGTTGATGGAGCGGTTGCTATTGCTAAAAAGTGGCATATTCCAGATCTTTTAATTGGTGCAACAGTTGTAGCGATTGGTACAACTTTACCTGAGGTTATGGTATCTGCCGGTGCATCAGTTGCTGGGCATTCAGAGATTGCTTATGGTAATGCCCTCGGCTCAATCATCTGTAATACTGCGCTGATTTCAGCCATCACACTTACTTTTGCACCAGGTGTTACAGATAAGAAGAGCCTTACCGTACCGGCTATTTTCTTCTTTGTTGCTGCAGCTTTCTATGCTGTGACATCTTACACAACAGGTTATTTCTCAAGAATAGTTGGTATTGCTTTACTTGTTATTTTTGCAGTTTATATTGGACTTCAAGTGAAGTCTGCACTCTCAGGTAAGAAGGGCGACGAGGACGTTCTTGAAGAGGAATCACTTCCTATGGGAAAGGCGATTCTCTTTCTCGTCCTCGGAGCTGCCGCTATCGCCCTCGGTGCAGATCTTCTCGTTGATAACGGTACAATTATCGCGACTATCGTCGGTGTCCCTGAGTCTGTTATCGCGCTCACATTCGTAGCTCTTGGAACATCTCTTCCAGAGCTTATCACTGCGATAACATCCTTAAAGAAGGGACACGGTGCACTCTCGCTCGGTAACGTTATCGGTGCCAACCTCTTTAATTTGGTTCTTGTTTCTGGTCTATCAATCACGCTCAATCCGTTCGCAATTCCAGCGTCAAAGCTTATCGCTGGAATGAACGCATCGCTTCTCGTTGATATCCCAGTTGTATTTTTTGTTTCATTTGTTATGATTCTCCCTGCACTAATTAAAGGAAAACTTTATCGTTGGCAGGGAATTACACTCTTGTTAACTTATGCAGCATACTGTGTGTTCCAATTCGCATTTTGATTAAAAATATATTTGCATATAATTAAGGGAAATGTTCAAAATCTGTGGACATTTCCCTTCTTTTGTTTGTAGACATTATTTTCAAATAATGTTACTATTTATAGGTATTATATTGTCCTAAATCATTAGGATATGGGGAGGTAAAAATATGGGCTGTTGTTGTAATCATGAAGCTTCTGACCTTACAAAGCTCGCTCCAGTTCTTGAGCATTATAAGGGAATTGACGGAAGCCTTATCGCAATCTTACAGCAGGCACAGGAAATTTACGGCTATCTTCCAATAGACGTAATTTATCACATCGCTGAAGAGACGGGTGTTGCTCCGGCAAAAGTTATGGGTGTAGCTACATTCTATACTCAGTTTAGACTTAAGCCAGTTGGTAAGTATCTTATCATGCTCTGCCAGGGCACTGCTTGTCATGTAAACGGTTCTGAACTCATAGCTGCCGCTATTAAGGACGAACTTGGCATCGTAGACGGTGAGACTACTGACGATGGTTTGTTCTCACTCAAGCACGTTGCTTGTCTTGGTTGTTGTTCTTTATCACCAGTAATGATGATAAATGGTGAGACATACGGAAGTCTCACTCCAGATAAGACAAAGACAATCCTTCGTGAACTCGCTGAAAAGGCAGGTGACAAGTAATGATTAAAGTTGTAGTAGGTGAAGGTTCTTGTGGACTTGCTGCTGGTGCTGGTAAGGTTCACGCAAAACTTGACGAACTCTTTGGCGGTTCAAATCCAAACGGTGCTTTGGTAACAATTACAAGCTGTATAGGCATGTGTTTCCTTGAGCCAATCGTTGATATCTATGATGGTCAGGAACTTGTTCGCCGTCTTGTAAAAGTAACAGAGAATGATGCAGAGAAGATTTATGAAGCAGTAAATGCTAACGATTTTTCTCTTGTTGATGACATCACTATCAAGCCTGAGGATGCTTCATTCCTTGAGAAGCAGACTCGTATCGCTCTTCGTAACTGCGGTATCATCAATCCTATGAGCATTGACGAATATATTGCTCACGGCGGATATGAGGCATTGAAGAAGATTTTAACAACTGGTATGTCACAGGATGATGTTATCGATGAGATCGATAAGTCAGGTCTTAAGGGACGTGGCGGTGCCGGTTTCTCAACAGCTTTCAAGTGGAGAGCTGCAAAGAAGTCAGAGGGCGATGAGAAGTATCTCATCTGTAATGCCGATGAGGGCGACCCAGGTGCATTCATGGACCGTGCCGTTATCGAAGGTGACCCTCATACACTTATCGAGGGTATGCTCATTGGCGCATATGCTATCGGCGCTAAGGAAGCTATCGTCTATGTACGTGCTGAGTACCCACTCGCTATCGTACGTCTTGAAAATGCTATTAAAGAAGCTACAGCTCGTGGCTATCTTGGTGATAATATCTTAGGCTCAAACTTCTCATGTAAGATGAGAATTAAGGCTGGTGCCGGCGCATTTGTACGCGGTGAGGAAACAGCTCTTATCGAGTCGCTTGAAGGTAAGCGTGGTATGCCACGTCTTAAGCCACCATTCCCAGCACAGGCTGGTTTCTGGTTTAAGCCTTCAAATATCAACAACGTTGAGACATATGCAAACGTTGCTTGGATCATTGCAAACGGCGGTGACGCTTTTGCCGCAATGGGTACAGAGGAGTCAAAGGGTACAAAAGTATTCGCTCTTACTGGTAAGATCAAGCGCGGCGGTCTTGTTGAAATTCCTATGGGTAAAACTCTACGTGAAGTTATCTATGATATCGGTGGTGGTATCAGAGACGACAAGGAGTTCAAGGCTGTTCAGCTCGGTGGTCCTTCAGGCGGATGTATCCCTGCATCTCTTCTTGACACAGTTATTGACTACAAGGCTCTTGGCGCAACAGGCGCTATCATGGGCTCAGGTGGTATGGTAGTTATGGACGAATCAACCTGTATGGTTGGCATGGCTAAGTTCTTCCTTGACTTCACAGCAAAGGAGAGCTGTGGTAAGTGCGTTCACTGCCGTATCGGTACAAAGCGTATGCTCGAAATCCTTGGCAGAATCGTTGAGGGTGAGGGTGAAGAAGGCGACATTGAGAAACTTGAGGAACTCTGTCTCGCTATCAAGGACGGCGCTCTTTGCGGTCTTGGTCAGACAGCTCCAAACCCAGTTCTCACAACTATCCGTTACTTCCGTGACGAGATGGAAGCTCATATTTCTGAGAAACGTTGCCCAGCAGGTGAGTGCAGAAATCTCATCACATACTCTATTGATGAAGAAAAATGTATCGGTTGTAGCGCTTGTGCTAGAAAGTGCCCTGCAGATGCTATTTCTGGTGAAGTTAAGTCACCATTCGTTATTGATGCAGACAAGTGCGTTAAGTGTGGTAACTGTAAGACAGTTTGCCGTTCTGGCGCTATTATTGTTAAGTAAGGGAGGGAATTAAAATGTCAATTAAGTACACTATTGATGGTGTTGAAGTAATCGCAAATGACGGTGAAACAATACTCTCATCTGCAACTAGAGCTGGCGTAGAAATTCCTACTCTTTGCTTTGCAGAAAATACAGCAATCTACGGAGCTTGTGGTGTTTGCGTAGTTGAGGTTGAAGGTGTTCCAAAGCTCCTTCGCTCATGCTCTGCAAAGCCAATGGAAGGCTACGTAGTTCATACAGACACAGAGCGCGTACTCCGCGCACGTAAGACAGCTTTTGAGCTCTTACTCTCAGACCACACAGGTGATTGCCGTGGCCCATGTAAACTCAATTGCCCAGCTGGTACAGATTGCCAGAAGTATGTTAATGAGATTAAAGACGGTAAATACTTCGAAGCTGTATCAACTGTTTATGATGCATTCCCACTTCCAGCATCAATCGGCCGTGTTTGCCCTCATCCATGTGAGGACGCTTGCCGCCGTCAGCTCGTTGAGGAACCTATCTCTATCGCTTTCCTCAAGGCTTTTGCTGCTGACAAGGTACTTGCATCTGACAACAAGTATAAAATCGCTACAGGCGCCGACACAGGCAAGCGTGTAGCTATTATCGGTGGTGGCCCTGCTGGTCTTACAGCAGCATTCAAACTTCGTGAATATGGTCACGCTGTTACAATCTTCGATCAGCAGCCAAAGATGGGCGGTATGCTCAGATATGGTATTCCTCAGTACAGACTTCCAAAGGAAGTTCTCGACCAGGAAATCGCTATTATCGAAGAGGCTGGCGTTGTTATGAAGAACAACGTTAAACTCGGTAAGGACATCCAGTTCGATGAAATCAAGAAGACATATGATGCAGTTCTTCTTGCTATCGGTGCTTGGACATCAGTTCCAATGCGTGTCGCTGGTGAAGATCTTCCAGGTGTTGTTGGTGGTATCGACTTCCTTGGTAAGCTCGGCCTTGGTGAGACTCCAGAGATTGGTAAGCGTGTTGCAGTTTGTGGCGGTGGTAACACAGCTATGGACGCATGTCGTACAGCAGTTCGTCTCGGTGCAGAAGAGGTATATGTAATCTACCGTCGTACAAGAAACGAGATGCCTGCTGCTGATATTGAAATCGAAGAGGCAGAGGAAGAGGGAGTAATCTTTAAGTTCCTCACAAATCCTATCGAGATTACAAAAGACGGCGATGCTCTCAATATGAAACTCCAAATCATGGAACTCGGTGAGCCAGATGCATCAGGTCGTCGTTCTCCAGTACCTGTTGAGGGTAAGACAGAGGATATCAAACTTGACAATGTAATCATGGCTATCGGTCAGGTTGCAAACTGCGCAGGTATTGATGGTGTTGATCTTACTAAGAAGGGTACAATCGTTGCTGACGAGATGACATTCCGCACAAATATCGAAAACGTATTTGCTGCTGGTGACGTTACAAACAAGGGCGCTGGCATCGCTATCGCTGCTATCGGCGAAGCTGCAAAGGCTGCTTTCTGCATCAACAATTATCTTGAGGGTGCAGAGGTTCGCTATAAGGCTCCTTACTTCGTACAGGACGAGAAGACTGAAGCAGACTTTGAGGATCGCGAGAAGCAGGATAGAGCAGAGATGCCAGGTCTCTCTCCAGAGGAGAGAAAGAACAACTTCAAGCCTATTTACTTCGGTTTCTCAGAGGAGACTGCAAGAAAAGAAGCTTCACGTTGTCTTGAATGTGGTTGTCATGACTACTATGACTGCCGTCTTATCAAGTATGCTAACTGGTTTGATGTTAAGCCAGAGAAGTTCCCAGGTGAGAAACATCACAGAGATTTCATTGAGATCGCTGATGTTATCGAACACAACCCAGATAAGTGTGTTCTCTGCGGACTTTGCTATAGAACTTGTGAAGAGGTTGCAAAGAAGACTTTCATTGGTCTTTATAACCGTGGTTTCTCAACAACAATCAACCCAATGTTCCCAAAGACAGAAGCTGCTGCTTACTGTGCAACTTGCGGAAAGTGTGTTGAAGCTTGTCCAACAGGCGCAATGAGACGTAAGTTCTAATTTAAAAGAATTAAAGCCACTGAGCATGTGCTCAGTGGCTTTGTTTTTTTCTTAAGTTTACTTAAGGCACTTTGCCTTAAGCTTTTCTTTCATCTCGTCAGTGATGCCGAGGGCGTTTTTAAGGTAGTTGTCGACGCTTCCGTAGTTATCTTTGATGGCGTCAAAGGAAGAGTTTAAGAACTCTTCTCGCGCCTCAAAGAGCGGAAGGATAGCGTCGGCCTTTTTCTTGTCCCTTGTTGCAAATAAAATGAGTTTATAGTATCGCATTTTATTCTTTGAAGGGACGAGGTTGGTAGCGAGGTAGTCATCCATTATTGTCTCATAAGGAATATCGAGAATTGATAAGAAGAGGGCGGAGACAAATCCGCAGCGGTCTTTACCTTCTGAACAATGCCAAAGTACACCACCATCGTGGTCTATAATTTCGTTGAAAATACTTTTAAGATGATTTATACAATCCTCTTCAAGCGCCATGTTATGGTAAATGTCGCACATGTTTGGAAGGTGGTCAAGCGCTTCTATACTTTTTGTACTGAGTGATATACCTGCAGTAGTTTTTGAAAAAAGAGGCATGTTTTTGTACTCTGTAAAGGGAATTACCTTGTCGCGTTTCTCTTCGGTCTCATCTTTGTCCCTTAAGTCTATTATCAATGACACGTTAGAAAGCTTATCAATATCAGCTTTTCTAAGCTTGTCAAGAGTACATGATCTTACAAAATTATGAGTGCAAATTGAGAGTCCATCTTTATTTTTAAGGCCATAAAAGTCTCTAGTATTTTTTGCGTGTTTAATATCATAAAATCTATCCATATACTGCCCACCTCGGCAATTATTTTATCACAAACTATTTTAAAACGTAATTCTTTGTTATATAATATAAATG
>JAGHSI010000049.1 GCA_018065925.1 Candidatus Limimonas coprohippi
CTATTATACAAAAGTTTTGAAAAAATTCCACATATACATTATAATTAGAATGCTAATTTAATGAAAGGAGAGGGCTATGACTAAAATTCGTACCTTCTTAGCTTCAGATCTCTTTAATGTTATCATGCTGATTCTTGCATGTGTGATTATTACGGTGGACCAGATGATTGCAACTCCAGCATATTATGGACTTGCTGTATTTTATGGTTTTATTATAGCAGTTGTATTAATGCTTACAGATGATATTATCTCAATTTTCTGTCCAGTACTTCTTCTTGTATCATTCGTAATTCAGTACAAGAACTCATATGACGGATTTATGAAATACCTCTGGGGCGCACCTATTATCGCTTTCGCAATCATTTTCCATTTTGTCTATTACAGAAAATCTTTTAAACGTGTGAAACTTTCAGAACTCGCTCTGTTTAAACCAATGTGTTTTGCAACGCTCGCTCTTTTAATGGGTGGTATAGGCATCATGACTTTTGCAGAATATACAACAAAGATCAGCCTTTCATACATGTTCTGCCTCGGTCCATTAATAATCCTTATTTATGTCTTATTATCCGGGTTCATAAATGATGTAGAGGGACTTGATGAGCGACTCGCAAAGATCTTCATAACGGTAGCTTGCTTCCTTATCTTTGCGATCTTCGAATACTATGGCGAGAATTGGTCAAAGTTTATTTCTGACCCAAATATTCTTCCTTTCCAGTGGAGAAATAACGCATCAACTATCTTGATGCTCGCCATGCCATTCTCATTCTTTATGGCAAAGAAAAAGAACTTTCTTTACGTGCTCGTTGCTCTCTTATCTGTTGTAGCCCTCGTACTCTCGGGCTCACGCGGTGGCTTGCTCTTTGGCTTAATCGAGTTCTTAATCTTGATTATTTATTACTGTGTAACTGATGCTCCACATCGCAAATATTACCTCGCTATTATTGGTATCGGAATTGTTGGTGCTTTAGTACTTGTTTTAAAGTATGCATCACTTTTCTCTTACACTATTGATAGATTTACATCACATAAAGAAAACTTTAGAAGACTTGGCCTGTGGCAAAGATCTCTTGTTGACTTTAAAGCAAATCCTCTGTTTGGTAGGGGAATAGGTTATATGGGAAACCGCGACCTTCATCCATCTGCTATCGGTCAACTTTGTTGGTACCATTCTTCTATACCTCAGGTAATTGGAAGCTTTGGTATCATGGGAATTCTTTGTTATGGATATCAGCTGATTTGCAGACTCAAATTCTTCAAAGCAAGGGACAATATGCTCTCAAAAACTGTATTTTTCTCATTTTTGGGACTTGAACTTATGTCACTTGTAAATCCTGGAATTTTTGCACCTGCATATCTTGTTATTATTACAATGCTATTTGTGTTCGTAGAACAGTTTAGTAAAGCTGAATAAATATTGGCTCAGTCCTCGTTGACTGAGCCATTTTTTTGTGGTAATATTTTAAATGAATCGGTTCATAAAAGGAGTGTATTATGCCTAAAATCATTGAAAACTTAGAAAATAACATTTTAGAAGTAGCAAATGATGAACTCTTTAAAAAAGGCTACTCAGAAATGACTATGCGTAGTGTTGCTGATGCCTGTGGAATTGCCGTTGGTACAGTGTATAACTACTATAAGTCAAAAGACGTTCTTGTCGCAAAAATTATGCTTGTTGACTGGAATAGAATAATTGGACAAATAACTCTCGATTGTGCGAATGTTCAAAACATTCATGAGGGTTTTAAAGTAATGTTTGACGGCGTATGCGACTTTGTTGAAAAATACGATCACGTTTGGACACAGTACGGTAAAGAAGTATCTGTTAAAAGAAAGATGCCAGCACAGTTTGACTGGCTCATCACTCAACTTGCAACTATTTTGAACGAGATTCTTGTTCGTTGTCATAATGAACAGGATGAATATATAAGTGTTTTCCTTGCGGAAATTCTCTTAAATGCCGCAGCCAAGAGGGATTTCGAATATGAAAACATTGCTCGTGTACTTAAGCGCATGTTCTAATTAAATAAATTTTTTGGAGGATAATTATGAAAGTTGTACTCGCTGGTGCATTTGGTAAACTCGGTTCGGATATTCTTCGTGCACTTGTAGCAGAGGGTCACGACGTATTAGCCGCTGACCTTGTTATTCGTGAAATGCCTGACCTTGATGCAAATGCCTACAAAACAAGACAGATTGACATCACAGACCCAGAAAATATCAAAGGTCTCTGTGATGGCGCAGATGTAGTTATTACTACATGCGGCCTTACAGGCGCATCAACAAAGGTAAATAACTACGACATCGATTTCCTTGGTAACTTGAACCTCGTAAACGAAGCTAAGGCTGCAAACGTTAATCACTTCGTTTATATCTCAGTTATCAACGCCGACAAGGGTGACGGTATCCCTATGGTTAACTCTAAGTATCTCCTTGAAGCAGAACTTAAGGCTTCTGGTCTTACTTATGTTATCCACAGACCAACAGGTTACTTCTATGATATCGCACACGTATTCTGGCCAATGATCTTGAAGGGCGAAATTCAGCTCCTCAAGGGCGAGCCAAAGAAAGCTAATGTTATTGATACTATGGACTTTGCAAAGTTTATCGTTTCAACAATGTGTGAAGAGAACGTAACATACAACGTTGGTGGTACAGAGACATACACATATCAGGAGATTGGTCAGATGTTCTGGGAAGCTGCTGGTAACACAGGTGATGTTCCTATTAAGTACGCTCCAGCTTGGATGTTCTCACTCCTTGCTATGCTTCCAAAAATCAAAGCACAGGGTAAATCAGACATCATGAAGTTCTCAAAGTTTACTCTCTCTAACGACTGCTATGGTGATCACGAAGTTCCTGGTCTCTCATTCAAGCAGTATATCGCTGAGAAGTCATACGCTAAGAGAATTGAAGATGAGCTTGCAGCAAAGGCTGCAGCTGAGGCCGCTGCGAAAGGAGATAAATAATGTATTATTGGATTATATTTGCAGCTGCTCTTCTTTTCTGCTGCGTAGGTTTTAAAGAATTCATCTGGTTCATGTCAGTAGGATATGGCCTTTCAGTATGCGGTATCGGTATTGCAAACCTTGCAATTCTCCTTATCTCATTCTTTAGTGGTAATCCAATTCTTGGAATTAACCCAATCACAGACCCAGTAGTTTATTATGTTTTAATTGCTCAGTCAGTTATCTTTATCGGATATGGCATCCGTCTCGGCGGATTCCTTCTTATCCGTGAACTTAAAAATGCTGCTTACAAGAAGACTCTTCAGGAAGCAGCAGGTGCTGAGCCTCCAATCTTCGTTAAGGCTGTAATGTGGCTCCTCATGGGTGCTCTTTACCTTGCTCAGACAGCAGGTCTTAACTACAAAGTTCACAACTTCAAGGGCGGTATCGTTCTTCCAATCATCGGTATTGTTATCTCACTTCTCGGTGTTATCATCGAGGCTACTGCTGATAAGCAGAAGGGTGCACAGAAGAAGACAGATCCTAACATGGTTGCTACAAAGGGTCTCTTTAAGTTCGTTCGTTGCCCTAACTACTTTGGTGAAGTAACATTCTGGACTGGTACATTTATCTCTGGTATGGCTTCATACACAGGTCTTGGCCAGTGGGTAGTTGCTGTTATTGGTTATATCGCAATCGTTTATATCATGTTCAATGGTTGCCAGAGACTCGATAAGAGACAGACAAAGAGACTTGGCAACGATCCAGTATTTGAGGAGTATGCTACAAAGACTCCAATCCTTATTCCTTTCGTACCTTGGTATTATCATGTTGATGCAAAGGTTGTTGCAAAGGAAGCAAAGATTGAACATGCTAAGAAACTTGCAAAGGAGCAGGAGGCTAAATAATGGAAATTTTTAGTCTCGGTGCTACTACAGAAGCCGATTACAGCATATTAATGGCTATCGTCGACTTCATTCCAGTACTTTTCTATTTCCTTGCATCTTGGATGGTTACAAAGGATCTTTATGGAAAAGTATCTCGCAATGCTTATAGTTTTCTCGCTGCAGGCTCGATAATGTGCTTTATCGGTGGCGCTTTCAAGGCTCTCTGGAAGGTGCTTTTCTGCTTTGGAATCAACTATACATATCTTTTTACCGCACTCTTCCCAATGCAAGCGCCAGGCTTCTGCATTTATATGGCAGGACTTATTCTTGCTCTTCGTCAACTTAAGAAGGGTAGTGAAAACGGCACAGGTCTCAATGTTGTTGCAGCAACTGTAACAACAAGTCTTCCACTGATTATGTTCCAAACTATCGGTTCTGTTGGTAGCATTATCTGTATGGCAATTTTTGCTGGAAGAAAGAAGGACATTTTATCAATTCTTCTTTTTGTGCTTTCAATTATCTGCCTTCTCACAATGGGTGCACTCGGCGCAATTCTTGATACTAAACTTGCTTGGGCAAACTGGCTTGAGCAGGGTATCAATGGCTTCGGACAAATTCTTTTCTACTGTGGTGCTTTAAGACTCCACAAGAAAGGTTATCAAAATGATTGATATCATAGAAATCGCTAAGAAATACTTCACTGTAACTGAAAAAGAAGTGGATCCAGAGTTCAAGGTACTTAAATCATCAAAGATGACAGCTGAAGCAAATCAGTATATTGTTGAAGGTCTCGGTAACATGACATTCCAAAATGCAAAGGCTATGTTTGGCCTTATGAAGATGGAAATGGTATGTATCACTCCGCTCAACAGAGATTTACCTCTTATCTCATGTGACATAGTAGATGTTCTTGGTAATTATACTTTTATTTTTGAACTTTACGACGTTATGCTCGATAAGGATGACAAACTCAATGCTGCTTTGAATGCTATCAAGGCTGACTATGAAAATCTTCCAGACACTCCTCTCGAGGAGCACTGGTATGACAGTATCAGACTTGATTCTTCAGTAAGTAAGAAAGCTAAGAAAAAGGTTCTCAAAGTTCCTTGCGATGAACTCGCAACAAAGTACTTTGAAACTATCTTCGCTATGGCAAAGGAGATGCCAGAAGTCTCTGATGTTGAAGCTAAACGTGAGGCATCTGATGCTTATGTTAATGGCCTTTTAACTCAAGGCGGCGCTGCTACAAAAGTCTTCTTTGATACCTTCGGTGAAGAAAAAACCACTGAGTACTTTAAGAAAGTAATCTTTGGTACAGCAAAATAAGATGTGTTGCTTTTACTGCTTAGCAGTAATATAATACATTTGCAAAATTGAATAGAGGGCATTATGTCTATCGCTAGGCTGTCATGAAATAGGGGCAGGCGTGAAGATTAGGAAATCCGGTTAGAGTCCGGAACAGTTCCCGCTACTGTAAGTGCAGGAGTATATGTTACGCGGCGTGAGTCGGCCATTGGGTAAAACTGAGAAGGTAGTAATATATGCGGTTTATGGCACAAGTCAGAATGTCGATAATGCTGTTGATTGCCTAACGTGCGGGAGTGCGCGTATTGGGTTAATTTGCACACGTAAAAACGGTCGTGGTAGGAAACTCCTATCACGACCTTTTTATTTGCTTCTATTCAAATATTTTTGAAAGGAGTAGAAATACATGAAAAAACAGACAAAGGGCATTGTGTCTCTTTTGCTTGCGTTGATAATGATTTTTAGTGTATTGCCACTAAACATTATCTCTCTTGCTGAAGGACCAAACCAAACTGTTACGGTTAAAGTTGCCCCAAAAGCTAGCGTAACAGCAACATTTTATGAAGCAACTGACACGACACATAGCAATCCACTTAGCGTAACAGATGATGGAACTGTAGGAAATTATCATCAATATACTTTAAATGTTCCTGCGGGACAGTATATCTGTATCGGATATGACAGTTCGGACAACAAAGAACTTGGAGGAGATACATTCACTGTCACAACGGAGAGCGCACAGACTTTTGTTTTTGTTCGTACAAACATAAGATATAACGGTGCTTCTCTAAACCAAGAGGGAGACTATACTTTTACCTTAAAAAATGCAGAAGACAAAGAAGTAATCTATGGTACTCCATACGTAACAAATAATATTCGATACACACCGACTTTTCTTCTTTCAAATGTTAACTACCAAGGTAAAGTAACTTTAAACGAGAAGTTTAACGATGATTATTATTTAAATCCTTCCACTGGAGCTTTTTCCAAGAAGAACGCTGTAACAGCATATACTGCACAGACCGTTAACTTGCCGATATCACAGTATAAAATGATCAAGGTCACTGCGCCAACGGATGCAGCAACTTCATTTTACAAGCAGGAAAAAAACTTTGTTGTAACTTCCTTGACCCCAGACTCTAGTGTAGCAAATGCTGATGGAACAACAACCTATATGTTCAAATCAACTGCTGCGCACAGCAATTACCAATTTAGAGTTTCAAAGCCAGGTGAGGTCACACAAGCTGGCTATATAAAAGATGGCAATGATATTAAGGTTACATTCCCAAGCGATAAAGGTGTAACTACAACAAACAGCGCTATGGCTTATGATGACAATAGCGTAATGCTTAACATAAATTCTAAGAACAAGCTCTCTTTAAATGTTGGTGATACATTTAAACTTCGCGCATTTAGGGCAGCATGGCAGATTGTAAATACAACAACTGGCAACCAGATGATTGAACCTGATTTCCACTATTCAATTTTGTCAGGAAACGACGTTGTCACAATTAGTCCTGATACAGGCGCTTGCAGTGGCAACGCAAGTGGCAACTGGCTTAATATCAAGGCTTTGAAAGCTGGTACTGCAATTGTTGCTATTTACTATGATGCAATTGATGTATATGGTGCAAATCCACCATCAGCTGAATCTTTCTCAAGATTTGGTGCAACTAAATCTGATCGCTATGGAATTTTTGTTGTAAACGTTGGTAACGATGCGAGCGTAACGTTAAACCCTGTTACAAGCGACGGTGATTTAGATGCTGAATTTGATACGTTCTACTACGCAGGCGACAATTATAATTTGGTATTAAAGCCATCAGAATCTATTAAATCAATTAAGGTTACAAATGTTGTTGGTACAAGTGTTGGATCAACAAAAAACGCAACTTTGAAAGATGGAGCATATAGTGTTCCACTTACAACAGGTAATAACATCATTGCTATCGAAACTGCAAACGGCACAGACTACCAAGTGGTTCGTGCACGCAAAATTAGTTACACGATTAAGAATGAAACTACAGGTATTGAGAAGACAAACGCTGCACCAGAGATATCAACAGGCGATAAAGTGACAATTTCATTCGATAAGCTTGATATGCCTGTTCCAAAATTTAGCGGTATTTATAATCCAGGTTATTTAGGTACTGCTAAGACTGCATATATGCTTAATGACGAGTTCCTTCTTACAAGCAAAGGAACACAGTATGATTTCTCAACAGTAAATAGCATTTCATTTACTGCAAATACTCCTGGCACTAATAGCCTTGAAGGTTATATATCACTTTCAAGTATGGGAAGTGATTTTGGCGCACATCGTGATATTACTGATGCTGGTGTACCAGCTAATATGAATGCATCTGAGAAATTCGGCAGCTTTGGTGTACTTCCATCAATTAAATTTGATGTTAAGGATACTGGAATCAAGCCATCTTATGAAGACTCTACAAAGGTTACATCAATCAGTGTAGTTGGTGGCCTTAATACTTATACAAATGGCTTTAACTGGAACAAGGTTGAAAGTAACAATGCTGCTTGGACAAAAGCTACTTCTGCAATGACAAATTACAGTCTTATCGCAAAGGTTGTTACTCAGAGCTACAATAATAAAATTGAACTCAAGTATTGGTATGATGGAGAAAAAGTGAATACATTAAATCTCCAGAGCGGTATTTCAAAGGAAATTAAGGATTTCAATTTTGATGCTGATAAGATACTCAATTTAAAAGTTGTAGTAACTCCGGTTGGTACTGAAGATACAAAGCCTGTTGAATACAGTTATGTCGTATATCCAGGCACAACTAATCAGAAATATGTTCACCCAATAATCAAGTCTCTTTCATTTAGCGAAGGAACTCTTGATAAAGAAATAAATTATGCGGATTTAGACTATACTTTGACAGTTGATTGTGATGCAACTGTTAATATAGATGGCGAACAAGTAATTAAAATTTATAACACATCAACAGCTGCAGATATGAGTGACGCAGTTACACTTACAAAGTATAAAGATGGTAAAGCCGTAGGCTCTCCAATTACAATTCTTGAAAAAGGTTTGCCAAATAACCCTAATAGATACTGGACAGCGAACGATATTGATTTGTCAGATGCTGATGAGCTTAAGTTCAATGTAAAGAGCTATGTTGATGGTTCAAACGCAGAAAGAACCTATACTATCAAACTTGATAAACAACATGACTTTGATGGTGACGGCGTCTGCACTAAATGTGGACTTGTTTTGCAAGAAACTCCTAATGACGAAAACAATAATCAAAAACCAACTAACGATATTGTTATCCCTGTTAAGCTTAAGGATACGTTAACAAAGGTTAAATCAGAAGTTGAAACCATTGCAAATACATTGGATGAAAATGATGTTTTTGGTTCAGTAACAATTCTCGGGATCTCGTTAATTGGACTTGGAATAGTTTTGAGAGGAAAGAAAGAAACAGATGAATAAGAATAAAATTCTTAATGCTTTAATGATTTTCCTTGTTTTGGCTCTTGCTGTTGGTGCCACTATTGGTGTTACATCTATCAAAAAAAGCCAAAAAGGTGCATCACTTTCTGAAACAGTTACACTGTCTACCACAAAACCTACTACAAAAGCAGCAAAATCAGGCGACGTAGTTTTAAAAGACGGAAAAGTAATTTCAGAAGAGAGCAGTGATGATATTACTGCATCAAAGTCAGATAAGATTACTGCATCAAAGTCAGATGAGATTACTGCATCAAAGTCAGATGAGATTACTGAACGTACATCTGTAAAAACTGTTAATGAAAAAGAGACAAAGAAGACATCTAAAAAGGTATCCACGACAAAAAAGACTAACACTACAACTAAATCTTCAAAACCTACTACAACTAAATCTTCAAAACCTACTACAACTGCTACGGAAGATGTTGAACTTAAATGTACAATAGAGATTCGTTGTGATACAATATTAAACAACCGTCAAAATCTCACACCTGGCAAAGAGGCGTATGTTCCATCAAACGGTATTATTTTGCCTCGAACAACAGTTTATTTTGAAGAGGGAGATACGGCTTTTGACGTACTTAAAAACGTCTGTGATGCCTATGGAATACAAATTGAGTATTCATATACGCCAGGCTATGACAGTTACTATGTTGAAGGAATAAACCATCTTTATGAAGGTAACTGTGGTTCCCAGTCGGGTTGGATGTACAAAGTAAATGGGTGGTTCCCAAACTATGGATGTAGCTCGTTTAAAATGGAAAGCGGAGACAATATGGTTTGGTGTTACACCTGTAAAGGCCTTGGCGAAGATGTAGGCTGTTATATGAATTAGAGGCATATTATAAATGGAAAATGCGACAAGATTTTCACAATATAACCCAATAATTAATTTCACATTTTTTATTGGTGCTATATGTTGCAGTATGCTTTTTATGCATCCTGCTTATCTTGTCGCATCTATTTTTATGTCACTGGCCTTTAATTTATCAACAAAAGGTCTGAAGTCGCTTAAAATGATTGGATTTTTGTTGTTGGTTTTTGCTTTTGTAACAGTTATTAATCCTATTTTAAATACTGCTGGTAATACGGTTCTATTTACTTATTTTAATGATAGGTCGTTTACTTTAGAAGCATTGACATATGGGTTTGTTTTCGCATCTATTTTTGTCTCTGTAATCCTTTGGTTTTCGTCATACAACGCTATAATGACATCGGATAAGTTTGTCTATATATTTGGACCTGTTTTGCCGGCGATATCAATGATTATTTCTATGGTAATGAGGTTTGTACCAAATTATTCGACGAAGGCAAAACAGATTAGTACAGCAAGACAATGCATAGGTCTTGCCGGCGAAAACGGAGACAAAAAAGACCGACTCAAGAATGCTGAGTCGATTTTGTCGTCCTTAACGTCGTGGGCTTTCGAAGGTGGTATTAGCACGGCTGATAGTATGAGGAGCCGTGGCTACGGTACCGGAAAGCGCACGAACTATTCGATATACAGGTTTGATTACCACGATTTATCTCTTCTGATTACAATGATTTTGTTGCTCGGTATTGTTGCATTTTGTTCGATAAGCGGAGCAACAAAAGTAGAGTATCTCCCAGAGATATCTATTAATTGGTTTGATAACATCTATACTTTGGTGGGCTTTATCGCATATGTTCTATTTCTTAGCTTGCCGACGATACTTAACATAAAGGAGGAGATAACATGGCGCATTTTGAGATCAAGAATTTAAACTTTTCTTATCCTACAATGCCTGACAAACTGGCACTTGAAGACATTAATTTGTCGATAGAAAAAGGTGAGTATGTCACCGTGTTTGGTAAGAGCGGTAGTGGTAAAACAACCCTCCTTAAACATTTAAAATCTGTCCTGACTCCTCACGGTACAACAAGCGGTGAGGTGTACTTTGATAATAAACTATTATCTTCTATCGATCTTCGTGACCAGTCATCTAAAATAGGTTACGTTATGCAAAACCCTGATAATCAGATAGTAACTGATAAGGTATGGCATGAGTTGGCTTTCGGCCTCGAAAGTCTTGGATATGATCAGAAGACAATTAGGCTTAGAGTTGCCGAAATGGCCTCATATTTTGGTATTCAGGGCTGGTTTAACAAGAACGTTTCTGAGCTCTCTGGAGGCCAGAAACAGCTTTTAAACCTCGCCTCTATTATGGCGATGCAGCCGGAGGTGCTCATCCTTGATGAGCCTACGTCACAACTTGACCCTATTGCTGCATCCGACTTTTTAAATACAGTTAGAAAAATCAATCTTGAACTTAGAACAACAATCATCATCACAGAACACAGACTTGAGGATGTGCTCTATGCCTCTGATAAAGTTGTTGTAATGGATAAGGGAAAGATTATTGCATGTGACGAGCCTAGAAAAATAGGCGAGTACTTAAAAAAAGAAAACAATGAGATGTTTTCTGCTATGCCTACTCCTGTACAGGTGTACTACGGAGTAGAGGATAAGTTTGATAAAAATATCGAATGTCCTTTGACTGTACGTGAGGGAGGCGATTTCCTTTCAACTATCTTTGAGGGCAAAGATATCAAAGAAAAGGAAATCGACATACCAGAAGTACGTCTGGATGAAGGCATGAATCCAGCAATCATGGTAAAAGAAGTATGGTACAGATATGATAAGAATTCGCCTGACATCCTCTGTGGAACATCTTTTATGGTTCCTCACGGTAAACTCTTTGCAATAGTAGGCGGCAATGGCACTGGTAAATCAACAATGCTCAAATCCATTTGTAATATCTGTAAGCCATACAGAGGAGAGATACTCCTTGATGGAAAACGTCTCACAAAATACAAAGATAGCGAACTCTTCAAAAACTATCTCGCAATGATGCCACAGGACCCTCAGAGTCTCTTTGTTAAGAAGACAGTAAAAGAGGATTTACTTGAGATGCTTAGAGGCAGTGATGCCGATAAAGAAAATAAGATTAGAGAAATTGCTGACCTCTGTGAGATTACTGATCTTTTAGACTCACATCCATTTGATCTCTCGGGCGGTGAACAGCAGAGAGTTGGTCTTGCAAAAGTGTTATTAACTAATCCTAAGATAATACTTCTCGATGAGCCTACAAAGGGAATCGACAGTTTCTTTAAGATTAAGTTTGCAGAGATTTTGAAGAAACTCAACGAGAAGGGCGTCACTATAGTAATGGTATCTCATGATGTGGAATTTTGCGCCCGTTATGCTGATATATGCGCTATGTTCTTTAACGGCACAGTAATTACAACTAATACACCTAATAAGTTCTTCTCAATGAACAGTTTCTACACAACTGCCGCCAACAGAATGTCGCGTCATATTTTCTCAAATGCAATCAACTGTGAGGATGTAATTAATCTATGTCAAAAAAATCTTTGATCACTATACTGACTACCTTGATACTTGCACCAGCTTTAATTGTATTAACTTGGAAGTTTAATATTCACTATTACATAACTGGTACACTCATGGTAATTCTTTGCATGATTCCTTTCTTCATAAGTTTTGAAGATAGAAAACCAGAGGCGAGAGAGCTTGTAGTAATTGCCGTTTTAGTTGCTTTATCTGTTGCGTCAAGAGCGGCCTTTATCGCCGTGCCAATGTTTAAGCCAGTAATCGGTATGATAATGATTGCCGGCTTTGCCTTTGGCTCACAGGCAGGCTTCTTGACCGGCGCAATGACGGCTCTAATATCAAACTTTATCTTTGGCCAGGGTGCTTGGACTCCTTGGCAGATGTTCTCCTGGGGACTTTCTGGACTTATTGCAGGTTTCCTCTCAAAAAAGGGCTTAGTAACTGGTAATGGCAGAGTAAAGGAAGCTATCTCCGGCTTCTTAATTGTCTTACTCGTTGTCGGACCTGCACTTGATACAAGTTCTGTCTTAACTATGCTTGCAAAACCAACTCTTAAGTCAGCATGGCCATTTTATGTGTCAGGTTTTCCTGCCAATATTTCTCTTGCAATATGCACAGTTCTCACATTGGTATTTCTTTCAAAACCAATGCTTGAAAAGTTGAACAGAATCAAATTAAAATACGGAATGATGGAATAAATGAAATTTGATAGTTATCATCCATTAATTAATCTAATATACTTTGTTGCATCTATTGCTTTTATTGTCTCAATTAATCATCCTGTATATGTTTTAATAGCATATATCTGTATGTTTATCTACTCGATAAAAGTGAATGGTCCAAAACAACTGATATTAAATTTTCTGTTGGCTATTTTGACTGTGGCCTATGTGTGGTATTATTCTTTCTATACACATTTTGGAATCACAGCAATCTCGACCAACTTTATTGGAAACAATATTACAATCGAATCAATTCTCTTTGGCGCCATTAGAGCACTTAAGATAGCTGCACTTGTCATGAATTTATCCTGTCTTGTCAGCATATTCTCGACCGATAAAATAATCTATTTGTTCGGTAGAGTATCACCTAAATTGTCGCTCTTCATCTCTATAATTGTCAGAGCGGTGCCGAGGTTTATAAATCAGTTTAAAAAGATTAACATCTCAAGATGTGAGATAGGAAAAGGCATAGGTCAAGGAAATCTTTTGAGACGTTTCTTAAACTTCTGCTCAGTTCTCTCTATTGCTATAACATGGGCGCTTGAAAACTTTATTGAGAGTGCTGCATCCATGAAGTGCAGAGGATATTCGCTCAAAGGCAGAACAGCTTACTCAATTTATCGCTTTGATAATAGGGATAGAGGAGTTGTCTTTTCTTTTTCATTATTCTTGATTGCTATGTTTTCAGCCATAAGCTTAAAACAAACTTACTTTATATTTGATCCATATATCGAGACGACTGCGATAACAGGAATCAGCTATTTCTTCTACGCAATTTATTTCATATTCTTGCTTCTTCCTTTTGTTTTACAGATATATGCAGAGCATAAATTTTCTAGAATCTCATGAGAGGAGGTAAAGTGTGAAAAGTTTTGAAATTGATAGCAATTCTGCTAATCAGAGACTCGACAAGTTTATAACTAAAAACTTGCCAAATCTTCCACAGTCACTCATGTATAAGTACATAAGAACTAAGAAGATTAAAGTTAATAGAAAGAGAGCTGAGATTTCAACACGTCTTGCTGTCGGAGATATCGTTGATATGTATATCAATGATGAGTTCTTTGAAAAGCCAGATCCACACTATGACTTTTTGCATGCCTCTCTTGATTTGCACATACTCTATGAGGATGAGAATATTATCATACTTGATAAGAAGGTAGGCCTCTTATCTCATCCGGATGATAATGAGTATGTCGATACTTTAATATCACGTGTTAAACATTATCTCTATGATAAGGGTGAATATGATCCCGAGTCGCCGACAGTCTTTACGCCGGCTCTTATCAATAGAATTGATAGAAACACCGGCGGTATCGTAATGGCGGCGAAGAATGCAGAGACCTTACGCATCATGAACCAAAAGGTGAAGGATAGGGAACTTCATAAATTCTATATCTGTGTAACTCATGGTATTCCACCAAAGACTGAGGATTTGGTGGTTGATTATCTCATAAAGGATGAATCAAAGAATCAAGTTAAAGTCTTTGATAGACAGGTACCTGGCTCAAAAGAGATTAAGACATACTATAAAGTCTTAAAGACCGACAAGGTGCTTGCACAACGCTCTGGAAAGCGTAACATCTCACTTCTTGAGGTTGAGTTGCTCACGGGTAGAACTCATCAAATTAGGGCTCATATGGCATTTCTCGGTTGCCCTTTGGTAGGCGATGGAAAATATGGCTCTAATGCTCTGAATAAGGAACTTGGATACAAAAAACAGTTCCTTTATTCATATAAACTCATCTTTGACTTCACTACAGATGCTGGAATTCTTTCTTATCTTAACGGAAAAGAATTTTCCGTCCCTATGGACGATATCTGGTTTGCAAGAGAGTTTCCTAATTTTTAATAAAAATAAGGGTAGATGCGTTGGCATCTACCCTTATTTATTTATCTCTTTTACATGAGAAGGAGCATTGCATAAGAACCGAGGAAGGATCTTGCAAATTTTGAAGCGAAGAGCTTGTCAAGAAGACCTGGGAAAGGTCCAATTTTAAGGAATGGAAGAACTGTCTCAAGGATGTTTCTAACAAAGCCTATCATAACTTCTGAAAGTGTTTTTGGGTTGTTTACATATTTATACTCAGGTAATTTGTTATCCATATCTATTCTCCTTTATTAGTACTGTCCGTATACGTGTACGAATTCGTTAACTGCTGCGTAGTTCTTTAAGTCTACATCGCCAGGAGCGAGAAGAACCTTGTCAGTTGCAAATACGTAACCACCGTCGATACCAACTTCGTTCACGAGTTTCTTTGCATAGTCGACACATTCACTCTTTGTTCCGTTTCTAAGAAGTGAGAGTGGCATACCACCCATGATAGAGTTGTTTTTGCCGAGAATCTTCTTAGCTTCAAAGATGTCGTCGTTTTCTACTACGAAAGTTACTGAGTTCTTTGGTACACGTTCGTTGAGCAATTCAAGTTTCTTGTTGCCCCACTGACCTTCAAGTACAGTGAACATGTGACCACCGTGATTTTGAATGTATGTTGCAAAATCAACAAAATCATCGAGATAGAGCTCTTCAAACTGAGCATCGCTCAAGAATGGAGGCATGTGACATGGATTTAAGATCCATGGGAATTCCTGAAGTTTTGGCTCGCCACCGAGAATAACTGAGTTAACGCCGTTATCAAGGAGCCAAGGAAGTGTCTTTATGTGTGGAGGCATTGTCATCATGAGATGAGTCATCTTTGTGAGATCGTAGCAATAATCTTTGATGGCCTCTTTTGCCTCGATAAGTGCTGCCTTATTACGGCGAATATCGATAGTAGTGCCTTTGAAACCACGGAGGAAGTCAAAGAAGAAGTCGAGTGGCATCTCTGCAGAACCGCCAACTACAACAGGCATACCGAGGAATTTTTCAAAGTAAAGGTTACCAACAACAAGTGAACCCGCAAATTCAAGGAAAGGTGGGAGAGACTTGAAGAATGCCTTGAGCTGATCCTCGTTTGATGCGTCAAACTTTGGGAACTTACGTGGAAGGAATTCATCAAGAATCCACTTAACAGGGTCCTTTGAAATTGTAGCGTAATCATCTGGTGTCATTGGGCAATCTTCTTTGTGCTGAAGTGTTACACCGTCATCAGATGCAAAGAATACCTCAGAACCTAAAACCTTACCGAGTTTTATTGAGTGAGTAAGGTATGAAACATAGGCACAGTCAAAATAGATGTCCTTGTAAATTTCGCCGTATGATTTTGCGTGTTTGATGAGATGACCCTCTACGTCGGCAATAGTAGTGCCAGCGTATGCGAGCGCATAGCTCTCGATAAATGAGCAAACGGGAATTCTGTCCGGTGTTTTTCCGTTTGCTACATCGACCATGCGCTGTCTCTTCTCAGCGTAGAGGGCCTTGTTTTTATTAAAATCAACCATAACGTTTCTCCTTTATTAGTATTGGCCGTATGTGTGTACGAATTCGTTTACTGCACGAAGATTTTCAATCTTTGCATCAGATGGAGCAATCAAAACTTTGTCCGTTGAGAATACGAAATGTCCATCAGGTGCTACTTCGTCAATTATCTTCTTTGCGTGTTCAATACATTCTTTAGTAGTAGAGTCACGTAACATCGCTTGTGGCATACCACCCATAACGGAGTTGTTCTTGGCAATTTTCTTGATTTCTAAAAGACGCTCAGTAGGGCAAATAAATGTTACAGAGTTATCTGGCAAATCTGCAAGATGATCAATGTTTGGACCCCAGTCACCCTCGCAGAATGTCATCATGTGGCCACCATTTTCATGAAGATATTCAACCATCTTCTTGTATGTTGGCCAGTAGAACTTATCAAACTGTTTAGGATTTAAGAATGGAGGAATGTGGCAAGGGTT
>JAGHSI010000080.1 GCA_018065925.1 Candidatus Limimonas coprohippi
AGATAGTATCTTACAAAAAGTAAATAATAATGTTTTTTGTATTAAACGGGAGGCATATTTTAATGGTAAAAGTAGCAATTAACGGTTTTGGCGTATTGGACGTCTTGCTTTCAGACAGATGTTTGATGCTCCAGATTATGAGGTAGTAGCTATCAACGATCTTACAGATCCTAAGATGCTTGCTCATCTTCTTAAGTACGATTCAGTTCAGGGTCGTTACGCTCTTGCTGACAAGGTTCAGAGCACAGACCACTCTATCATCGTTGATGGTAAGGAAATCGAAATTTACAAGGAAGCTGATGCTAGCAAACTTCCTTGGGGTGAAATCGGTGTAGACGTAGTTCTCGAGTGCACAGGTTTCTATACATCAAAAGAAAAGTCAATGGCACACATTCAGGCTGGTGCAAAGAAGGTAGTTATCTCTGCTCCTGCTGGTAACGACATCAAGACTATCGTATACAACGTTAACCATAAGACTTTGACAAGAGAAGATCAGGTTATTTCTGCAGCTTCTTGTACAACAAACTGCCTTGCTCCTATGGCTAAGGCTCTTAATGATCATCTTCCAATCGTTTGTGGTATCATGACAACAGTTCATGCATACACAGGTGACCAGATGGTACTTGATGGTCCTCATAAGAAGGGTGACCTTAGAAGAGCTAGAGCTGCTGCTTGTAGCATTGTTCCTAACTCAACAGGTGCTGCAAAGGCAATCGGTCTTGTAATTCCAGAGCTTAATGGTAAACTCATCGGTTCTGCACAGCGTGTACCTGTTCCAACAGGTTCAACAACAATTCTTTGTGCTGTAGTTAAGGGCTCTAAAATCACTGTTGATGAGATTAATGCAGCTATGAAGGCTGCTGAATCAGAGTCTTTCGCTTACACAGAGGAAGAACTTGTTTCATCTGATATCATCGGTGCAAAATGTGCTATTTTCGATGCTACTCAGACAATGGTTGAGCAGATTTCTGAGCATACTTGGGAAGTTCAGGTTGTTGCATGGTATGACAATGAGAACTCTTACACAAGCCAGATGGTTCGTACAATCAAGTACTTTGCTGAACTTGATAAGGACAGACTTGACGACTAATTCTTACATTTTAGTATAAGAAAATCCCCGCTTTAAAAAGCGGGGATTATTTTTTATTCAAAATATTTAAATGTCGGCATATAAGAGAGTTTGAACAAATTGAGCTTGTGAAGATAATCAATTCGTTCTTTATGCTCTGGTTCAATACCACGGCGGATATAGTCGTCAACTTCTTTATATGTAAAACCGAGATTGTCCTCATCGGTTTTTCCGCAGAGACCATCTGAAGGTGGCTTTATTATAAATTTTTCTGGAAGTCCTAAGTATCTGCCAATCTCTCTGACCTCTTCAACTGTGAAGTTTGATATAGGTCCCACATCGCCAGCTCCGTCTCCGTATCTTGTAGCATAACCGACCCAGTCTTCAGAGAGATTACATGTGTTGATTACACGGCCGTTGTTTGATGCGCCGACGAGGTATAGAACGGACATTCTAACTCTTGGTGGGAGATTAGTTTTTGCTGGTACTGAGATTTCAAAAGGCTCACTCTCTGAGGCTTTTACGGCCTCGTCGGTCGCCTCTAAAAGATCAGAAATCGCTTTGCCAACGTTAACTGTGTAATTCCTAATTCCAAGGAATTCCACGAGTTCTTTGGAATAATCTATATCTGGCTGCTCGCCCTGTGGCATGAGGACACCGATGACTCTGTCCTTGCCGAGAGCTCTTGCGCAAAGAGCGGCAGTAACAGAGGAATCTTTTCCTCCTGAAATGCCTAGTATAGCATTGCAGCCTTTACCGTTTTCATCAAACCAGTCGCGAAGCCACTGGATGCATTTTTCAGCAGCGTCTGCTGCATCAAAGACATATTCTTTTTGCATAAGGCTTAATCCTCCTTGAATAAGGCTTTAAATAACAATAAAAGTATATCACATACCTTTTATAAAACAAGAAAAAGTGTTATACTATCTTGAATTCTACTTAAAGAGGTTTTTTATGTTAGATAAACTTGAACAAGTTGAAAAAAGATATGAATCCATTCAAGAACAGATAGGAGATCCTTCTATAGTTTCTGACATGGAAAAATATACTGCTTTAATGAAAGAGTTAAAGCAGATAACTCCTATTGTTCAGAAGTTCCGTGAGTATAAGCAGGCAGAGAAGACTTTTGCTGAAGCTAAAGAACTCATCGATATGGGTGGGCTCGACCCAGAACTTTTTGAACTTGCACAGGAAGACTTTAAGTCTGGCAAGGAGGCAATGGAAATTATATCTGAAGAGCTAAAGATTATGCTCCTTCCACGTGATCCTAACGATGACAAGAATGTTATTGTTGAGATTCGCGCGGGTACAGGTGGCGAAGAATCTGCGCTTTTTGCTCATTCTCTCTTCCGCATGTATACAATGTATGCTGAGACTAAAGGATATAAATATGAAATTATGAGTGAGAACTCAACTGAACTCGGTGGTTACAAAGAAGTTAGTTTTGAAATTAAGGGTGATGGCGCTTATTCTCGATTTAAATTTGAGAGTGGTACTCATAGAGTTCAGCGAGTTCCAGAAACAGAATCGCAGGGAAGAATTCAGACCTCCGCAGTAACTGTAGCGGTATTACCTGAAGCTGAGGCAGTAGACTTTGAACTTGATATGGCGGACGTTAAAATCGACGTATTTAGATCGTCTGGTGCTGGTGGACAGAAGGTTAACAAGACATCCTCGGCTATTAGAGTAACTTATATTCCAACAGGCCTTGTTGTAGAGTGTCAGGATGAGCGTTCACAGTTTCAAAATAAGGATAAGGCTCTTACAATTCTTCGCACAAAGCTTTATGAGGAACAGCTTGCGAAGGCGGCAGCCGAACGTGCTGACCAAAGGAAATCAATGGTTGGATCAGGCGACCGTTCTGAGCGAATTCGTACATATAATTTCCCTCAGGGCCGTGTATCTGATCACCGTATTAATCTTACTTTATATAAGATTGACCAGATTATGGATGGCGATCTTGATGAACTTATCGATGCACTTATCACAGCGGATACAGCTGAAAAATTAAAAGCAGATCAGGAATAATAAATGGAAACAAAATTACTGACAAGTAAACAGGTAAAAGAGGCGGGAGCCATCCTAAAAGAGGGTGGTCTTGTCGGTATACCAACCGAGACGGTTTACGGCCTTGCTGCTAATGCACTTGATGGCAAAGCAGTCGCAAAAATATTTGAGGCTAAGGGGAGACCACAGGACAATCCTTTAATCGTCCATATTTCAGACCTTTCTGAACTTGATGACTTGGTGGCATATGTTCCGCCCGTTGTATATGATTTGGCGGATGCTTTTTGGCCAGGACCACTCACCATTATTATGGATAAGGCGGATATAATTCCCGACGAGGTATCTGCAGGTCTTGATACTGTTGCAGTTCGTATGCCTAGTCACCCTGTAGCGAGGGAGATAATTAAGGCTGCTGGAGTGCCGCTTGCGGCGCCATCTGCCAACACATCTGGCAAGCCGTCACCAACTACTGCGGCTCATGTCATGAATGACATGAATGGCAAAATTGACGCAGTTGTTGACGGTGGCTCTTGTGAGGTTGGCGTTGAGTCAACGGTAATTACTCTTGCAACAAGAAAACCTAAACTTCTTCGTCCGGGACGTGTAACCCCAGAGGAACTTGAGGATGTACTTGGCGATGAACTCATCATTGATGATGCTGTACTCGGAAAACTTAAAGATGGAGAAAAAGCAGCATCTCCTGGCATGAAGTATAAGCATTACTCTCCATCTTCAGATGTTTTTGTTGTAAAGGGAAGTTTTGAAGCTTTTAAAGAGCTTATTGGTAAAGAGGCTACAGCAAACACTGCTGTACTTGTTTTTGATGGTGAAGAAAAAGATTTTGATATTTTAACTTTAAATTTTGGCGAAGAGGATGATGACCTCGCGCACGCAGCAAAGCTTTTCGATGCACTTCGCACATGTGACGATAAAAATGTTGAAAAGCTTTATGTCAGATGTCCATCTGACGAGGGAGTCGGTCTTGCAGTTATGAACCGACTCTTGCGCGCCGCTGAGTTTAAAGTGTTGGAGGTGTAGTTGTGAGAAAAGCTATAATTGTTGGACTTACTGGTACAACAGGTGCAGGAAAGAGCATTGTTGCTGAAGAACTTAAAAAGTACGGCTATGCTGTTATTGATGCTGATGCTATAGCGAGGCTTGCAACAGATAAGGGCTCACCTCTTCTCGACAAACTAGTCACAGTATATGGAATAGAAATATTGAACGAGGATGGTTCTCTTAATCGTAAACGTCTTGCAGAAATTGCTTTTTCAAGCCCTGAGCAGACTAGACTTTTAAACGAGACTACTCATCCTGAAATCGTTAGATTAATAAAGAAAAAAGTTCAAGGAGCTTTTTTTGATGGATATGAAGCAGTAATTATTGATGCACCTCAACTATTTGAAAGTAATCTTTCTTATGATTGCAATTTTATTGTTTCCGTAGTTGCTCCAAAGGAGGAACGAATCAAGAGAATTATGGAGAGAGATTCGATATCTTTGGAAGAGGCTGAAAAGCGTATCAGTATTCAAAAAACCGATGAATTTTTCAAACAGAATTCAGATGTGTATATTGAGAACGATGGCGATTTAGAAAATCTTAAAAAATATGTTCTTTATACTGCACGCTTGATAGAAGTAAAAATTAGCGGAGAGGGAACTCTCGACGTTTAGGAGGATATATCATGGCAAAAACAGATGCTGAAAAATTAAAAGAAGAGCTTTGCTATGACGCAGAGCATGCTATGAAATCTCAGATGTCAGATGCTGAGGTTGATAAGGCAGACAAGTTCTGTGATGGCTACATTGATTTTTTGAATGAGGCTAAGACAGAACGAGAAATTGTAATTTATTTTAAAAATAAAGCTGAGGCTTTGGGCTTTGAAGAGTTTGATAAAACAAAGAAGTACAAAGCAGGTGATAAGGTTTATAAAGTTCAAAGAGAGAAGGCAATTATTCTTGCAGTAATAGGTAAGAAGCCTATAACTGAGGGAGTAAAGCTCGCTGTTGCTCATATTGACTCACCTCGCCTCGATCTCAAACCAAATCCTCTTTATGAGTCTGAGGAGATTGCTCTCTTTAAGACTCATTACTATGGTGGAATTAAGAAATACCAATGGGTAACAATTCCTCTTTCTCTTCACGGTGTGGTTGTAAAGCCAGATGGAAAGAAAATTGTTGTAAATATCGGCGAGGATGATAATGACCCTAAGTTTGTAATCACCGATCTTCTTCCACACCTTGGCAAGGAACAGGAAAAGCGTACTCTTGCTGATGGTATAAGGGGTGAGGAACTCAATGTATTAGTTGGAAGCCGTCCTTTCAAGGATGACAAGGATTCAAATCTTGTTAAGCTCAACATATTAAAACTCCTCAACGAGAAATATGGAATTGTTGAAAAGGATTTTCTCTCTGCAGAGCTTGAGATTGTTCCAGCATTTAAAGCATGCGACATTGGACTTGATCGTAGTATGATCGGTGCTTATGGACATGACGATCGTGTATGTGCTTATCCAGCAGCAAAAGCAGCTTTTGATATTAAAGACCCTGCATACACAGTTGTAACTGTTCTTACTGACAAGGAGGAAATTGGCTCTTACGGCAACACAGGTCTTACATCAGCTTATCTTCCTTACTTCCTTTCAGATCTTGCTGAATGTTTTGGTGCTGAAGGACGTGACGTGATGTCAAAGTCAGAGTGCCTTTCAGCAGACGTAAATTCTGCGTTTGATCCAACTTTCCCAGAGGTTATGGAGAAGCGAAATGTTTCTTATATCAACAAAGGTGTTGTAATTACAAAATACACAGGAGCACGTGGTAAATCAGGTTCTTCTGATGCCTCTGCCGAGTTTATGGGAAAGGTTCGTGGCTATCTTGAGGCCAACAATATTGTTTGGCAGATAGGCGAACTTGGCGCGGTTGATGCCGGCGGTGGCGGAACTGTTGCTCTTGATGTTGCAAGCCACGACATCGACGTTGTTGACCTTGGTGTACCAGTTCTTTCAATGCACGCTCCTTTTGAGGTGGTTGCAAAGATAGATGTTTATAGCGCATTCCGTGCGTTTTATGAATTCTTTAATTTAAAATAAGATATAAAAATAAGGCGTCCTTTAAAAGGACGCCTTTCCTTTTTTCCCTTATCTAATAAAAATTGTAAAGATGTAAGGAATTGCAAATATAAAACCTACAGTTGTAAGAACTGTTATAAAATAATGCTCAAGATATGCGCCTGCATACATGATTGTTGCTGGAACTGCAAGAGCGATTTTAGTGATGGCTTTTGTCTCACTATTCTTGAATAAATTGTCCCACATGTTTAATGAGTCCTCGATAAGAGGGAAACAGTTGAGAAGACAAGAAATACCCAAATATAAGAACAAAATTCCAAAGATATTAACTTTGCCAAGATATACAAAGTTAATGGCTGCTGGAGTGATAAATGAAAGTCCAAAAATAAGGCTGATTATGTGTGGCATGAAACATATACCAAAGCTTCCTTTTTTAGGAGCGAGCATGTGTTCAACATGCCCACAAAGCTCATTTTTTTGGAAATATCTTGAATATTCTATAGGGATCTCAAACATTCGGCATGCGAGATGCTCAAGGAAACCTTTAAAAAATGCTCCTGGGAAAGTGAGAATCTTTAAGATATAAGTGATTATTGCCATGTGAAATCCCCCTTACCTTCTGTGAAGAGCTCTTTTACAGTAAGCTTTCCATCAAGAATTTCTTGAACTTCATTTGCAAATCCGTATCCATAGTCGGAAACCTCTTCAACAATTGCTTCATTTACTTCAGTGTCACCTTCAAGTTGTGCACAAAGAGAATAGAGACTGGCAGCAGAGAGATAAGAGTTAACTGTATCTGCATATTCATAAGCTGTGCAAGCATACGAGTATGCTTCTGACTGCTTATCTTGAAGAAGGCAGATGACAGCTTTTTGATAGTTGAGCAAAGTGTTTGTGCCATCAATTTTAAGACCGTCGTCACAAACCTTTGATGCTGTATCAAAGTCGCCCTGGAAACGGTGGGATACGGCCTTATAAAGATACACATATGGACTTTCAGAATTTACTTTAGAAAGTTCTTCTGCATATTTAAGCATGTCATCGTATTTCTGCTCGTTAAGAGCAATTTCGGCGAAAAGTGGGAGATAAAGAGATTTTGCATCAGGGTCAACCTCTTTAATCTTCTCTACGTTTTCGCGAAGAACTGAAATGCCCTCGCCGTATACATTTGCAGCATAGTATTTATAGTAATAAATTTGTGCTGGATCGTAGTCGGTACCTTCAACCTTTTTGTCATATGCATCGCTGAATTCAGAATAATTCTTTGATCCATTATAAACTTCCTCAAAGACTGAATAGAGATTTTCGAATGAAGAGATTTTATTTTTGGCATTAAGAACAGACTTGTTATAAAACTTTTTGAGATCTGATCCTTTAAAGTTTTGGTCAATAAATTTGCTTAAATCTTCATATGCATCGACACCGAGTTTTTCGTAGATAGCTACTTGATACTTGAGGTATCTATTTCCGAAGTTTTTATCAGTTACTTTGATTTCAGCGTTGATGTTGTCATATGCAGCAAGAGCAGAGGTGAGCTTGCCGCTATCAGCGAGCTTATTAGCAGCTACTGTTTCGCTGAAAACAGGATAGGAAATTGCAAAATAACTGAAGGCTAAAACTAAAGTAATTACAGCAAAAATAGGAATAAGAATTTTCCACCAAACAAATGGATAGTGGCGCATAGTATTAAGACATTCCTCACAGTATGTCTCATCTTCGTCGACTATGTTTTCACCACAACATTCGCAAAACTTTACTGTTTCTTTGCCTCGATTTGCTTTTTTGTCTTTAGCTTCTTTGACGATTTCTTTCCATGTGGAGTCAGGGTTTTCTTCCATCATTTTGTCAATTTCGCCTTGAACGAGATCTTTCAAATCGTTGAGTTCAGATTCAAGCTTTTCAGGGTCGAGGCCGGTCTCGGGATCAAGAGGAATTTTGTCGTCTCCTTCAGGAGTTACGTTCAAGTCTAAGAGAACTTCCTCATCTCCTGGAAGTTCTTTTACGAGTTCTGCCAATTCCTCAGCATTTGATTTTTCATTTATTTCTTTTTTCTCAGCCAAAGATATACCCCTTTCTGAGATTTATTTTATCATTCCATTTTTATCAAGTCTTGGGAACAAGAACTTGTTAAGTGCAAGGATACCGATTACAGTAATAATGGTCTCTGGAAGCATATATGAGCCGTTATATGTGAATGAATAAATAAGAATTGCACGAACACTCTGTCCGCCAGACCACTCTGCCCAAACTGTTGCACCTGAGATAAAGTGGCAGAGGAAACGGATGAGGCAAACAATTATAGTTCCAAGGACTAATTCTATATTTCTATTCTTAAGTTTTTCTTTAAACATATCGCCGAGTCCCAAGATTGTATAAGGGAAAATATAGTCAAAGAGTGCAAGGACGATAAAACTTACTGCACCCTTAACATAGGAAAAGTTTGCGAGGCCAAAGAGAAGCTGGAGAAGTGAAAATACAAATCCAGAGAAAAGGCCCCAAAGAGGTCCAAACATTACGCCAGCAGTGATGATTGGAACTTGGCTAAAAACAGTAACGCCACCGCCTACAGGCAACTGAATTACAGCGAACTGATTAAGAATCGTTGCAAGAGCAATTAACATAGCGGTGACTACGAGTTTATACGTTTTGTTTGATTTCATAAAATTCATCCTTTCTTACGCAGGCATTACCCTGATCAAGTTTAAGGGACAAGAACTTTGTGGTTCACATCTCATCCGAAGAACATTCAGCGCCCCTAGGTATTAACTTTTATGTCTTGCGCAAATTAATTTTAACATTCGTACTTGCAAACTGCAAGGCGTAGTGTTAAAATTCTATTTCGGTTTTAGTAAGTATAGGTATTATATAAAACATAAATAAAAAGACAGGGTGTATATTTTGAAACTTAGAGAAGACATTAGAAACGTTGCTATTATCGCTCATGTTGACCATGGTAAGACTACTTTGGTTGATGAACTTTTAAAGCAGAGCGGAACATTTTCATCTCACGAAACAGTAGAGGACAGAGTCATGGACTCTGGCGACCTTGAGCGCGAACGTGGTATCACAATTCTATCAAAGAACACATCAGTTCATTTCGGTGATACAAAGATTAATATTATAGATACTCCAGGCCATGCTGATTTTGGTGGTGAAGTTGAACGAATTCTCCTTATGGTTGATGGCGTTTTACTTCTTGTTGACGCTTTTGAAGGTTGCATGCCTCAAACGCGTTTCGTATTAAAGAAAGCCCTTGGTCTTAAGAAAAAAGTTGTAGTTGTTATTAACAAGATTGACCGTCCAGGTGCTAGACCTGCAGAGGTTGTAGACGAGGTCATCGATCTCTTTATCGAACTTGGTGCTGATGAGGATCAGATTGAATTCCCTGTTGTTTTTGCTTCTGCAAAAGAAGGGTATGCATCATTTGACTCAAGAGATAGAGCTGGTGATATGAGACCAATTTACGAATCTATCATAGAAGAAATTCCAGCTCCAAAGGGAGAAGTTGATGAACCACTTCAGGTCCTTTTTTCAAGTCTTGACTATGATGACTATGTAGGTCGTATTGGCGTAGGACGTATTGAACGTGGTACTATCAAGCGTAACCAGCAGGTTGTTCTCTGCAAGGCAGATGGTTCAAGAGAGAACGTTAAGATTTCAAAACTTTATGCTTTTGAGGGTCTTAAGAGAGTTGAAGTTGAGAGCGCTGGCGCTGGTGAAATTATCTGTGTTTCAGGTATCGCTGATATCAATATTGGTGAGACAGCTTGCGATCCTGAGCATGTTGAACCACTTGACTTTATTAAGATAGATGAGCCTACGATTTCTATGAACTTTATCGTAAATACTAGCCCATTTGCAGGACGCGAAGGTAAGTTCGTAACTTCTCGTAATATTCGTGACCGTCTTTTCAAAGAGGTTGAGACAAATGTTTCAATGCGTGTTGAGGAGACAGACACAACAGATACATTTAAGATTTCGGGTCGTGGCGAACTTCACCTCTCAATTCTTATTGAGACTATGAGACGTGAGGGATATGAGTTTGCTGTTTCTCGTCCAAAAGTAATATTTAAGAGAGATGAAAACGGTCAACTTCTCGAACCAATGGAGCTCCTTGTTGTTGAGGTGCCATCTGAATATGTTGGTAATGTTATAGAAAAACTTGGTTCACGTAAAGCTGAACTTAAGGATATGATGTCACATGACGGTGGCTCAACACATCTTGAGTTTTCTGTTCCATCACGTGGCCTTATTGGTTATCGTTCAGAATTTCTCACTGATACAAATGGCAATGGTATTATGAACCAGATTTTTGATGGATATGAGCCTTATAAAGGAGATATTCAGATGCGCGAGCGTGGTTCTATCGTTGTTCATGAGACGGGCGAGTCAAATGCATACGGTCTCTTTAATACACAGGATAGAGGTAAACTCTTTATTGGTCCTGGTGTTGAAGTCTATGAGGGCATGATTGTTGGCGAGTGTGCAAAGAACGAAGATATTGTTTGCAATGTTTGTAAGACAAAGCATCTTACTAATACTCGAGCATCGGGTTCGGATGACGCTCTTCGACTTGTTCCACCAACAACTTTGAGCCTTGAGCAATGCATGGAATTTATCGCCGACGATGAGCTTCTTGAAGTTACTCCAATTTCTCTTCGTCTTCGTAAGATGATTTTGAGTAAAGAACAGAGACTCAAACAGCAGTATAAGAATAAGTAAAAAATGCCTCGGAGAAATCCGAGGCTTTAGTTTTATAAAACATTTATATCAAGTTCGTTTAAATTTTCTACATAAAAATCAACGAGTTTTTTTATTTCATCAGTTTTTTTGGCTGACCACTTGTCATAAACACCGACCACTTTATATTCTGATGTGCTAAGAGTTTTGATAGGAGTCATAGTGTCTTCAAAGATGTATGTCTCACTTTTTGGAGTACCGAGAAACTCGTTCGCAGCATCATAAATTGTTGTAGTTTGTTTAGTACATTGAAGTTCGTTACATGTGAAGATTTCATCAAAATACTCGGAAATACCATTGCGCTTTAAAGCGGCTTTCACGAGGTACCTGTCAGTTGCAGTGGCAAGAACAATAGGAATGTTTTTTGCTTTGAGTTTCTGAATGAATTCAACAACGCCCGGCTTGACTTGCACTTCATCATAATATCCGATTTCTACCATTGAATTTGCAATGTATGTAAATTCTTCAAGGGACATGTTGTCAGTGATGCCATGACTGTTAAAATAGTTGTTCATCTCTTCGAAGAGCATGTTCTTTGTTTCGGTTTTAACATCGAGATCTGTTTTCACGCCTATGTGCGCTAAAAAACGAGGGCCGATATCGTACCAAAGATGCATAGAATCAAGAACGGTGCCGTCCATATCAAAGATCGCGCCTTTAATCATCTTGTTCCTCCAGGTCAATAAAACCAAATCCGCTTAATTGATTTCCAAAGGCATCGAGATCTGGGTTGCTTTGAAGATATGCTGCTTCTTCTTCCTCAGTAGGTTCGATGTATGGAATTTCTTCGATTGCTTCTGCTTTGTATATTTTTGTCCAGAGGCTAGGGGTTACACGAATTGTATAGCCGCAACCATTAGGTGTGAGCCAATCGGTCATTGCTGCCTCCGGAAGAGCAAACATACTCATAATACTCATGATTACGCCGCCGTGGGTGATTATAGCGGCATCGGTAACACCGGTTTTAAAAAGTCCTTCAACGACTTTTTGAAACGCTTCAGCGATGCGTTTGCCAAAGGCGGCGTTTGATTCGCCGAAAGGCGGACATTCATCTGGACCACCTGAAAGCCAAGCTTTGAAAAGTTCATCGTCTTTAAGGTCATCGGCTGTTTTTCCTTCCCACTCACCGAAGTTATACTCCTTAAATTCATTGATTATAATTGGTGGTTGGTCCGGATACAGAATCTCTGCGGTTTGCTTACAACGAATGAGCGGACTTGAAAAAACAGCTCCAACTTCTGGATAAGTCATCTCTTCTTTCATCTGTTTAAGCTGAGCGAGACCCTCCTCGCAAACAGGAACATCTAACTGTCCAAGGTAAGTGCCATCAAAGTTGTTCTTTGTTAAACCGTGACGGATGAGGTGAATTTTGTAGGTTTTCATAGTTGCCTCCGAGTATAATTTTGAGTATAATAAAACTCCAACTAATGGAAAATATTACGAATTGTATAAATGGGGTGGCGTCATGCCAAATAAATTAGAAATGAATAATTCTGCAGTCTTTGCCACTAGACTTATGGAACTTCGCAAAGATAAGAAGATAAGTCAAAAGCAAGCCGCAAAAGATTTAGGTATATCTCAGGCGCTTCTTTCACATTACGAAAATGGTGTTCGTGAATGTGGATTGAACTTTGTTGTTCGTGCTGCTAACTATTATAAAGTATCTTGTGATTTCTTGCTAGGAAATTCTAAAAGTACTATTAATATAGGTAAGAATGTCAAAATTCTTGATGTACCAGAAGATGAGTTTTTTAGCACGGACACTATCCTTCGTGCCGCTTTATCAATCGGCTCTAAGGTTTCAAAGGATGAGGAACTTTTAAAATATGTTCAACAAGTTTACGGAATTTCAACATATCTCGTTCTCTATGCTGGGGTTAAAAAAGGTGTAGTTTCAACAACGTGGCTTGATGATAATTTGCTTAATCCTGATGTTGCATCTTATCTTGCCAACAATCTTGGAACGATAACTAGATCTCTCAAGTGGGGAACTAAGAAGGCTACAAAGGAAAAAGAGCCAAGGAGCATTTCTACAGTGACATCTTGGACTAATGATTATCTAAATTTAAGTATTGCCAGTCTTTTATAAAACTAAGCCGAGTGTTTTGCACTCGGCTTTAATTTTTATGAAAGCGCCTCTTTATACATGTTGATATAAAGGTCTGCTGATTTTGCCCAGCTATTGTCACACTTTAATGCACGTGTCACGAGCTTTTTCCAAAGTTCTTTGTCGTTGTAATAGAGATCAATACAACGGTTGATTGCCCAGTGCATATCCTGTGCATTATAAGTTTTAAAAGTAAATCCGTTGCCTTTTCCGTCGCCACAATCTGAAATAGAGTCCTTAAGACCACCAGTTTCACGCACGATAGGAATAGTGCCGTAGCGGAGAGCAATCATCTGCGCAAGGCCGCAAGGCTCTGACTTAGAAGGCATAAGGAACATATCGGCTCCAGCGTAAATCTGACGTGAGAGTGCGGTGTCAAAAGCAAGTTCCACACGGAACTTGTCCGGGTGACGTTCCGCAAGTCCACGGAAGAAGTCTTCATATTCCACATCGCCTGTGCCGAGTACGATAAAACGCACTTCTGTGGTTGTGAGGAGTTCGTCAATCATATTTGTAATGAGGTCGAGACCCTTGTGCGACACAAGCCTTGATATAAGCGCCATAATTGGCACGTCAGGCTTGTGCTCAAAGCCGAAACGTGTCTCGAGAGCTGCTTTACATTTTGCTTTGTTTGCTCGTGCTGTAGCAGAAAAATTATATTTGAGCGCTTTGTCTGTCTTAGGGTTATAACTGTCGACGTCAATGCCGTTTAAGATGCCGACAAGTTTCCAAGAATTTTTCCAAAGAATTGAGTCGAGACCGTGCGAGAACCAAGGGTCGAGAATCTCGTTTGCATATGTTGGCGAAACTGTTGTGACTTTATTACAGCATTCGATTGCACTCTTTGAGAAGTTAACACAACCGTCGTAATCAATTAGTGAATAGTCGGGAGGGGAGATGCCAATAATCTCATTTAAGATGTCATATCCGTAAACTCCCTGGTACTGAATGTTGTGAATTGTATAGACTGTGCGGATGCCTTCATAGCCATCTCTATGTGCGTAAAAGCAGTTGTAGTAAAGAGGAATTAAGGCGGTCTGCCAGTCGTTACAATGAATTACATCTGGTTTGAATCCGTCGAGTTGATCGATGAGTTCGAGCACCGCACGAGAGAAGAAAGTGAATCTTTCAGCATCGTCGTAGTAGCCGTAAAGACCTGGACGCTTAAAGTAGTATTCGTTATCCAAAAGGTAGTAAGTAACATTATTTGCTTTTGCCTCAAAAACACCGCAGTACTGTGAGCGCCAAGCTACAGGTACATCAAAGTGGAAGAGGAACTTCATGTCTTTTCTCTGCTCCTCTTTTACACACTCATAGAGGGGAAGTACAACACGTACATCTTCACCCTTTTCAACGAGTGCCTTCGGCAATGCACCAGCCACCTCGCCAAGTCCGCCACTTTGAGCGAAAGGGGTGGCTTCGCTTGCTGCAAATAAAATTTTCATATTTAAATCCTCCGAATTTATACAGTTGCGCCTTTCGCAATGTAGATTGGGTAAGAAGCATCACCAGAGAGATTTTTGTTTGATGTGATGGTAGCATTCTTGTCGGTGATAACTGCATTTAATGTTGAGTTAGAACCTACAACTGTACCCTGCATGAGGATAGAGTTTTTTATTACTGCCCCGCGTGCAATTTTTACATCTCTGAAGAGAATGCAGTTTTCAACTGAGCCCTCTATTACGCAGCCATCAGCAATAAGTGAGTTTGATACTTTTGCATCAAGACCGTATTTTGCAGGGACATTATCACAAATCTTTGTATCAACTGGTTTCTTTTTGTCGAAGAGAAGGCCTCTGTTTTCTGAATCGAGGAGATCGATATTTGCTTTATAGTAAGTTTTGAGGGAATCAATCATTGCGCTATAACCTGTGATAGGATAGCCGTAAACCTTGAGTGTTTGAAGGTTCGCCTGAATAACGTCGCGCTCAAATGATGTCGCATTGTGTGCAATGGCTGAGCGAACAAGGTATTCAAGGAGAGATTTTCTCATAAGAATAATATTGAATGAGTAATTTGTCTCAGCACCGGCATCGTTGCCGTTAGAAACTGAAATTTCATTGATCCTCTTGTCGTCTCCGATTGCAAACATCATAAGATCTGAAATAGCAGGGGCTTTACCATGCTTGTAAACGATTGTGATATCAGCCTCTTTTTCTGTATGGAATTTAAAGAGGTCTTTGTAGTCAATGTTATAAATTGTGTTAGTGTCGGTAATGAGAACATATTCCTGACGTGCTTTTCCAAGGAAATCAGAAATACTGTAAAGAGAGGAGAGCTTTGTTCCGTGACCAATGATGGCACTGCTTGTGTTGTAAGGTGGAAGAATAAACATGCCCTCACGCTTGCGTGCAAGATCCCAAGGTCTACCTGAACCTACGTGGTCTACAAGTGATTGGAAGTTGCTCTCTGTAATGATGCCAACTTGAGTGATTCCCGCATTTACCATGTTTGAAAGTGGAAAGTCGATCATTCTATAACGTCCGCCATAAGGAACGGAGGCAAATGTTCTAAAAGATGTAAGCTCTGCCAAGGTTTGTGGGGCATAATTTTGAGCATGGATTATGCCAAGTACATTTTTAGCTCTCATTTTATGCATCCTCCTTTGCAATCATTGCTTTTGCGGGAACAATTTGTTCCTTTTCAATTTCTACATTTTCTCCAATTACTGTAATTCCCCACTCGCCTTTTTCACACTCTTGTTCACTGCTGCCAACACGTGCGTACTCGCCGATTGTTGAATTTTCTGCAACAATAGAGTACTGAACAACCGCATTCTTTTTGATTACAGAACCAGGCATAATGATTGAGTCACGAATTACAGCACCTTCCTCAACGGTTACATTTGCAAAAAGTACTGAGCAATCGATGTCGCCGCTGATTTCACAACCTTCCGCAACGAGAGAGTTGCGAACGCGAGCGCGATCGGAGATATACTGTGGAGGAGCACTTGGGCTTCTCGCATAAATTTTCCATGTTGGGTCGTCAAGATCAATTCCAGCTTCTGGAGAAATTAAATCCATATTTGCTTGCCAGAGACTGTCAATAGTTCCAACGTCGCGCCAATAGCCTTTGAATGGGTAAGCTACTAAAGTTTCACCGGCTGTATGCATTGCTGGAATTACATTTTTACCGAAGTCGTTTGATGAATTTGGATCTGCTTCGTCATTTATTAAGTATTCGCGAAGCTTACTCCAAGTGAAGATATATACGCCCATAGAAGCTTTGTTGCTATGTGGAACAGCTGGCTTTTCCTCAAATTCACTGATTGTTCCATCTTCGTTTACGAACATGAGGCCAAAACGTGAAGCTTCTTCCCAGTCGACTTCAAGCATCGCAATAGTGCAAGCTGCATTTTTCTCTTTGTGATATGCAAGCATATCTGCATAATCCATCTTGTAGATATGGTCGCCCGAGAGAATTGCAACATATTCAGGGTCGTATTTGTCAATAAAGTTTATGTTTTGATAAATTGCGTTTGCTGTACCTTTGTACCACTCGGTACCTTCTATTTGCTGATAAGGAGAAAGAATGTGTACACCACCGTTTGCACGGTCGAGGTCCCAAGGCTCACCGTTTCCGATATAGTCGTTGAGTTCAAGTGGCTGATATTGTGTCAAAACGCCAACTGTGTGAATTCCAGAATTTACACAGTTAGAGAGCGGGAAGTCGATGATTCTATACTTTCCGCCGAAAGGAACTGCTGGTTTTGCAATTTTCTTTGTAAGTATACCAAGGCGGCTGCCTTGACCACCAGCAAGGAGCATTGCTATACATTCATTTTTTCTTGCCATCTTTATTCTCCTTATTCTTTTATTTTTTTAAGGAACAATGCTGAGTTTCCAGCAAGGTTGACTTCTATACTGTTTTGTTTGTTGTGCATAGGTTTAGACTGTGCTGTAACTTTACCAGTAGTTGCGTAACCTGTTCCTCCGAAAGAAGGGTCGTCAGTGCTGAATACCACTTCATATGTCCCAGGGTTTACTCCGCAGAGATAACCTTCGCGATTAACTTTGGTGAAATTGAAGATTACGATTAATTCTTCACCGTTGTCATTTTTTCTCTTAAATGCAAGTACTGAGTTGCAATTGTCGTCTGGGATTATCCATTCAAAACCTTCCCAGCTGTAATCGATTTCCCAAAGTTCAGAATTGTTTTTATAAAAATTGTTTAGTGATTTTGTGAACTCTTGAGTTCTTTTATGCATATCATATTCAAGAAGACCCCAATCGAGTTCAGAAGCAAAGTCCCATTCCTTAAACTGTCCAAATTCAGATCCCATAAAGAGAAGTTTCTTTCCTGGATGTGCATACATGTATGCAAGCATTGATCTTAAACCGGCAAATTTCTCTTTATATTCATTAGGGTTTTCAGGATTTCCTGGATGTTTATTTATGAGTGAACCCTTTCCATGTACAACCTCATCGTGGGAGATAGGGAGCACGAAATTCTCTGAAAATGCATAGAAGAAGCTAAATGTTAAGCAGTCGTGATTGTACTTTCTAGAGAGGCCATCGAGATTGAAATAACGTATTACGTCGTTCATCCATCCCATGTTCCATTTGAAATTAAATCCGAGAGCTTTGTCATCTGTACAAGTTGGTCTTGTAACATTTGGCCAAGCTGTGCTCTCCTCTGCAATCAACATGATATCCTCGTGATCGCGGAACAAGTTTTCACTGAGTTTTTTAATGAAAGCAACGGCTTCAAGGTTTTCCACGCCGCCGTTTATGTTCGGCATCCACTCGCCATCTTCGCGGTCATAGTTTAAGTAGAGCATGGACGCGACCGCATCGACGCGGATGCCGTCGACATGATACTTATCAAGCCAGAACATTGCGTTCGAAACGAGGAAACTTTGAACTTCGTTTCGACCGAAGTCAAATACTTTGGTTCCCCATGATTTGTGTTCACCTTTTTTTGGGTCGGCATATTCGTAGCAAGGCTCACCGTCAAATTCGAAGAGTCCGCATTCGTCTTTTGGAAAATGCGCTGGCACCCAGTCGATGATTACGCCGATTTCGTTTTTGTGACAGGTGTCAATGAGGTACATGAAGTCGGCAGGTGTGCCGTAGCGTGATGTTGCGGCGTAGTACCCACAAACTTGATATCCCCAAGATCCGTCGAATGGATACTCTGAAAGAGGCATGAATTCTATGTGGGTGTAACCCATTTCTTTTACGTATGGTACGAGTTCGTCGGCAAGTTTCCTGTAAGAAAAGTTCTCGCCATCTTTAAAACGTCGCCACGAACCGGCGTGAACTTCATAGATGTTTACAGGAAGGTTGTATATGCTTGAACTCGCACGCTTTTTAAGCCATAAGTCATCGTTCCAAGTATAATTATCGAGGTTGTAAAACTTTGTTGCAGTACCTGGTCTGGTTTCCATGTGATAGCCGTATGGGTCGCTTTTGAAAAAAGTACGGCCGTCAGCAGCTTTTACGGCATATTTGTAAAGGGTAAACTCCTCAATTTTGCCGCTTATTTCAATTTCCCAGATGCTGTCGCTGATTTTGTACATTGGGTTCTCATAACTGTCCCAGTTGTTGAACTCACCAACGACGCTAACGCTGCTTGCGTGTGGCGCCCAGGTTCGAAAGACAACTGTGTCCTCATCAACACGATGAGAACCCATAAATTCATATGCTTTTGAATTATTACCTTGGTGGAATAAATAAATTGGGTAATCTAAGTTTTCTCTTTTGCAAAATTCTGCCATTTTCAACCTCAAATGCTACTAATATAATTACTTAAAATGATACATTTTAATATTATCAAAAAACACAAAATCAATCAAGAGG
>JAGHSI010000019.1 GCA_018065925.1 Candidatus Limimonas coprohippi
AATATTAAAATTTATGCGTATTAGGTTATTTGGGTGTGTGAAAGACTTGGACGAACGTTGCAAAATTGCTTTTAAAGACAGCAAAAGCATAGAGGAAAATGAGGATCTCAAGAAGATCGAACATCACTGGCAGTCATTTGCAGAGTCAGAGGAAAACGAGAGAAAGAAATACCTTCGCAATCTTGAAATTCAGTTTAGCATGAATGAGTTTGTTGAGGGTGAGTCCTCTGATACAGCAAAAGGAAAAATGGCTTCAGTTGTTGCAGACCGCAAGGCCTTACAACAAAAATCAGATAGAAAAAAGCAGAAATAAGCTTATTCACTGCCAGATAATTCTGGCAGTTTAAATTTTTTAAAGGAGGAATTGAAATGGCTGATAAAGGTAAGTTTTATATCACCACTGCCATTGCTTACACTAGCCGTAAGCCACACATAGGAAACACCTATGAAATCGTTATGACCGATGCTCTTGCGAGGTATAAACGAATGCAGGGCTACGACGTTTTCTTCCTTACAGGTACAGACGAGCATGGTCAGAAGATTGAAGAATATGCAAAGGCTGCAGGCGTATCTCCAAAGGAGTACGTAGATAAGGTTGCAGGAGAGATTCGTGAAATCTGTGACTTGCTTAATACAACATATGACAAGTTCATCCGTACAACTGATGATGATCATGAGAAGGTTGTACAGAAGATCTTTAAGAAACTTTATGATCAGGGCGACATTTATAAGAGCGAATATGAGGGACTTTATTGCACACCATGCGAGTCTTTCTGGACAGAGTCACAGCTTGTTGATGGTAAGTGCCCAGACTGTGGACGTGAGGTAAAACCTGCAAGAGAAGAGGCATATTTCCTTAAACTTTCAAAATATCAGAAGCAACTTGAGGAATATATTGAGAATAACGAGAACTTCATTTATCCAGAAGCTCGTAAAAAAGAGATGCTCAACAACTTCATCAAACCAGGTCTTCAGGACCTCTGCGTATCTCGTACAAGCTTTAAATGGGGTATCCCAGTAACATTTGATGATAAGCATGTAATCTACGTATGGATTGATGCACTTTCAAACTACATCACTGCTATCGGATATGATCCAGATGGTTCATCTGACTTGTATAAAAAGCTCTGGCCAGCTGACGTTCATATCATTGGCAAGGACATAGTAAGATTCCACACAATTTACTGGCCAATCATGCTTATGGCACTTGGTGAGCCACTTCCAAAGCAGGTATTTGGTCATCCATGGCTTCTCTTTGGTGAGGACAAGATGAGTAAGTCAAAGGGTAACATCATTTATGCAGATGATCTCGTTGAACTCTTCGGCGTTGATGCAGTTCGTTACTACTTGCTCTCTGAGATGCCTTATGCTAATGATGGTTCTATCACATATGACACAATGATTGAGCGTTACAACTCAGATCTTGCAAATACTATCGGCAATCTTGTTAATAGAACAGTTGCTATGACAAACAAATACTTCGGTGGTGTAATTCAGGCGCCAACTTGCCCAGGCGAGTTTGACGATGAACTCAAGGCTGTATGTAAAGAGGCAGTTGTAAAAGTTGAGGATCTTCTCACAACTTACCGTATTGCTGATTCACTCGATGTTATCCTTGGTATCGCAAAGCGTGCTAACAAATATATCGATGAGACAGCACCTTGGGCTCTCGCAAAGGATGAGGCAAATAAAGAACGTCTTGGTACGGTTCTCTATAATCTCCTTGAGGCTATTAGATATCTCGCTGTAATGATTAAGCCATTTATGCCTGACACATCTGATAAGATTTTTGCTCAGACAAACATGAATGGTAACAGCTATGATGAACTTCAGAATTTTGGAGTATTAGAGGCTGGCATTAAAGTTGGCGAGGCAACTCCACTCTTTGCTCGTGTAGACAAAGAGGAGATGATTAAAACAGTTGCCGAGCGTCAGGAAAAGGCAGCGGCTGCTGAAAAGGCAAACAATGCAAAAACTGGTATTGTTGGTCTCCCTGAGATTATGATTGATGACTTCGCAAAGGTTGAACTTCGCGTAGCAGAAATCAAAGCCTGCGAGCCAATTCCAAAAGCAAAGAAACTTTTAAAACTCACACTTGATGACGGTGAGGGTGAACGTATTGTTGCATCTGGCATCGCTAAGTGGTATACACCAGATGACCTCATTGGCCATAAGGTTGTAGTTGTAGCAAATCTTAAACCTGCAAAACTTTGCGGTGTAGAGAGCCAGGGTATGATTATTGCTGCAGATACAGCAGATGGTGGAGCAAAGGTTCTCTTTGTAGATGATTTCGAAACAGGAGCAAAGTTTAGATAATGGAAAAAATCTTCGACACTCATGCACATTATGATGACGAAGCCTTTAATGAAGACCGAGAAGAACTTCTCGGTCTTCTTCAAAATAAGGGCGTGAGTCATGTCCTCACTTGTGGTACGAACTTGATGTCTTCGTACCGCAGTCTTCAACTTGCGCAAAAATATGATTATATTTATTGTGCTATGGGATTTCATCCTGAAGATATCGGTGAGGAACGTAAGGGTGACCTTGATGTTATTAGGGATCTTTTAAAGAGTGAACCAAAAGCTGTTGCTGTAGGTGAGATTGGCCTTGATTATCATTATGAGGATGGCGCACCAAAAGAGGAACAGATTGATCTCTTTAGAAGACAAATAGCCATGGCAAACGAACTTGATCTGCCAGTAATAGTGCATGATCGAGATGCTCATGAGGATACATTTAATATCTTGAAGGAGATGCGACCACGCGGTGTTATTCACTGTTTTAGTGGCTCCGCAGAGATGGCTAAAGAGTATATTAAACTCGGTTTCTATATTGGTGTTGGTGGAGTAGTTACATTTAAGAATGCAAGGAAAGCAGTAGAGGTGGTTGAGGCCATACCTATTGAAAAGATTCTACTTGAGACCGACTGTCCATATATGGCACCAACTCCTTTTAGAGGAAAGAGAAATGATTCAAGTCTAATTGAATATGTGGCTGAAAAAATTGCTGAAATTAAGGGTATGACCAAAGAGGAAGTACTTGAAATAACAAACAATAACGCAAGGGAGTTCCTTGGTATTTAATTATGTATATTGGTAATGTAGAAATTGAAGGTAAAGCGCTGCTGGCCCCTATGGCCGGCGTGGCCGATCGCGCCTTTCGTGAGCTCTGTATGAGCTATGGCGCTGCCGGCGTAACTTCGGAGATGGTCAGCGCCAAAGGCTTTACTATGGGCGATCGAAAGAGCAAGTCTCTTCTGATGCTCTCAGACAAGGAACGACCAGCAGCGGTTCAAATATTTGGAGATAATCCAAAGATTCTCGCCGAGGCCGCAAGAAATGCTCTCCAGTTTGAACCGAATTGGATTGATATCAACATGGGCTGTCCCGCTCCTAAAATAGTGGGAAATGGCGGTGGATCAAGTCTTATGAAAAATCCGCCACTTGCTGAGGAAATCGCAAGAGCTGTTGTAAAAGAACTTGATGGTACGAATGTGCCTGTTACTGTAAAGTTTAGAACGGGATGGGATTCAGAGCACATTAATTGTGTTGAATTTGCAAAACGTATGGAAGATGCCGGAGTTGCCGCCGTTACAGTGCACGGCCGCACGAAGGAGCAGATGTATGCTCCGGGCATCAACTATGATGCCATAGCTGCAGTAAAGCAGGCCGTGAATATACCTGTAATAGGTAACGGCGACATTATTGATGGCCCGACAGCATCCGCGATGCTTGAGCGCACAGGGTGTGACGCTGTGGCTGTCGGCCGCGGAGCGCAGGGAAGACCATGGGTCTTCCAACAGATAAATGGATATTTATCACCTGAACTTCGTATTATCCCTGAACCACCTATGTCAGAAATTATGCGTGTGATGATAAATCACGTTCAAAAAATTTGTGAATACAAAGGTGAACGTATTGGAATAAAAGAGGCACGTAAACATGCCGCATGGTATATTAGAGGCGTAAAAGGTGCTGCACAGTATAGGGCGGAAATTGGAAGGCTCGAGAGTCTTGATGAACTTTATAAATTTGCAGCAAAAGTTGTTGAATCAGACCGAGATTGATTTTTTGGTCTCTTACTTTTTTCTTACAGTTTTATAAAAAGTATTTACTTTATTAGAAAAACCGGTATATATTACCTTTGTTAATGAAAAAGTGGGAGGTGGGAAAATGACACAAGAACAAAATGCAAAAAGATTGAAAAACATACTAAGCGCAATAGTTCTATTTATGATAATTGCGCTTGTTGCATTGATGGTTATTGGTAGAGTTAAAGGTTACTTTGATTCTGTTGAAACGCTCAGCACTTTTTTGGCTGGCTTTGGTGTACTCGCTCCTCTTGCTTTTGTTATCATACGTATCTTGCTTGTAATAGCTCCAGTTTTCCCAGTTCCTTTATTCGTTGCTGCTGCAGCAATGATATTTGGACCAGTTCATGGATTTATCTATGTATATGTTGGAAATATTATAGGCTGTATCATAGGATACTGGCTTGGAAAGAATTATGGACCAGCCTTTGTTAAAGGCCTTATATCAGAAAAGGCATACAACAAATGTGTTGAGAGAATTGCTGGTCAAAAGAACTACAATATTTTTTATGCGATAATTATTTCTATTCCGCTATTCCCAGATGATATCTTTGTATATTTCAGTGGACTTGGAAAACAGGATTTTAAAACCTTTATAGCATCAGTGATACTATTTAAACCAATCGTAATAGCACTCTACTGTTTAGTATTCGGTGGATATTTGACTTTTTAGCAATCTTACAAGTTTGTAAGGTTGCTATATTATTTTGTAAGACAGAAAAATAGCACCACAATTCACCTTGATTTATACTGTGGTTGTAAACTAGAAAAGGAGGTCATTTTGATGACACTTTTAGAGGTTAAAAACCTACAAAAAATCTATACAACAAAATCTGGTGCTAATAATGTTGAGGCGCTTAAAGATGTTTCTTTTTCAGTAGAAGAGGGAGAATATGTAGCGATTATGGGCGAGTCTGGCTCAGGCAAGACAACTCTTTTAAATATTCTTGCTTCGCTCGATAAACCAACAAAAGGTGAAATTGTATTAGGAAATAGAAAAACAACTGATATAAAAGAAAAAGATCTCGCAGCATTTCGCCGTGAGAACTTAGGTTTTGTATTTCAAGACTTTAATCTCTTGGATACATTTACTTTGAAGGATAATATCTTCCTTCCACTTGTCTTATCTGGCAAGTCATATTCTGAGATGGAAAAAAGAATTGAACCTTTAGCAAAGGAACTTGGAATTGAGGACTTGCTTTTAAAATATCCATATGAGGTTTCAGGCGGTCAGAAGCAGAGAGCGGCCGTTGCTCGTGCGCTCATTACAAACCCTCACATAATACTTGCGGACGAGCCAACTGGCGCTCTCGATTCAAAGGCTTCTGACAGCCTTTTAAACCTCTTTAATAAAATAAATGAAGAGGGACAAACCATACTTATGGTAACTCACTCAACAAAGGCTGCAAGCCATGCAAAGCGAGTCCTCTTTATTAAAGATGGTGTTGTCTTCCACCAGATATATAGAGGCGATAGAACACGCGATGAGATGTATCAGCAGATAACTGACACTTTAACTACTCTTGCGACTGGTGGTGAGTCACGTGAGTAAGATAGCCTTCTATTTTAAGATGGCGTGGACAAATATTACAAAGAATGCAAAGTTTTATGTTCCGTATATTTTGACCTCGTTTATCACTATCACAATGTTTTATAGTTTGCAGAGTTTCTGCAACAATTCAAATCTTCCAAGAAGCGCAAGCTTTAGAGAACTTATGGGATTTGGGCTTCCAGTCGTTTATATCTTTAGCGCCATTTTCCTTTTTTATACTAATAGTTTTCTTATTAGAAGACGAAAAATGGAATTCGGTCTCTTTAATATTTTGGGTATGGAAAAACGCCATATTACAGTTTTGATTATCATTGAAACTCTAATTATTGCGATTATCTCACTTATGCTTGGAATTGGATTTGGTATTCTTATAAATAAACTCCTTTTCTTAGCATTAAATAGAATTGTCGCTTTTGTAACACCTCTTGTTTTTGAGTTCTCGATGCCGGCTGTAACAAAAACAGTTATTCTTTTTGCTTTTATATACATTGCGATTCTCATTAAGAATATTGTAGAGGTTTTAAAGGTTAAGCCACTTGAACTTCTCTCAGTTCAAAAGAGTGGTGAGAAGGAACCAAAGGAAAAATGGGTTCTCACAGTGTTTGGATTAATTAGTTTAATTGCAGGATATGTTATATCCATTACTTGTGAGGATGCTTATCACGCTATCACTCTGTTTTTCCTTGCTGTAGTGCTTGTAATTATTGGTACATATTGCCTCTTCATTTCAGGTACTATTGCTATCCTAAAAATTCTTAAGAAGAATAAGAATTATTACTATAAATCAAATCACTTTGCTTCAATTTCAGGTATGCTTTTCAGAATGAAGCAGAATGGTGTTGGTCTTGCCAATATCTGTATTCTTTCAACGATGGTTATCGTAATGATTGGTACAACTGTATCACTTTATGCCGGTGCTAATGACATTATTAAAACTCGTTATAACCGGGAAGTTAGCACGACTTATTACGGGGTTATAGATGAAAACTTACGTGATAAGGCACATGATATTGCATATGATGTATCAAAGAAAACAGGCATAGAAATTGAAAACTATGCTGAATATGAAACTCTTGAAATCACTTGCGGAAGAAAAGATAACGACTTTGATGCAGGCTTTGTTGGAGCTTCTCTAACAACATTTGATTTGTACATGCCAGAAGATTTCGAATCTTTTTATGAATTGAAACTTCCAGAAAATCTTGAAAGTGGAGTTCTTTATATCGGTGCATCAACTTTTGAAATGCCAAAAGATATAACATTATTTGGCAAGGAGTTTAAGGTGATAGATTTAGATCTTTCCAAGCCAAAAGGTCTTATGTCAGTTATTGCAACAGATTCATGTGCAATTATTGTTCCAGATGAGGAGACATATGAAATCATAAATAAACTTCAAAAAGCCGCATATGAAAATACTGATGGTATGTTAGCTTCTATCCCTGATATTGATATAAACTTTGACCTCAAATGTAGTGAGAAAGACGAGCATAAGTTTTATGATGAATACAAAGAGGCTATAAATGAACTCGTTGACGGAACTGAAAATCATAATATAAATTCAGATCTTCGCCAGGATGCGGCAAATGATTTTGCAGAGTTTACAGGAAGTTTCTTATTCCTTGGAACATTCCTCGGTGTATTATTCCTCATGGCCACAGCACTTATTATGTATTATAAGCAAATAGTTGAGGGCTATGATGATAAACGCAACTTTGAAATCATGCAGAAAGTGGGAATGGACAAGAGCGAAGTTAAGAGTACCATTAAGAGTCAGGTGCTTACTCTCTTCTTCCTTCCACTTTTAGTTGCATTCTGTCATATGGGATTTGCATTGCCGATTCTTATTCATCTCTTATCAGCTTTTGCAATTACAAATATTAAACTCGTAGTGATCTGCTGCGCCATTACTTGCGCAATTTATGCGATTATCTATGCGGTTGTTTACAGTTTCACATCGAAGACTTATTATAAGATTGTAAATTGACTTTGGAGGTACTTATGCAAGTAAACCTTTTTCACGATGGTGCGAAGTATAAAATATTTATAGTTGAGGACGACAGTTCAATTTCAGCCAGCATAAAAAAGGGTCTTGAGGCCTGGGGCTGTGAAGTTTATGTTGCAAATAATTTTTCAAATATCTTAGACGAGTTTGTGGCTTTCGAGCCACAACTCGTCTTGATGGATATTACATTGCCGTTCTTTAATGGCTACTATTGGTGTGGCGAGATTCGAAAAGTTTCAAAGGTACCAGTAATTTTCATATCATCCGCATCTGATAATATGAATATAGTAATGGCCATGAGCATGGGCGCCGATGATTTTATTGCAAAACCATTTGATATGAATGTATTTATGGCAAAGGTTCAGGCAATGCTTCGACGTACATATGACTTTGGTACAAATTCGCATCTTATTTCGCATAAAGGCCTTGTGCTAAATCTTGATAATTTAACGGTTTCTTTTAATGGTCAGGAGATAGAACTTACTAAGAACGAGCATAAGATACTAGAGATTCTTTTGGAAAATAGAGGAAGAGTTGTTGAGAGAGATGTTATAATGGCATATCTTTGGGAGAGTGAGGAATTTGTCGATGAGAACACTCTCTCGGTGAACATGACTCGTATTAGAAAGAAGCTTGAGGCAGTCGGCCTTAAAGATTATATAGTCACGAAGAAGGGTGTAGGTTATATCATAGATTAATCTAAAGGGGAATGAGCCGTGAAATTGCTTAAAGATTATTTGAAAATGAGAATGCCAATAATTGTATTATTGGCAATGTCTTTCTCATGCTTTATTATCACAAACTGGCTCTATGAAAATCCCTTAAATGCGACGTTTTATGCTGCTCTTCTCTCAATGGTTTGTGCAATTGCATTAGGAATTGTCGACTTTGTAAAGTTTAAGAACTTTACAAAGTCGCTTGAAAGTTTAAAAAATAAGATAAAAGTTAGTATTGATGGGCTTCCCGAGCCTAAAGATAAGATAACAAATGATTATACAGAACTACTTTCAATACTTTGGCGTGCAAAGCAGGAAAGTGATTATGAGATCTCATATCGTTACAAAGATTTGGTCGATTATTACACGATTTGGGCGCACCAAATAAAAACACCAATTCAAGCGATGCGTCTGATTCTTCAGACATCTGAAGACGATACAAATGACTTGGAGCTTGAACTCATGCGAATCGAGCAGTATGTCGATATGGTTTTGACGTTTTTGAAGCTTGATTCAAATTCAAATGATTTGGTACTTAGAAAAACAGATGTTGATAAGGTTATAAAGGCTGCTTTGAAGAAAAATGCAAGACTTTTTATTTCAAAGAAGATTTCTCTTTCTTATGAGGAATGCGAATTTGAGGTGGTGACAGATGAACGATGGCTTCAGTTCGCCATCGAGCAGATTCTCTCAAATTCGCTCAAGTATACAAATCCCGGCGGAACTATAACCATAAAAAAGACCTCAAACCAGGCTATCAGTATCACCGATACGGGTATTGGTATTGCCAAAGAGGATTTGCCTCGTGTGTTTGAGCGTGGATTTACTGGTTATAATGGTAGAGAGAATAAGAAAGCTACGGGTATAGGACTTTATCTCTGCCACGAAGTTTTAAATAGGATGGGCCATAAAATTTCAATTGATTCAGAGATATCAAAATATACAACTGTAGTTATTGATTTTAGTAGGAAAGAAATAGATGCCCGCGATTAGCCCTAAATGTAATATTTTTGTAAGAAAGCCTTATATTTGTTGTTTCAGTGTCCTTGTACTATAATAAGTGCAAGGACATTTTTTTGTGGAGGAAAATGAGATGTACAACATACTAGTATGTGACGATGATAAAGCTATTGTCGATTCGATTAGCATTTATCTTGAAAATGAGGGATACAAAGTTTATGTAGCTTCAAATGGTATTGAGGCATTGACTATTGCCGAAAATGTTGAACTCCATTGCATAATCATGGATATCATGATGCCTGAGATGGATGGTATTACAGCAACAGCAAAGTTACGTAAGAGTAAGAATATTCCAATTATTTTGCTCTCAGCAAAATCAGAGGACACAGATAAAATTGCTGGGCTCTCTTTTGGTGCAGACGATTATGTGACTAAGCCTTTTAATCCACTTGAACTTGTAGCACGTGTAAAGTCACAGATAAGGCGATACACAAGTCTTGGCAGTCTTGATGTCAAGGATACTGTTTTAAAGTCGGGTGGACTTGAACTCGACACGGAGGCAAAGACTGTAACTGTTGACGGTGAACCAATAAAAGTTACTGCGACAGAGTTTAAAATCCTTCTTTATCTCATGGAGAACATGGGACATGTACTCTCGACAAATCAAATATACGAAGCTGTATGGAATGAGGAAGCTTTCTCCACAGAAAAGACTGTAACTGTACACATTCGTAGAATCCGCGAAAAAATAGAAATTAATCCTAAAGATCCAAAGTATATAAAGGTGGTGTGGGGCATTGGCTACAAAATCGATAAAGACTCATAGTAAGCGACTTTTAAAGCTAATACTCATTTTATTATCTGTGCTATTTTTCATAGGCACATATTATTACGGTCAACATCTGTTTGATTTTTATTTAGACAACTGGAATGACTATGGTATTTGGAACCTCCAGGCGTCAAAAACAGTGTTTTCAAATGGCACTTCTGAATATGCGGAGAAAATCCGTACTGAAACTGATAATGCCATAACACTCGCAACAGAGTATAAAAATGATGAATATGTAAAATCTGGTGAGGGTTGGGCTAAAAGAGAAGCAGAAATTATTGATTATTATGAAGACCTTTATACATATGATGTATTAAGCGAAGCTAGAGATTGGGTAGAAGGTGAGTATTATTATGATGAAGATCGTGAGGTTTACCAATATCCAAATTTTGATAATCAAAAATTAATAATCAAATTCTCATCAGAGAATCAGATCAAAGCTGATGAAAAACCTATTAGTATTGGTGGCCATGAGATTTATGGTCTTACTAAGAGGGGTGAAAACTATTATTACAAGGGATTCCCACTTGCATATGCCAATATTGATAGAGATGCCATAAAAGAAGAAAATGATGTTGCTATGCGTCAGCAGATTGCAACTGAAAAATCAGATTATAAAGCTAAATATAAAAGAATTAAGAAGGAACTTGCTTCCCTTGATAACTATAAGTATTTTATTGTAAATAAGAATACAAACCAAGTTTATACAAATATGGACGGAGTTGATACCGTAGGGCAGGCAAAAACTAAGTATAATTCTGACACGGAGTACTTTGCTTCAGTTATTGATGGCGATTTTGAAACTGGCGCACTTCTTGCCGATACTTTTATGCATGGAAATGATATTACTACTTGGTATTATGACGACAAAGGCAATATTCAATATGTCTACGATGAGGTGGGCAAGTTTAGTTATTGCTTTGAAAGTCTTGATCCACAGCAGTATGACATAGTAGTTTATGCTAACGTCACTAAGGTATCTGCAAATCCTGGTGATGATTTCACAAAAATCTTTAACGACTGGCAGACTAAAAATGAGAACTTAGATCAGAATATAACTATATTTGTTATTAGTTTCGTGTCGTTGATTCTTTGCTTCGTTTTGCTTGCTGCAACTGCAGGAGAGAGACAAGAGGATGGAAAGATTAAGTACACCATTTTAGACAAGGTGCCAAATAGCATTCACTTCATTTTTTCATTTGCATTTGCTATAGTCTTTGTTTTTGTTCCAATATTCTTCTATTACAGGCAGGCGATGAATAGGTCATTTACTCCAAATCTTTCAATGACCCTAATTTCGGCTCCAGCTGTACTCATATTTGATGAGTGGCTTATGTCGACGGCTAGACAAGTTAAAAATAGACATTTTTGGAAAAATACATTGATATATATCCTTATTATTAGTAACTGGGGTAAGTTTAAAACTTGGATTAACTCAGGCCTTGAAACTATTTCACATAAGGATATTAAGAAAAATATTTTTACTGCATTTGTAGTTTATGTTGTATTGATGGCATGTTTTAGCGTGATTCCTGTTATTGGTACAATAGCTGACATTTTGCTTTCAGTAGTTGCTTTCCTCTATGTCAGAAAACTTTCGACAGGTCTCGATTCTATCTCTTCTGCACTTACAAAAGCAGAAAAAGGTGATTATGACTTCTCGGTTGATGTCGAGGCTATGCCATTTGCATTGAAGGCGATGGGCGAGAGTGTAAATGATCTCACTAGTGGCATCAATATTGCTGTTGATAAGGCAACTAAGTCTGAACGAATGAAGACTGAACTTATCACCAACGTATCACATGATCTTAAAACTCCTCTCACAAGCATTATTACTTACACAAATCTTTTAAAAGAATGTGACATTGAGGATGCAACAGCAAATGAGTATATAAATGTTTTAGATGAGAAGTCACAGAGACTTAAGCAACTTGTTGAGGACCTCGTTGAGGCTGCAAAAGCATCGAGCGGAAATGTTACACTTAATATTGTCACTATCAATTTGAACGAACTCACCCAGCAGGTTTTTGGCGAGTATGAAGATACTTTATCACAGGAGAATTTAGAGCTTAAACTCAACCTTCCAGATGAACCGATTTATGTAAATGTTGATGGTCAAAAGACATATCGTATTATTGAGAATTTATTCTCAAATGTAAAAAAATATGCCATGCCAAATACTCGTGTCTTCTTGGATGTTAAAGAGTCGGATGGATTCGCATTGCTTTCAATGAAAAATGTTTCAAAGGATGAGATGAACTTTGATGTTGAGCGCTTAACTGATCGATTTGTTCGTGGCGATGAGGCGCGTAATTCCGATGGCTCTGGTCTTGGACTCTCGATTGCCAAATCCTTGACAGAACTCCAAGGCGGACGTTTTGATATCTCTGTTGATGGAGATCTATTCAAAGTAACTATCGCACTTCCTGTTAAAGAGTGATATAATCTTTGAAAACTAATGAAAGAAGAAGACAAATGAAATTATCATTTAAAGATTTTAAACAGCCAATTATTTTTCTCGTGATTACAGTGATATTTTGTGCACTGTTTTTAACGGTGGACATTGGTGCTATCGGACCAAATGGTACAACAGTTGGCTTTAAAACTATTAATGGCGCTTTTGCAGGACAGTTTGGATTTAATGAATTACTCTATAAAGTCTCAGATTACTTGGGATATCTCTCAATTTTAGGCGTAGGTGCATTTGCCTGCCTTGGCCTTTACCAACTGATAAAAGGAAAAGGTCTTAAAGGTGTAGACAAGGGAATTCTTTTGCTTGGTGCATTGTTTGTTGTTATCTTTGCAATGTATATTGGGTTTGACAAACTTGCCCTAAATTATAGACCGGTAATTCCAAACGGTGAGACTACTCTTGAAGCTTCATTCCCATCATCGCACACACTTATGGCTGCAACAGTAATGGGATCAATCATTATGGTTCTCCCAAAATATATCAAGAATGAGAAACTTTTAAAGGTTTTGAAAATCGTATGTATTTTTATTCTTGCAGGTACTGTTGTTTGTCGCTTGTTTTCGGGTGTGCATTGGGTAACTGACATCGTTGCAAGTCTTCTTATTTCAATGACACTTTTGAGTTTCTTCAAAACTCTTTATGTGCCACTTGTTTCTGAATAAGATAAAAGAGCCAAGGTTTAAAACCTTGGCTCTTTTTGTTTGCTCTATACTTATTTTGTTTTTGTGATAGCATTTAAGAGTTTCTGACTTGTTCCGATAACGCCGGCAGCGAGTGCTGCGTATGAGACGCCACCGCAGAAGCCGTGGAAGAAATCAAATACTGCTGTAGTATTCTGTGGATCAACAAAATCAATTACCATATTGATTGTACCGAGTACGAAAGCAATGATAAGAACGATGTTGATGAACTTAACAAATCTCTTTTTTTCTTCTTCTTTGTAGTCTGCTACTTTAATGATTGTTTCTTTTAAATCTTTGTCCATAATTTTCTCGCCTTTCTTTTCGCCATCGAGGATCTCTCGAAGGTCTACATTGTAAAAATCTGATAATTCTATAAGGATTTCAATGTCTGGAAGATTACTTCCTGTTTCCCAACGGGATACGGTACGATTAGATACCATCATTTTTTCTGCAAGTTCTTCCTGAGTAATCCCTTTTTCTTTTCGAAGGTCTCTAAGAAGCGCTCCTATTTTTCTCTGGTCCATATCTGGCCCTCCCTTCATCCACATATTAGCAAATGCCAAAGTTTTCTAACACGACACAAAGCGAGAAATGCCGTATTATCGCAAACTAGACATGATGTGTCTATTTAAATATGTATTCGGCGTTTAATGTCTTAAGCTTGGAATCTTCACCATCTACATAGAGTTTACGGTCAAAGTCCTGTCCAAAGTGCTTCATGCAGATTTCTAAGATACAGTAGAAGATTCCCATATCAATCTTGTTGTAATATGGAACCATAGCTATAGGCATAATACCAACCTTGCCTGGTTTTCGGCAACGATAAATGGTAAGACCTTTGTCGCTGCTCTCAACAAACCAAGGTTGGGAGTTACAAGCGCTTGGCGTGAAACGGACGATGTTTGCGTATTCTGGCTCAGGACCATTCCAGATCTCTGGCATGGTCTTTCTCTTTGCCGCAAACATGTCTCTACGCCAAGGGCCATCAGGCTTCTTTGCAAACGCAATCATAATTGTATATGAGAGACCATCAAGTGTTTTCTCATTTGGTCTACCAATACCAAACCAAAGAGTTCCAATATCCATTGAAGTGAGAAACAGATCAAGTTGCTCACCGATATATCCAACATTGTGGAGATAGTTATCCTTCTTCTCACTGTAGAAGAGAACACAGTACTCTGCACCACGGTTACAGGTAGTTTCGCGCTCTTTTACAATCTTTGTTTTTACCTTGATGTCATCGTAGAGTGGTGTGACATTTAAAAGGAACTCCTCAATAGCTTTAAGTTCCTCTTCACTCACTGCTTTAATCTCATCAAACTTGTGAAAAGACTTGCGTTTAAATATCATCTCATAGTAGGTTTCATTGTTCATTTGCCTCACCTCTAATTCAAGTCTAATTAATTGTATTTTTAATGTCAACAAAAAGCCAGGTCTTATGTGTGACCTGGCTTTCGTTGTTTAGAATAGCTGTCCTGGAAGTTTTAACTTCTCTTTTGGTGGGAAGGTTGCATCATAGCTTTCAAAGCCCTCGGGATCTAAATCGGCAACTAGGTAGCCATCTGATGGTACGTAGACGCCGGTTATGTCATCAAGATATCCAGGGATGAGTTCCTTGCAGAGAAAGAAGTCTGCTGACTCATCTTCAGGGAAGTCTGGATAACGGATACCAAAGGTGGAAGCAGTGGTGAAACCACTCTTGCCATAGAAGTCTATATTGCCCTCAAACATTACGGCACCGTAGCCCAAATCCTTTGCCTTTTCCAAGGTGTAGTCAAGGAGCTGTTTACCATATCCTTTTCTCTTGAGTTCATTCTTTATACAGATTGGACCCATTGAGAGGATAGGGAGGAAGGCTCCGTCATCAGTCTTAACACTTGCTTTAACAAAGATGTTCTGACCGATGATTTCGTCATCGAGTTCCATAACGTAGTCAAGTTCTTTTACGAAGTCATCGCGGCTTCTAAACTTGTTCAAGACATAGTGCTCTTTAGCACCTGGGCAATAGACGTTCCAAAACGAGTTGCGGACTAGTTCTTCAACTTTTCTGTAGTCCTGTTTTTCTTCTAAACGAAAATTGATTTTTGACATTGTAATCCTCCAAAGTATTAATATTTTAGAGTGTTACAATCTCCAAGATGTTGTTTCTCAAACAGCAATCTCCTTAAAATGAATTTTTGTGTTTTCACACAGTTATAATTATACTACTTTTATGTTATAATAGGTGACATAAATTTTAGGAGAGATACTATGAAGTTTGTAATTCAAAGAGTAAACTCAGCGTCAGTTACCGTTGATGGTGAGATAATCGGTGCGATTGATAAGGGCTTTTTGGTTCTTATAGGTGTGGCTGATGGCGACACTAAGGAGATTGCAGATAAGATGATTCATAAACTTGTAGGCCTTCGTATCTTTGATGATGCTGAGGGTAAGACTAATTTGTCTTTGGATCAGGTTGACGGCTCTTTACTCTTAGTATCTCAGTTCACTCTCTATGCAAATTGTAAGAAGGGATTCAGACCTTCATTTATTGATGCAGGTGCACCTGACTTTGCAAATGAGATGTATGAGTATATCATCTCAGAGTGCAAGAAGGTTGTACCAAATGTACAGTGTGGTAGTTTCGGAGCTGATATGAAAGTATCACTTTTAAATGACGGCCCATTCACTATCGTACTCGACAGTAAGGAGATAATGTGATGAGAGAGATTAAAGTTCACGGTATCTACAGACACTTTAAAGGTAACTATTATCTCGTAGAGGAGATAGCTAAGGACTCTGAGACTGAAGAGGACGTAGTCGTATACAGAAAACTCTACGGTGACGGCTCACTTTGGGTTAGACCACTCGACATGTTTTTGAGTGAAGTTGATCATGACAAGTATCCAGACGTCACTCAAAAATATAGATTTGAAGAATCGGATATATGAGAAAAGGACCAAGCTCTTGCTTGGTCCATAGTTTTTATTTATCTAATTCATTTATCATGCACATAAAGTCGACATAATAATTTTTGACATCTACAGTCTTGAAGAGTCCACCTTGAATTGACATATGGTCACCTTTGAAGGTAGGGAATATCTGCCAAACACCTTTTTCAATATTGTTTTTATCAAGGTCTTTTTGTGGGGTATCAAATGGGGCTTTAGCGGAGTATGTGTTTACAAGTCCATCGTTTTCAAGCCACTTGTCGTCAACGACATATCCACCCGGTGTTGTGAATGTGTGATTGCCTATGAGTCTTGCTGAACGCCTAAACATCATGTCGGTAATATCATTGTCGACTGACTGGTATCCCTTACCGCTGTCTTTCGTAGATGAGCAAGGAATTGAAAAATAGTAGACATTAGGAAGAGTTTCAATTTTCTCGTTCATCTTTAGTGCATTATCAATAAGCATATCGTATGAGGCATAGTCTTTTTCGCTTCTTGTGCCTTCTTCGTCTGTAGCTTTGCCCATTGCTTTTGCGAGGGAGTCCTCAATCTTTTTGTTGATACCAGTAGCAGGTTCCGGATCAACAGCGCCTTCGGAATAATATGCAGTTGTACCATTTGTTGGCGCTGCAAGTGTGGTTATGCTATAAATCCAGTCCGCTTTTCCACCTTTGAAAAGAGGTGAGACGTCACTCCCTGAAGCTTTGATTTCTTCTTCGTTTCCGTTGGCCATGAGCTCGGCGAAGAGTCGGATTGTCGCGCCACCAAAACTATGACCGACAAGATTTATCTTGTCTTTTGAACTGAAGTTATCTATTAAGGCGCGACCGGTGTAGTCTTCGCCGTATCTGTCATGGCCCATCTCTTTTGAGTGTACTTCGCCATAATCAACTCGAGTGCCGGTGAGCTGAGCGTAAAGTTCACAAGCTCTATCCCATGCACTATAAGTAGGGGATACAGATGCTGCGACGCAGTTGAAACTCTGCTTGTTAAGATACTTCATGTTATCTCCGCCAAACATTCCCCAGTATGGCATTAATTTATACTGTTTATCGTAACTTCCCCAACCGGAAAGTCCATGTACGAATACATATGTATAATTCGTTTTCCATTTTGATTGATCAATTGACTGATCAACTCGTGGTATTCGCTGTGTGATGAAAAATGCAATTGCCAGGACTAAAATGAGGCAAATGACTCTGAGAATTGTTTTTTTCATAATGAGCCTCCTTTTTAT
>JAGHSI010000029.1 GCA_018065925.1 Candidatus Limimonas coprohippi
ACTTATAAATTTGCACTTGTTATTATATGCAAATGGTTAAGTGTTTACAAGAGGTAATTATTTATGAAAAAATTCAACGTAGGTATTGTCGGCGCAACAGGTATGGTTGGTCAGAGATTTATGACAATTCTCGAAAATCATCCTTGGTTTGATGTTAAAGTTCTCGCAGCTTCTGCACGTTCAGCAGGAAAGACTTACACCGAAGCTGTTGGTGATAAATGGGCTATGACAACACCTATTCCAGCATCTATGGCAGATATGATTGTTATGGATTCAGATGCTGATATTGATAGGATTGGTGAACTCGTTGATTTCGTATTTTGCGCAGTAAATCTTGATAAAGATGCTACTAAAGCTCTTGAGGAGCGTTATGCAAAGGCAGAAATCCCTGTTGTTTCAAATAACAGTGCTAACCGCCACACTCCTGATGTTCCAATGGTAGTTCCAGAACTTAATGCTGACCACATTAAAATTATTGAATCTCAGAAGAAGAGACTTGGCACAAAACGTGGTTTCATCGCAGTAAAATCAAACTGCTCACTTCAGTCATATGTTCCAGCTCTCTTCCCTCTTGATAAAGAGTTTGGCGTAGAGGATGTTCTCGTATGCACTTACCAGGCTATCTCAGGTGCTGGTAAGACATTTGATACATGGCCAGAGATGGTAGATAACGTTATCCCATTCATCGGTGGTGAAGAAGAGAAATCAGAAAAAGAGCCACTTAAACTCTGGGGTAAAATTGAGGGCGATGTTATTGTAGATGCAGAAAAGCCTCATTTCACAGCTCAGTGCCTTCGTGTTCCAGCATCAGATGGACATATGGCAGCTGTATTTGTACGTTTTGCAAACAAGCCTTCTAAGGAACAGATTCTTAATGTTTGGAAAGAGTTCAAAGGTCGTGCTCAGGAACTTGATCTTCCATCAGCTCCAAAGCAGTTCCTCAATTACTTTGTAGAGGACAACTTCCCACAGACAAAGCTTCACCGTAACCTTGAAAATGGTATGGCTATCTCTGTTGGTCGTCTTCGTGAAGACACACAGTATGACTATAAGTTTGTATGTCTTTCCCATAACACACTTCGTGGTGCTGCAGGTGGCGCAGTTTTACTTGCTGAGCTTCTCTGTGCTGAAGGTTATATGGACTAATTAAAAAGCATTCGAACAAAATTAAAGACCACACTTCGCTTATGAAGTGTGGTCTTATTTTTTATTAACATTACTTTTGTTTAATCTTTTTTATAGCAGCAAGAAAATAAGGTAAAACTGCGCCGAATACTAAACCTTTAGCAACAGCAATTCCAAGCCTTAAGGCAAGTGAACCTAAGATAATTCCAGCATAATAGTAATGATTAATCTTACTGTCAAGATAAATCACACCAGTATTTAAAACTGAGATTATTAGTTCTGCAATAAGTGTTGTTATAAGAATAGTTTTACGACTTAATTCAAACTTGTGTTTCTTTGCTATAAGTCCACACATAAGACCTGCCAAGATATACGGGAGCATCCATAAAACTGTTGTATATGAAAATCCGTATCGAAGGAGTTGGTAAATTAATGTACCTATTCCTCCTACCAGCATGCCATCGAGTGGGCCGAGTAAGAAAGAGCCAATTAGTATTGGCAATGATTCAAAAGTAACTTTAAATACGGTAGCATCGATAGAAATATAACCGAGAAGAGCTACCATGGCGGCAAGCATAGCATCAATTGTTAATTGATATGTGTTAATACCGTTCTTGTTATTTTTCATAAAAACCTCCAGCGGATGCAACAGTATATCGCGACTAAAATTTTTGCCTTCGGTTGAGGGCAACTTCCCATCCCTCACAACTTAACGCATACTGTCTACTCTGAATTATGAAACGTCTTATTTTATTGGACCAATTTCACCTTTGCGGAATGCAGTGGTGTATTTTCGGCAGTGCTTATCTTTTTCAAGCATGATATCTGCTGCGAGCATAGTAGCTTTGAGATCACGGTTTGTTGTATCACCGATAAATGAGTCAAGCCCAGCGTTCATAGCAAGTACAAGGAAAGCCTGATTTAATGCCTTCTTTACAGGAAGTGTAAATGAAACATTAGAGAGAGCACCTGTTACTACAGTGTTTGGATATTTTTCCTTAACACGGCGTGTAGCCTCTGCAAACTCAGTAAGTGTATCAGGACGAGTTGATGCATCAAAGATTAAGAGATCGTTGAAGATTCTATCCTCTGTGATGCCATACTCAGCACACTTCTCAATAAGTGTAAAGCAGTTAGCAACTTTTTCATCTGCTGTGTAAGGAACACCATTATCAGATGAAGCAAGAGCTACAACCTTCCATTCTGGGTTATCACGAAGAAGTGGAAGAATGATATCACACTTATCTCCCTCAAGAGATATAGAGTTGATAAGACCTGGAGTCTTTACTTTTGGAAACACCTTAACAAGCATGTTAGGGTCTGGTGAGTCTATGCAAATTGGAACTGTATTAACTTCCTGAACTGTGTCGATGAGCCAGCAAAGTGTATCATATTCCTCTGATGGATCTGTAGATGCACAAACGTCGAGATATGATACACCAGCAGCCTCCTGAATACGAACGAGTTCTTTGATGTACTCGGCATCACGAGATTCAATAGCGGCACGTGTCTTAGGAACGGCACCGTTGATCTTTTCACCAATAACTATCATAAATTACATACCTGCCCAATCTTTACAGATTTTAACAGAATCAGCTGGAGAATGAGCCCAAGCGTCAGCCTTCATTGATTCGCAAGCTTCTGCAGATACAGGGTTACCACCGATAAGGATCTTAACGTCATCACGCATACCAGCAGCTGTGAAAGCATCTACTGTAGCCTTCATAGAATCAAGTGCAAGTGTAAGTACACCAGTAAGAGCGATAATCTTAATACCCTGCTCTTTTGCTGTATCGACGATCTTCTGTGCAGGAACGTCAATACCGAGGTCAACTACCTCAAAGCCTGCAGCTTCAAAGAAAGCTTTAACGATGTTCTTACCGATGTCATGAAGGTCATCCTTTACTGTAGCAAGGATAAGCTTTGTTGATGCACCAGAAGCAGCGCCACCAGCAAGAAGTGGAGAGAGTTTCTGAACAGCATCAGTCATAATCTCACCAGCGTAGATGAGGTCTGATACGAAGTACTCGCCAGCTTCAAAACGGTCACCAACGATGTTCATACCTTCTGAGCAAGCATCAACTGCTGCCTGAGCATCAGAACCTTCTGCTAATACTTCATCAATGATTTCGATAACTACGTCTTCCTCAAGGTCGCCCATAGCTTCTTGAAGTTTTGCAAAATCTGCCATTTTAATGTCCTCCTTCAAATTACGGAACATATTTTTTAGTACAATTCTCATTATATA
>JAGHSI010000043.1 GCA_018065925.1 Candidatus Limimonas coprohippi
ATATAATATTATAAATATATATTATCATAATAATAAAAGGCTTAGTGAAAAAGCAAAAAAGTGGGGTTTGAGGAAACTTACAACCTACAACTTACAACCTTTTGCCGCCGCCAATATACACGAGAATTGATTAAGTGCCAATAAAGATGTCAAAACAAGAACAAGATAAATCATATTTCGTAGCCTTCTGCATCGAGCAGTACAAGGTTGCAAAAGGAATGGATGGCGCTGATGTGGCACAACTGTTCTTCGCGAAAGGCGTGGCATCTTATCTTGCCGACAACTTTGAGGTGCTTCACACTCAGAGCCGCCAATGGCTTATCGAAGAGATTGATGAATACATAAACCAGGAGAAATAATATGGAAGTCTATCACGGAAGTCTTGAGATCGTTGCGAACCCAGAGATTCGTCAGCCAAATCGAACACTCGATTATGGTTCTGGTTTCTATACCACTACCGACTATAATCAGGCTCGCGATTGGGTTAGCCGACACAATAAGAAAGCGAGTGTGGGTTATGTCAATGTTTATGAGATTGACATGGATGCCGTGCGCAATGCAAACACTCTCTGGTTCGAAGAGCCATCGGATGAATGGATTGATTTTGTGGATAGCAATCGCAATACACCAGGCTTCACTCACAACTATGACTTTGTATTTGGTCCTGTTGCAAACGATCGCGTCTATGCAGCATTTGCCCTTTATGAAGCACGTCTCATCGACAAAGAGGAATTACTTACTATGCTCAAGGTTTATGACCTTGTTGATCAGTTGCTTCTCCATACTCCAGAGGCTTTGAAACTTTTGAAATTCAAAGAATCCCGTAAAATCGAACTACCATGCAACTAGAAGTAACACAGCAGAATCTGCATCTATTTCTCCCTGCAAAGGTGGCTAATGTTGCAGCTATCATTGCCGAACATGACCATTGCACCATGCTTGAAGCCATGCAGCGCTTCTATGCTTCGCCTGTTTATAAGGAATTGGAACAAGAAGACAGTAAGCTCTGGCATCTCGGTGCTGTAGCACTGTGGGAGATGATGACCTCGTAAATTATCTTCTTATCAACAAAATCAAGACCAGTCAAGATTATCACTTTTTTAAGCTTGCTTAAATATACGCTTAATGGATACATTGACAATATTTTGCACGTATAGAATTATTAAGAAAGAATATCAACAGCATGAAGATTAGTCTTCTTTTTATTATATTTCTTTTATTGTGTACTGTTATCCGTTTTATTATAGTACGAGCTAGATGCAAAACAGTTGGGCAAAAAGTTTCTTTAATGACCTTTTTGCGAATACCTCAATTATATGAGTTAGTAACTAATAAAAACAGAGGCACAGAAAGTGAAAGAAGGATAATTAACAAATTGATGAAAGCTGGACTAAGACCAACAGCTGTATATCACGACTTGCTTATCAAAGATGCGGACGGGAAATCTCATCAAATTGATATCATTGTAGCGACAGATGTAGGACTGGTTGTAATAGAAGTTAAAGACTACATCGGCTGGATATTCGGGAAAGGGAATCAAGACACTTGGACGCAAGTAACATCTTATGGAAGAAATAAGTATCGTTTCTATAACCCTTTCAAACAGAATCAAGGACACATAAAAGCATTGAGATCTTTATCTGAACAATTTGAAACTTTACCTATGTATTCGTTGGTTGTCTTTTCTGATGATTGTGAACTTAAGGATGTGAGAATTATCCCAAAAGATTCTTACCTTGCAAAAGAAAGTTCATTTTATAAAGCTATTCTTGGTATCATTGAAGAAAATCCTGTTGCACAATATTCCGATAGATGGGATATTGCTAATAAACTAAAAGAGGCTTCTGATAATGGGGCGAACTTATATTCTCAAGGTGAGCATGTTTATAAAATTCATGATATGCTTGGAACAAATAGGCGATATGAATAAAGTATTACTTCAACAATAATTACACTCTCAAAACTCATCATCAGAGATTTTCAGAGCATTCAAGGCAATAGAAATATATCTGGATTCAAAGCCTCGTTGTGCGGCAAATCGATAGAGTTTGGCTTTGTCATTCTGGCTTAATGGAACTGACATTCCACGCATTTTGGATTTGAGAGAATCTGCTAGAACTGAGACATATTCGTCGTCGGAAATTACGTCGTCGAGAGTGTTTGAGATCAGTGAATCCGAGATGCCTTTATTGCGGAGATTGTAGGCAATTTTCATCTTTCCCCAATGTTCGTAATTGAACTTATCATGAACGAATGCATGAGCATATCTAGCTTCGTCGAGATATTTCTCCTCTTTGAGTTTACACACAATTTCCTCTGCCGCATCTGAAGGAATTCCCCAAGTGATTAATTTGTCAAATATCTCTTGTGGAGCCTTCTCGGCTGTAGAACAAAGATGTGCAGCTTTCGACAAAGCCTGTTCATAAGTCAATTGTGCCATAACTTTTCAACAAAATATAATTCTAAATTCATCTGTTCACAAGGTTGCTGAAACCATTCTGTCTTTGCCGAACATATCCTGTCTCAATTCGACATCAGAGTAACCCAATTCCTTGAGCAGTTGACAAGTTTCTTTGCCTAATGCCTGATTGATTTCGAAGTATATTTTTCCACCTTCCCGCAAATGAGTTTTTCCATACTTGGCGATTGCCCTATAGAACAGCAATGGATCGTCGTCTGGAACAAAGAGAGCAAGATGCGGTTCGTGTTCGAGAACATTTTTATCCATACCTTTTTTCTCATTGTTCATAACGTATGGTGGATTACTTACAATCACATCAAACTTATCAACATCCGGTTGTGAATAAGCCGAATTTTCTGTGTTGAGAATATCTACTTGACAGAACTGTATATTCTTGATATTCTGTGCTTCAGCATTTGCCTTTGCAGTTTTCAACGCACCTGTTGATATGTCGAAAGCAAAGACTGTTGAATTGTTGATAAGTCTTGCGAGAGAGATGGCAATACAGCCACTTCCTGTGCCGATATCAAGAATATTATACACAGGTTTTTCAACTGTTTCCCTAGACTTTTCAACATAGTTCTCAACAATCCAATCGACAAGTTCGGACGTTTCGGGTCTTGGGATCAGGACATCTGGATTGACCTGGAATTTCTCGCCCATAAAATACTCATAGCCCAACACATATTGAACAGGTTCGCCTTGCGACAAACGCTGTGCATATTGTGCGAGCAACTGAGATTTTCTGTCATCAATCTTACGGTCAGGATTCATTATCATATCGACGCGAGTTATGCCGCAAACCTCTTCCAAAAGAAGAGAAACTATAGCATCTGTCTCGCGAGAATCGTACAATGAAGTGAGCGATTGTTTCAGTAGAGAAATGGTCTTTTGCATGTCGCAAATATAGTGTATTTTTTCGTTACAAAGAGTTTAAAAAACTAAAAAGTTTAGTAAAAATGAGCAAAATCTCTAAAATATACTAACAAATACATTATAAA
>JAGHSI010000090.1 GCA_018065925.1 Candidatus Limimonas coprohippi
TTAATATCAAAATAGTTACAAATTTATAAATATGTATTTTTCTGTTTTCATGTGATAAAATGAGTTTGTTCAAAAAATGTGAGGTGCATAATTATGAAAAAAGGGAAACTTAAAAAATTCATCAAGATATTCCTAATTGTTTTCATTGTAGCCATCTGTCTTCATTGTACGCAGATTGGCTTAACGCAGATTTTACTTTATAGGTATATCCAGTCTTTTGAACCTGTAAAGTATGAAAATCAGCTTGTGCCAGAAATCGGCAAAGAAGGTTATTACACTATAACAACCGATGACGACATTAAAGTTATGCAGCTCAACGACCTTCATATCGGTGCAGGTCTAGCCTCTTTAAAAAATGATAAAAAAACCTTCTACGAAATAATAACAATGGTCCAAAAGGAAAAGCCTGATTTGATTATAATCGCCGGAGATAGCGTTTTCTGCGTTCCAACTCTCGGTTTCAACGGTGGTGGAACATTCAACAATAAGATGGCATCAAAGAATATCACAAGACTCTTTGATAGATTGCAAGTCTATTACACTGTAGCATTCGGCAATCACGACACCGAAGCATTTGATTTCACAAATCGTGAGAATCTCGGTAAGTTTTATGCGAGCGACAAAGCAAAATATTGTATCTTCCAATCTGACTTTAATGAGTATGGTGTTACAAACCAGTGCATTCTTTTAAAGAATACAGATGGAACTATTAGAAAAGCACTCATGGTACTTGATTCAAATGACTATATCGACGATTCAATTTCATCATCTATCAATTGGAAATATGATACCATCCATGATAATCAGGTTGACTGGGCTGCAGATACTATTAAATCTCTCTCAAAGTCAAATGGTTCAGATGTTAAAAGCCTCTACTTCTTCCATATCCCAGTAGGTGAATATGTAACAGCATATCGCGACCTTGAGGCCAACGGATTTAAAGATACTAAAGACACACAGTATGTTGACGGTGTGTGGGATGAAAAGGTTGACGAAACTATGGGAGAACGTATCTGGTACGGTGGCTGTTGCCAAACAGATAAAGATCCTAAGGATGTGGACAAGCTCTTTGAGACATTAGGTCCTGACGGTCTCAACACTATGGAGGGCATCTTCTGTGGTCACGATCACGTCAACACTGCTACTGTTATTTATAAAGGCGTCACCTTAGCCTATGGCAACTCACTTGACAATATCGCTTACACCGGCATCAATACCCATGGAATTCAGCGCGGATGTATAGTAATCCAAATAAGTCCAGATGGCAACTGGACTCTTGCTCACAAGAATGTATATAAAGACTATGGCGCAAGCACAAATATGTTCGTCGATGTTGATACAGAATCATATCTCTATGAGAACCACGCTCCATAAGTCAAACTAATATAGACATGAAGAAACCCCAGTTCATACGAACTGGGGTTTTTATGTTTATCTTAAATTATAAAACTGCTGCGAGGAAATCCTGAGTTCTCTTATTCTGTGGATTATCAAAAATTTCCTTAGGTGTTCCCTCTTCGGCGATTACGCCATCTGCGAAGAGAAGAACGCGGTCAGCAACGTCTCTGGCAAATCCCATCTCATGTGTAACAATTACCATGGTCATACCCTGCTCGGCGAGCTCTTTCATAACAGCCAACACTTCGCCTACCATCTCTGGGTCTAAGGCCGATGTAGGCTCGTCAAAGAGCATTACGTCGGGATTCATGGCAAGAGCTCGAGCGATAGCAACACGCTGTTGCTGACCGCCTGAGAGAGAATGAGGATACTCATTTGCCTTTTCTTCGATTCCTACTCTTTTAAGAAGTTCCATGGCTCTAGTTTTTGCCTCCTCCTTAGTGAGGAGTTTTCTATCAACTGGAGCGAGCATAACATTTTCAAGCACAGTCTTATGTGGGAAAAGGTTAAACTGCTGGAATACCATACCTATGTTTTGACGAGCCTGATTAATATCAACTTTCTTATCAGTGATTTCATAATCGTCAACAAAGATTTGGCCCTTTGTAACTTCTTCGAGTTTGTTAATACAACGAAGGAAAGTACTCTTTCCTCCACCTGAAGGTCCAATTATACAAACAACCTCGCCCTCACGGACATCGAGTGAAATGTCACTCAAGATGTTTGTCTTACCAAAGTCCTTGTAGAGATGCTGTACGCTAATTTTAATATTATCTTTTGCGATCATAGCTAAGCCTCCTCTCAAGTACTTTTGCAAGCTTTGAAAGAATGGTAATAATGATTAAATACATTATACCAACGATAGCCCAAACCTGGAAAGATTTGAAGGTAAGAGCAACAACGCCCTTAGCTGAGTTAACAAGCTCTGGGAATCCGATAATTGAAAGAATTGATGTATCTTTCAATGTGATAATAAACTGATTAATAATACTTGGAATCATAGTTCTGATAGCCTGTGGAAGAATGATCTGTCTCATTGATGTGAGATATGGTAAACCAAGTGAACGAGCAGCTTCCATCTGTCCCTTTGGTACAGCCTGAATACCACCACGGATGATTTCTGCCATATAAGCACCACAGTTAAGTGAAAGACAAATAATACCTGCCTCAAGTGCTGAGAGTGTCAAATTAAAACCTAACATATTCTTACAAGCATATGGGATTCCGAAGAATACAAAGTATGCAAGAACAATCATAGGCACGCCACGAATGATGTCTACAAATACCTGTGAAATAATATTACAGATTTTGCTCTTTACAACGGCAAGTACACCGAAGAACAAACCAATAATACTTGCAAATATAAGGCTGTAGAACGCCATTGTGAGCGTTTTACCCATTGCCTCAAGCAATGTTGGTCCAAATTTTGTAATAATTTCGAACACGAGAACTGATCCCCTTTAATTAACTAATTAGCGATTATTTACCAAGATACTTTTCAAGAATCTGGTCATATTCACCGCTTGCCTTGATGTTAGCAAGACCCTTGTTGAACATATCAACGAGTTCCTGGTTTTTAGCATCAAAAATAGCGAAGCCATAAGGCATACCTTCGTTAGCTGTATCATCAAGAACCTTAAGTGCAAGATTACCATCGATGATTGAAGCCTTCATAACTGGTGTATCCTCAACACAACCAGCATCTGTTCCTGAAAGAACTGCCTGGTACATTGTTGGAGAGTCCTCGTAACAGTTAACTGTGAAACCATACTTATCCTTGATAGACTCAGCATAGTCAGCACTAGCTGTACCAGTCTTAACTGCTACAGTCTTACCCTTAAGACCATCCCAACCTGTGATGTCAGAATCAGCAGCAACTGTGAGTGTCTGTGTAGCATTGTAGTAACCGTCTGAGAAGATCCAACCGCTGTCGATACGCTCCTGCTTAATAGAAGCACCAGCAATCATACCGTCAGCCTGGCCAGCCTGGCAAGCTGCGATTGATGCGTCCCAACCGAGGCTCTTAACTTCATACTTGAAGCCCTGATCCTTTGCGATAGCAGCAAGGATATCCATATCAATACCTACAAATTCACCATTTTCATCTGTGAACTCAAATGGGCGGAATACTGTATCAGTAGCAACTACCCATACTTTTTCATCTGTCTTAGCAGGCTCTTTACCACATGCAGCAAAAAGGCATGTCATCATAAGTACTGCAAGAACAAGTGCGATATACTTTTTCATAATAATTCTCCTCCTATTTAATAATAGACTTATATATTTTACCATAATTGTCACTTACAAACAACAAAAAAAATAAAGGACCTCTTAAAAACTAAGAAGTCCTTTGGTGACTCATCGGGGATTCGAACCCCGGACACCTTGATTAAAAGTCAAGTGCTCTGCCAACTGAGCTAATGAATCATATTTAAGCGCCTAAAATTAGGCGCTTTAAAATTATGCGAAAAGTGTGATAGCAATAGTTACAACTACGAGAACTCCAAGAACTCCACCGAGGATAACTGTGAGTTTACCGAGAGTTGCATCCTTGCTGTGGCCCTGTGTCTTATCGAAGAAAGAGCTTGAAGTGCTGCCGTTAATAGCAGAAGCATCTGACTGTCTGTCCTTCTGAACAAGAACAACGAGGATAAGAAGTGCTGAAACAATTATAAGAAGAATTGAAAGAGCGATCTGTAAACCTGTCATATAATTAACCTCCTTAAAGGATATTCTCTGTGCAACGTTTGATATTCTAACATAATAGAATATATATTGCAAGAAAAATTATTTATATTATAAAGTCAATTGTTCTCCTGCTGTATCGTCAGCCGAAGGAAGCGCTCCAAGTGCAGGGAGATTTTTCGTGCGATAGCGATGTGGCTTCACAAATTCGCCTTCAACATAAGGTCGAATCGACATAAGTCGCTGGCCTTTTTTCATTGTCATAACACCGACGCCGATTGTGTCCTTTGTAGACTTAGGAGTGATTACGGCGGTGTTGACAAGAAGCATACGGCCAGAGCTTGAAGTGAGAACAAGTTCAAGGTCTTCGCGAATATAGAGTGCAGCCACGAGCGGTGACTTTGCTCCGTAGGCCTTAATAAGTTTCTTACGGTTAGTCTTTGTCGCATATGCGCTCATATCAACTTTTGCAACCTTACCGTTCTCAAAGAAGAATAACATATATCCCTTGAAGTCGTCTGTGACAGCCATGTACATAGGCTTTTCACCCTCGTCAAATTCAAGGACTGTTGGGATGAAGTCACCGAGGAGTGATGCCTTTGAATCGGCAAAGTCTGATGCTCTTGTCTTATATACCTGACACTTGTCAGTAAAGAAGAGAAGTTCCTTTGCATTTGAAGACTCAACTACCTGTGATATCTCGTCTCCCTCTTTGAGTTTCTGCTCACCACTCATTCTAAGTGAGAGCGGTGTAATCTTCTTGAAATAACCAGCATTTGAGAAGAAGAAAGTACAGTTGTAATCATCAACTTCAATTACGTCATCCTCTTCATCATCCTCGATATCTGAAGCATAAATAATTTCAGATCTACGAGGCTGCTTATACTTATCAGAAACCTCTTTAAGTTCCTTAATAATTACCTTTTTAATCTTAGTCTTACTTGAGAGAACATCCTGCATGTCCTCAATCTGTTTCTTAAGATCATCAACATCAGCGAGACGCTTTAAAACGTATTCTCTGTTTAAATGACGGAGTTTAATCTCAGCAACATATTCTGCCTGAATCTGGTCGATGCCAAAACCTATCATGAGGTTTGGTACAACCTCCGCCTCCTCCTCTGTCTCGCGGACAATTTTAATTGCCTTATCAATATCGAGGAGAATCTTTTGAAGACCTTCAAGTAAGTGGAGTTTCTTCTGCGCCTTATCAAGTTCAAAATAGATGCGGCGTTTTACACACTCGGTACGGAAAGCAATCCACTCATTCAAGATGCTCTTAACACCGAGAACCTGTGGTGAGCCGCCGACAAGTATGTTGAAGTTACAAGGGAAATTATCCTCAAGCGAGGTCTTTTTGAAAAGCTTCTTCATAAGCTTTTCAACATCTGTACCACGCTTGACATCAATAGCGATTTTAAGACCAGACTTGTCGGTCTCGTCACGTACGTCAGATATCTCTTTAAAGGTACCTGCTTTTGCTCCATCGATGATATTTTTGATGATATCATCAGCGGTTGTTGTATAAGGAATCTCGTAGATTTCGATACAGTGATTTTCCTTATCATAGCGGTACTTTGAACGTACTTTAATACTTCCTCTACCGTTGTTTATAACAGAGTCCATAACAGCACGGTCATAGATAATCTGTCCACCGCCTGGAAAATCAGGTGCTTTGATAATTTCACTGATATCAAAATCAGGATCTTTAATGAGTTCTGCAGTCGCCTCACAGATTTCCTCGAGATTGAATGAACAAATCTGGCAAGCCATACCTACAGCGATACCCTTGTTATTGTTTACAAGAATAGTTGGAAATGTAACTGGAAGGAGTGTCGGTTCCTTCATTGTTGCATCGTAGTTGTCAACAAAGTCAACTGTGTCTTTGTCGATATCAGCAAAGAGTTCGGCGGAAATGCCTTCAAGCTTTGCTTCAGTATAACGGGAAGCAGCATATGCCATTGTGCTTGAATATGCTTTACCGAAGTTACCCTTTGAATCAACAAACGGATGAAGCAAAGCCTCATTTCCGCGAGCGAGACGAACCATCGTCTCGTAAATTGCAGCATCACCGTGAGGGTTGAGCTGCATAGTACGACCTACGATGTTCGCTGACTTAATACGAGGGCCTGTGAGTAGTCCCATTTTATACATTGTATAAAGAAGTTTTCTATGTGAAGGTTTGAAACCATCAATTTCAGGAAGAGCACGTGACATGATTACGCTCATCGCATAAGGCATGTAGTTGATCTCGAGGGTATCAACAATCTGCTGGTTTACAACTTCGCCCGCTCCTAAGATGTGAGCATTAGTATTAACTTCTTCATGCTTTGGCTGTTGTTTTGGTTTTCTTGGAGCCAATTTGGTACCCTCCTTCCTTATGAGAGATCAAGCATATCGAGGTACTTATAGCCCTCTTCTGCAATTTTATCTTTTCTTCCCTGGAGATTATCGCCAAGGAGCACCTCAAATGTCTCAAGAGTCTTTTCAACATCTGATTCATTAATCTGGATGAGACGGCGAGTCTTAGGGTTCATAGTTGTGAGCCACATCATATCGGCATCATTTTCACCAAGACCTTTAGAACGCTGAACTGTATATTTTCTATTACCTATTTCAGCGAGAGCCTCTACCTTCTCCTGCTCTGTATAAGCAAACCATACCTCATCTTTACAAGTAATCTCATAAAGTGGTGATTCGGCAATATACACCTTACCCTCTTTAATAAGAGTTGGCATAAGCTTATAAATCATAGCGAGAATAAGTGTTCTAATCTGATAACCATCGACATCGGCATCGGTACAGATAATTACTTTATTCCAACGGAGATTATCAAGACTGAATGCATTTACATCTTTAGCCTTTGTTGCAACTTCAACGCCACAGCCAAGTACCTTGATGAGGTCAGTGATAATCTCACTCTTGAAGATCTTTGGATAGTCAGTCTTCATACAGTTTAAGATCTTACCACGTACAGGAATTACTGCCTGGAACTCAGCGTCACGAGCCTGTTTACAAGAACCGAGAGCCGAATCACCCTCTACTATGAATACCTCACGACGTGAGACATCTTTAGAACGGCAATCTACAAACTTCTGGACACGGTTTGACATATCCATGTTGGCGGTCAAGTTCTTCTTCATAGATACACGTGATGCCTCTGCATGAACACGCGAACGCATGTTAATAAGAACCTGATTTACGATTTTATCTGCATCGATTTTATTCTCGATGAAATATACTTCAAGTTGATGTTTAAAGAAGTCAGTCATCGCTTCTTGAATAAACTTGTTTGTGATAGACTTCTTCGTCTGGTTCTCGTAAGAAGTGATAGTTGAGAAAGATGAGATTACAACCATCAAACAGTCAGCTACATCCTGGAAGTTAATCTTCTCGCCCTTCTTATAAAGACCATTGTTCTTAATATATGCATCAATCTGATTTACAAATGCAGTACGAACTGCCTTTTCAGGAGCGCCACCGTGCTCAAGCCAAGAGGAGTTGTGGTAGTACTCAGTAATCTGATGCTTGTTTGAGAATGCGACTGCAAGAGAGATTTTAACTTTGTACTCCTCTTTGTCGTCACGGTCGCGACCTCTACGTTCGCACTCCCAGAACTGTGTCTGGGTAAGTGTCTCGTCGCCGGCAATCTCTTTAATATAATCTACGATACCATTCTCGTAGTAGTACTCGTAAGTCTCGTAGGCATTGCCGCCGACCTGATCCTTAAGTACGAAAGTTACGCCAGAGTTTACTATAGCCTGACGTTTGATAGCATCTTGGTAATAATCAAGTGGGATCTCAATATCAGTAAATACATCGAGGTCTGGTTTCCATTTAATAAGAGAACCTGTGTCATTCTTTCTTGAAATTGGCTCTTTTTGAAGTTCACCGACAGGATTACCCTTTTCAAAGTGCATTGTATACTTAAAGCCATCACGGTGAATCTCTGCGTCCATATACTCAGATGCATACTGGGTAGCGCAAAGACCGAGACCATTAAGACCCAAGGAGAAACCATAACTTGAGTCAACAGCATTTGTATTGTATTTACCACCGGCATACATCTCACAGAAAACGAGATGCCAGTTGAAGTCTTTTTCTTTTTCATTGTAGTCCATTGGGATACCACGACCGAAGTCCTGTACGCTTATGGACCTATCAAGATAACGAGTAATAATAATCTTGTTACCATGACCTTCACGAGCCTCATCAATAGAGTTTGAGAGGATTTCAAAGAAGGAATGTTCACAGCCATCAAGACCATCAGAACCGAAGATTACGGCAGGACGTTTTCTTACTCTGTCAGCACCTTTAAGCTGACTGATATCGGAATTGCCGTACTCTGTTTTTTTTGCAGCCATATGACCTCCAAAATGCTAAATATCAGTATTATACAAATACATATAATACACCACATATAGTAGGCAAGTCAAGGAAATAGCCACAAAATAAGGGCAGTCAAATGACTGCCCTTAAATCATTTATTTATCATCTTCCTCGTCAAAATCACGAGCTGTTTTGAGGAGTTCATAGAGAGCATAAATCTCATCATTCTCTGTGAATGTTCCGCCCTGCTTTTCCTCTTCTTCGCCATCATAGAAATCTACTTTTCCCTCTGGAATTTCATCCTCTACTTTTGGCTCAACTTTTGGCTCAGCCTTCTTAACCTTAGTTTTAACTTTGGCCTTTGCTGACTTTGCCTTTGTTGGTTTAACCTTAGCTTTTGGAGCTTTTGCCTCAACTTCGGCAATATCCTCTTCAGTTAAGTAATCATTGATGTCAGCATCGTTTGAAGACTCGAGTTCAACTGAAGCATATTTATCTTCAATCTTTTCCTCTTTCACTTCTTCTGTTGCTTCAAAGAGAGGCTCAAAAGAAGTTTCAGTTTCTTCTAAAGATTCCTCTGGAAGAACTGGTTCTGAAAGAGATGGAAGTTCAAAAGTCTTTGGCTCTTCTTCCTGAAGAATAGCCTTCTTAAGTTCCTCAAGATCAGTCTCAGTAGCTTCAACGATAGGCTCTTCAACTTTTTCTTCAACTGCTTCTTCAACAATTGGTTCCTCAGAAGTAATACCGCCCTCTGGAACTGAGACTGTTGTGTCAAGACTTGGCTCTTCAGCGTTAAAGAGTTCACCGAACATAGCAGCTGCTGCGAGATCCCTCTCGAACTGAGCTTTAAAAGCAAGCTCTGCATCTGATAATACTACGTCCTCTTCTTCTGGAGGATCGATAAGGCCACCCTCTGATACAAAATCCTTGATTTCAGTTGGAGCGGCAAGTGGTTCTGACTCAGTTTCTTCAGTTGGCACCTCTTCTGGAGCAATTGGAAGAATTGGCTCCTCTGGAAGTGTTGGCTCATCTGGCTCCTCTGGAAGTGTTGGTTCCTCTGGAGGTGTTGGCTCATCTGGCTCTTCTGGAAGTGTTGGCTCCTCAGGAGCATCAAGTTTGCCCTCCATGAGTTTAACAAATGTCACACCATCAATCTTCTCATTTTTGATGAGATACTGAGCGAGTTCATGGAGCTGATCAATATGAAGACGAAGAATCTCTGTTGCACGCTCATATGCCTGCATAATGAGATCTTCTACTTCCTTATCAATTAATGATGCAGTCTCCTCTGAGTAGTTCTTAACATGACCATAATCACGGCCGATGAACACTTCCTCATTACCTGAACCATAAGAGATAGGTCCGAGTTTATCACTCATACCATATTTAATAATCATATTACGGGCAATCTTTGTTGCACGTTCAATATCATTTGAAGCACCAGTTGAAATATCACCGAGGATGATAGCTTCTGCAACACGTCCACCGAGGAGTGAAACGAGTTCATCAAGCATCTGCTTTTTAGATACATATGATTTGTCATCCTTTGGAAGTGACATTGTAAATCCACCAGCCATGCCGCGTGGGATGATAGATACCTGGTGTACTGGATCAAGTGTTGCGAGATAGTAATTTGTTATTGCGTGGCCAGCCTCATGATAAGCAGTGAGTTTCTTCTCATCATCAGTAATCTTCTTAGACTTCTTCTCTGTACCAACAACAACCTTAATAGTTGCCTCTTCAATCTCAGACTTTGTCAAGGCCATCTTACCACGACGAGCAGCAAGAAGAGCTGCCTCATTAAGAAGGTTTTCAAGGTCTGCACCTGTGAATCCACTTGTTGCACGAGCGATTTCATCAAGTCTTACGTCTGGACCGATTGGCTTATTTCTAGCATGAACCTTAAGAATAGCTTCACGTCCAACAACATCCGGATAGTTTACAGTTACCTGTCTATCAAAACGTCCAGGTCTTAAAAGAGCTGGGTCCAAGATGTCAGGTCTGTTAGTTGCAGCCATAATGATAACGCCTGCATTTTCACCGAAACCGTCCATCTCAACAAGGAGCTGGTTCAAGGTCTGCTCACGTTCATCGTGACCGCCGCCCATACCAGCGCCACGCTGACGACCAACGGCATCAATCTCATCGATAAATACGATAGCTGGAAGATTCTTCTTTGCGCTGTCGAAGAGATCACGTACACGTGACGCACCGACACCAACGTACATCTCAACAAAGTCAGAACCTGAGATTGATAAGAAGTTAGCGTCAGCCTCTCCTGCAACTGCACGTGCAAGAAGAGTCTTACCTGTACCAGGAGGGCCTACAAGAAGTACACCCTTTGGAATACGAGCACCAAGGTCGTTAAACTTCTGAGGGTTCTTTAAGAACTCAACGATTTCCTGAAGGTCCTCTTTTTCCTCATCAAGACCTGCAACATCATCAAATGTTGTCTTACGTGCCTCTTCCCCAGTTTTAAGTCTCGCTTTACCAAATGCCATTGAACGCTTAGTGTCGTCAAGAACTGTATTGCCCATCTTCTTAACAAGCCAATAAAGCATGAGGCCCATAAGTAGAAGCATTCCAGCCATTGGAAGGAGCTGAGAAATCCAGTAGTTCGATGAGCCAGACTCGTAGTTCATCTTAATAGGATTTTTCTCATGTGCCTGGTTGTATTCACGAACCTGGTTATGAATGTCAGCTACAAACAAATCACAGTTTGGAACTGTATATGTTCTCTTATCCTTTTCTCCTTTGAGAACATATGTAAGTTTTCTTGTGCCAAGATTCAAGTTATATTCAGTTACTTTTCCTTCGTCAAAGTATTGAATTACTTGATAGTACTCATCGTCAGTTTTTCTTGTGTCCATTTTAAGAGCTGACCAAAGAAGGCTGATCATGAGCACAATAGTTATCAATGTGAGCAGACCGGAGAAAATTCTGCTCTTCTTACCGCCATTTCCTGGTTGAACAGGATTTGGCAAGTTGTTAGTAGGTTTATTTTCCAAGAGTGTATCCCTCCTTTTTTAATGGGATTCTTATTTTGAGTAAACCTCTGGTTTGAGAATTCCTACATAAGGTAAGTTTCTATATGTCTCATCGTAATCAAGGCCATAACCGATTACGAATTCGTCAGGTACACATGCTCCTACATATTCTGCAGAGATGTCAGCAATTCTGCGCTCTGGCTTATCAAGGAAAGTACAGATTTTAACTGAATTTGGATTACGCATCTTTAAGATGTTAATAAGTGAAGAAAGTGTTCTACCTGTATCGAGAATATCTTCAACAATCAAAAGATCAACGCCGCGGAGGTCCATATCAAGATCCTTGATAATCTTTACGATTCCCGAACTCTCTGTTCCACTTCCGTAACTTGAAACCACCATAAAATCGATTGAGCAAGGAATGCTGATTGCTCTCATAAGGTCAGCCATAAATACTACTGATCCTTTAAGGACGCTAACAAGTACAAGGTTCTTTCCCTTATAATCCTCGGAAATTTGTTTTCCAAGTCCATCAACAATCTCCTTAATTTCTTCCTCTGATAAAAGGACTTCTTTAACATCGTCCTTCATGTTTTCTGTAAGCATGTGTTTGTCACCTTTCAAATAGACTTATTTGATTACTAAGAGTTTGCCTTTTTCAACTCGTACAAAAGCACCAGTTGGAACCTGAACTTGGTCCTTACGACCGACGTTCATCATATCAATGGTCTTTATGATATGAACTTTTTCTGGGTAGGCACCGCAGGTGTCGAAGACAAGACGTGAAATCGCACGCGACAAAACTGGTTTTGGCGACGAAAGAAGTGTTTTCACGTCATAGGCGGTGCCAATTCTTGCAGACAGAAGAAGTTCGTCTGCAAGGCTCTCAAGGAATTCACTATCCTCCTTAAGAGTTGAGAGGCAGCGTGTGATGTTGCCAACAGCATTCTCATTGACAGATACAAGTTCTGGAATCACGTTATGGCGGATTCGGTTTCTTGTATACTCGTTTCCAAGATTTGTAGAGTCTGTTACAAAGTCCTGGTTACGTTCTTTAAGAAATGCCTCTATCTCCTCCCTTGAAACATCAAGAAGAGGTCTTATAACCAAGTTATCTCCAAGTGTTCTCACCGGTGGTATTCCAGTAAGTCCCTTGAGGCCAGTGCCACGGCAGAGATTTAAAAGCATGGTCTCCACAGTGTCCTGTGCATTATGTGCAGTGGCTATCTTTCCACCCTCACCAGCGAGGCCGGTGAAGAAGTCATATCGGGCATCTCGCCCTGCCACCTCGTCTGATACTCCTCGCTCTTTTGCAAGAGTTGGAATATCCATATGAAGAGTTTCAAGACGAACACCAAGTCTTTCACAGAGGTCCTTGCAAAATGCTTCGTCACGGTCCGCCTCAGCGCCACGGATGCCGTGATTTAAATGTGCCGCAATAATCTCCAAGTTGTATTCGTCTTTTAAGTCAAAAAGAGTAAGTAGAAGCGCCGTAGAATCTGCTCCGCCTGAAAGACCAACAACGACTCTGTCGCCGTCTTTCAGCATCACATAACGTTCTACGAGCGACCTCGCCTTCTCAAAAACATTAGAACTGGTCATCGAATTTCTTTTCAATAGCTGAGAAAAGAGTAAACTCAGCATTCCAGCCAAGTGTTACAGTCTCTGTTGGACCATGTCTGTTCTTCGCAACAATAAGGTCAACAGTGTCAATCTGCTTATCCATATCAACCGGCACATCAGGGTCGTTTGCATAATAATCCTCACGATAGAGCATGATTACGATATCAGCATCCTGCTCGATAGAACCTGATTCACGAAGGTCAGCAAGTTGTGGTCTATGGCTCTTTTGACCATGTCCCTCAGTACCACGAGAGAGCTGCGCTAAAACTACTACCGGGATATTAAGATCCTTAGCCATGAGTTTGAGGCTTCGAGTAATCTCTGAAACTTCCTGTACACGGCTATCTATACGTGTTGCAGATTTCATGAGCTGAAGGTAGTCGATAACGACCATATCAACATCTTTCATTCTGCGGATTTTAGCTTTCATCTCATTTGCTGTGATACCCGAAGTATCATCGAAATAAAGTTGTGTGTCTTTAAGCGCCTCAGCCGCGATAGCAAGGCGTTGCCAGTCGCCATCGTCAAGATTACCCTTACGCATCTTGTTACCCTTAATACGGGCCTCTGTGGACATTACACGCTGAGCAAGTTGCTCCTTTGTCATTTCAAGTGAGAAGAAGAGAACTTTCTTTCCAGCTAAAAATGCAGCATTGCGTGCAAGGTTTAAAGCAAATGATGTTTTACCCATCGCAGGACGTGCACCAATGATTATAAGGTCGGAGCGGTTCATACCAGCGATGACATTATCGAGGTCCTGCCAACCAGTTGTAAATCCCTGGTACTGAGCTTTAACCTCAGGATCACTTGAATTAAGTTTTTCAAGTCTATCATAAAGCTTATCTTTAACAATTTGAGAGAGAAGACTCGCATCGTCTGAGCCTCTACCCTGACGAACGTTGTAAATCTTCGCCTCAGCACTCTCAAGGAGGAGATTTGCATCTGTCTCACCAGAGGTTGCCTCATCTAAAATGTCCTTTGAAATGCCAATGAGACTTCTAATAAAGAATTTATCCTTAACGATTTTTGCATAATTCTCAACATTTGCAGTTGATACTACCGCATTTGCAAGTTCAACGAGGTATTTCTTTGCACTGGCCTCATCAAATGTTGAATCAGTTTTAAGTTCCTCGAGAACGAGCAATGGATCGATAGTTTGACCATTTGCGTCAATCTTAAGAATGGCATTATAAATAGTCTTATGCTCATTACGATAAAAATATTCAGCATTAAAGCCTTTTGATTGAATGAGAGTTAGGCAACTCGGATCACAGAGAATTGCACCGAGAATCGCCTGCTCAGCATCCATGCTATAAGGCATACTAATATCTAAAGCATCCATAATTATTCCTCAGTTACTTGTACCTTAATGTCAGCCTTTACACCTTCAAAGAGTTTGATTGAAGCGTTGTATGTACCGAAAGCCTTGATGTCACTTACAGTGATCTTTCTCTTATCAACATCGATACCATAAACCTCTTTAATCTTAAGTGCAATTTCTTTTGCTGTTACTGAACCGAAAAGTCTGCCAGCACTACCAGCCTTGGCTGTCATCTTAAGAGTCTGACCGTTTAACTTATCAGCATTCTTCTGAGCAGCAGCCTTTTCTGTGTCATATTTAAATTGCTTTGAAGCGTCAGCATTGTTCTTCTCAGTTACGTTCTGTGCATTTGCTTCAACAGCAAGGTTCTTTGGGAATAAGAAGTTACGAGCGTATCCGTCTGATGCGTTTACAAGTTCGCCCTTCTTACCAAGACCTTTAACATCTTCTCTAAGAATTACTTTCATTATTTGTTCTCCTCAAAATATTGATTAATTGCATTTTCAAGTTTTACTACTGCGTCACCCATTGTAATATCAGAGAGCTGAGTTGCGGCCATAGTTAAGTGTCCGCCACCGCCCAAGTATTCCATTATGATTTGGACATTCATCTCACCGAGTGAACGAGCAGAGATATTAATTTGATTATTCTCTTCAAACAAAACATAAGATGACTTGACGCCACTGACGTTTAATAGTTCATTTGCAACTTGAGATGCTGTGATACGAATATCATCAAAATGCTCTGTTGCAACTGCTACTGCACAGCCTTTGTACGTCACAGCCGTGGATACGATAGCATTCTTATGTTTGTAATTTTCAAAGTTGTTTGCAAAAAGTTGCTTTACTGATACTGTATCAGCGCCGATGCTCTTAAGATAAGCTGCAGCTTCAAAAGTACGAGCACCAGTTGAGAGGACAAAGTTTCTAGTGTCAAGCATAATGCCTGAAAGAAGCGCCTCAGCACAGAGCGGATTAAGTTCAACTTTTGCAGGTAGGTACTGAAGAATCTCAGTTACCATCTCACATGCGGAGGAAGCGTTTGGTTCATCATAATAAAGAATTGCTGTGTTTATATAATTAGCAGTTCTTCTATGATGGTCAATTACAGCGACCTTCTCAAAGGATGGGAAAATATCTGGATACTCAAGGGACTCTACCCTATGAGTGTCAACGATTACAAGTAAGCTCTTTGCAGTCAAGTAGTCATCTGCAGTCGGGCCGTCGATAAAGGCAGTTGGAAGAGCAGACTCAGAGAGTTGTTCAATGAGTTGTTTTGCCATCGACTTCTCTTTGTCACAGATGATATAGCATGGTTTTGAAAGTGCACGAGCAGCTTCAAATATACCAACTGCTGAGCCGACGCTGTCAAGGTCTGAGAAACAATGTCCCATAACGAATACGGCATCGGAATTCATGATGTGATCTGCAAAAGCAGATGCCATAAGGCGAGCTTTAATCTTAGTATGCTTTGTCGAACCCTGTGTGAGACCGCCAAAGAATTGAAGGTCGCCTTCATAGTTTACAGTAGCCTGGTCGCCACCGCGACTCTGGCTCATCTCGAGTGCCTGCTTTGAATATTCATCACACTTGAGATATGTAGGACCACGGCCAACACCTATTGAAAGAGTGATCTCAATAGGATTATCGCCGTATTTATACTCACGGATACGACGGAGAATATCAAACTTATTTTCAATAATTTCGTTAAGTCCTCTCTCCTCCATTACCATAACGTACTTACCGCTACCGATACGGCGGAAGAAACTTGGATAACCTGAAGCCCACTGTTCAAGAATACGCTCAAGTTCACCACTGATAACTTCGCATTCGCTGTTTTTATAGTTTTGATAAACCTCATCGAGGTTATCTATCTTCATCTGAAGAACTACTGGACGAGTGTACTGATATTCCTCAGCAAGTTTCTTTATCTCTGTATTATCAATAAAGTAGAGACAATACTGAGGCTTCTCCTCTGTCGCAATGTTTGTAGCATATACAGTGTATTTCCTATCCCCGTAGTTTACGCTCATACCAAACTGTGCGAGGCAAATCGTGTCGAGTGAAATATTTCCAATAAATTCGGAAATATTTCCATGTTTAACAACCTCATCGCCGAGCACTTCGTTCTCGAAGTTCTTATTGAACCAGGCGATGTCTCCGTTGGCATAGCAAACGATTGCAGGGAAAGGACGTTCAGCGCTACCCTCAGTAGTGAAATATTCAGAAGCATTCTTTGCCATCTTTTTCAACGACATAGTTTTAAACGCATAGATAACGAGACCGGACAGACAGAGACAGAGCAAAACTATTGCCTGAATCATTCCAGCAGTATAATTTAGCGAGAAAACATATAAAGTTGAAATGGCTGCAGCAACAATGCAGATGACAGAAAATACTGTTTTCACATTAAACCTCCATAATAATCGGGAGAATCATTGGACTTCTTCTTGTTCTCTCATAAACAAGCTGACCAACTGAATCACGGATGCTGGACTTGATAGAAGCCCAGTCACGGATATCATTTTCAATGCAGTCCTCAGCAGCATCAAAGGCTGCTCGTTTCATCTCATCCATTATTTCTTCTGATTCACGTACATATACAAATCCACGTGACACGATGTCAGGACCGGCAACAATCTCACCGGATGCTGAATCAATAGTTAAGACAACAGTGATAATACCGTCCTGTGAGAGCTTAGTACGGTCACGAAGTACAACCTGTCCAACGTCACCAACACCAGAGCCATCAACAAAGACTTTACCTGCTGGTACTACACCCTTTTCATGGAATACGCCATCACAGACTTCAACAGTCTTACCTACTTCAGCAATGATGATATCACGAGTTGCCATACCCATATGGTTGGCAAGCATAGCGTGCTTTGTAAGATGTTTCTGCTCACCGTGCACAGGAATGAAGTATCTTGGTTTGATAAGTGCAAGCATGAGTTTAAGTTCTTCTTGGCTTGCGTGTCCTGATACATGAACATCGTACATCTTCTCATATACAACTTCTGCGCCATGACGCATAAGTTCATTTACTACTTTACTTACTGACTTCTCATTACCTGGAATTGGGGTTGCTGAGATAATTACGAAGTCATTTGAAGAGATATTAACCTTTTTATGATCCTGGAATGCCATTCTTGAAAGAGCTGACATAGGCTCACCCTGGCTACCTGTAGTAACGAGGAGTATCTGCCATGGTTCATAGTTTCCAATCTCATCAAGAGGAATGATAAGGTCATCTGGGACTTCAAGATATCCGAGTTCCTTACCAACTGCAATTACGTTCTCAAGTGAACGACCAGAGAGAGCAACCTTTCTTCCGTTTGTAATTGCCTCGTTCATAATCTGCTGAACTCGGTGAATGTTTGAAGCAAATGTTGCAACGATAATTCTTCTTTTACCGGCAAGTCGGAAAAGTGTTTCAAATGACTGACCGACTGTCATCTCTGATGCAGAATAGCCAGGCTTTTCTGCATTGGTCGAGTCAGCCAAGTAGCAGAGTACGCCCTCCTTGCCTATCTCGGCAAAACGTGCAAGATCAATCATCTGACCATCGATAGGTGTTGTATCGATCTTAAAGTCGCCTGTTTGGATGATAGTACCGGCTTCACAACGAATAGCAAATGCCAAAGCATCTGGAATCGAGTGATTTACGTGAATGGCCTCAAGTTCAAACTTACCAAGTTTGATTCTATCGCCAGGTTTAATCGTTCTAAGATCACAGGCATCGAGCATGTCATGCTCACGAAGTTTGCCCTGGATAAGACCGATAGTCAAAGGTGTTGCATAAACTGGTACATTAACCACCTTCAAAAGATAAGCTAGACCACCGATATGGTCCTCATGTCCATGGGTAATAACTACACCCTTAATCTTATCTGCATTTCTCTGTACATATGTAAAGTCTGGAATTACAAGATCTACGCCGAGCATGTCTGACTCTGGGAATGCAAGTCCGCAGTCCACAATAAACATGTCGCCATCATACTCGTATAATGTCATGTTTTTTCCAATTTCATTAAGACCGCCAAGAAAAGATATTCGCACTGGCATCTTAAAAGTTGAATTCTTAGTCTTCATATTTGAAGACTTTCCGCTAGAACTCATTTAAACAAGTTCTCCTTTCATAGTATTTTGGGTCCGCAATATATTTAATATAAATAAATATTTTTAATTATTAAAATAACTAGTAGTAAATTATTTTATTACATTTCATACGCTTGTGTCAAGGAACATAAAACCTTGAACTATCAAATTTTAAAAAAATGTGATAGAATAGCAACAACAAATTTAAAGGTGAAAAGATATGCCAGAACTTACTAAAGTTGAAATGTTTACTGACGGTGCATGCAGCGGAAACCCAGGCCCTGGTGGCTGGGGTACTATCCTCCGCACCGGCAGCTATGAAAAAGAATTCTCCGGCGGAGAGCCAGAGACAACAAATAACAGAATGGAACTTACAGCTGTAATCGAAGGCTTTAAAGCTTTAAAACGTCCGTGCAAAGTAACACTCTACACGGACTCAAAATATGTTGCTGATGCACTTATTAACAACTGGGCTATACAGTGGAAAATGAATGGTTGGCGCAAATCAAACAAGAAGCCTGCACTCAATATAGAACTTTGGGATGAGCTTCTCTCCCTAATTGAGCCACATGAACTTCAAATCATCTGGCTCAAAGGTCATGCAGGTCATCCAGAAAATGAGCGCTGTGATAAACTCGCAGTTGGAGCTTATCAGAAATATCTCTAATTATTTAATTCCAAGTTCTAAGTTTTCTGAATATCCAAACTTAATAGATGATGAACCGAAACGTTCTCTGATAGAAGCCATTGTATCCTCAATGGCTTCTTGTTTTTTATTATCCACTGTCTCTTCAAAGAGAGAGGTTTGAACCGGCACGACTTCGTCAAAAGGAACGAGCTCAGAAGCGGTCACTCCGAGAAGTCTAATCGGTCTTGAAAAGTCCCAGTTTTCACGGATCAAATTCATGGCCGCTTCAGTGATTTCCTTCTGCAAATATGTCGCGCCTGAGAGCTTGTGTTGTCTCTGAATTTGAGCGAAAGAAGGGTCTCTAATTGTCACCTGAATAACGGTTGCTTTTAGACCCTCAAAACGGAGTCTCGAGGCCACTGAATCCGAGAGACAAGACACGCCCGAAAAGACCTCTTTTTCGCCACAAATATCACGTCTGAAAGTCATCGAATTTCCGACTGATTTCGGGGTGTATTCGTCATAAAAAGACCTCACGGGCTCAGTATCTAAGCCGTTTACGACCTTATAAAGTCCTTCACCTTGATGCCCTAAAATTTTGACCAAATATTCCTCCGAAAGTTCAGCCAAATCCCCTATAGTTTTGACCGCATGAAGGGTCAAAATTTCGGTGGCTTTTTTACCTACAAAAAGCAGGTCGGAAACAGGTAAAGGATAGGCAATTTCTCGAAGATTTTCACGAGAAATTACAGTGGTTGCGTTAGGCTTTTTGTAGTCCGATCCAAGCTTGGCAAAACTCTTACAAAAAGATACTCCGACTGAGATCGTAATGCCGAGTTCTCTCTGAACTCGGCCCCTAATTTCGTCGGCAATTTCCTTCGGAGTTTTGCCCGAAAACAGGTGCATACACCCTGTCAAATCCAGGTATGATTCATCTATAGAAAATGGTTCTACAAGGTCCGTATAGTCGAGATAAATGGCATTAATCTTCTCATAAAATTCATGATATAAATCAAAATGGGCAGGCACACAGACGAGATCAGGGCACTTCCTTTTTGCCTGCCAAATCGGCTCGGCGGACTGGACTCCGGCCTCTTTCGCGAGCTGATTTTTAGCGCAGACAATACCGTGCCTGCTCTCCGGGTCGCCTGCCACCGCTATCGGAATATTCCAATATTCCGGGTGCACAGTACACTCGCAAGACGCAAAAAAATTATTACAATCACAGTGTAATATAACTCGATCCAACCGCTTCACCTCCTCTTTGTTACCATTGGTCAACAACAATTATACCAAACATTCGTTTGCACATCAATGTCTATTACTACTTTTATACTAAAAAAGAACCCACAAAGCTTGAAATCTTTGTGGGTTCCTATTTTATTAAGCAGTTACAATTTTGCTAGCTTTTTCAAGATTGAAGATTTTAATTGCATCTTCACGCATCTTATATTTTAAGATTTTGCCGGCTGCGTTCATTGGAAAAGCATCGACAAAAAGAACATATTTAGGGACTTTGTGCTTTGCCATGTTGGCAGCCACGAAGTCCTTAAGTTCTTTTTCAGTCATGGTTTCCCCTGGCTTTAATACGATCTCGGCGCAAATCTCTTCGCCGAGGCCCTCATCCGGTACACCTATAACTTGAACGTCCTCTACCTTTTCATGTGTGTAAATAAACTCCTCTATCTCCTTTGGATAGATGTTTTCACCGCCACGGATAATCATATCCTTAAGACGACCAGTAATCTTATAGAAACCGTCAGGAGTGCGCTGCGCAAGGTCTCCAGTATGAAGCCAACCATCTGCGTCTATTGTAGATGCAGTGGCCTTTGGCATCTTATAGTATCCCTTCATGATGTTATATCCACGTGCTACAAATTCACCGTCTTCACCATCTGGTAAATCTTCGCCCGTCGCAGGATCTACTATCTTACACTCTATCTCTGGAAGAGGTCTGCCAACCGTTGTGCAACGTACTTCAATCGAGTCATCGGTTGAACTCATTGTACAACCTGGAGAAGATTCGGTTTGACCGTATACGATAGTGATTTCTTTCATGTGCATCTTCTCCACTACCTCTTCCATTACAGGGATAGGACAAGGAGAGCCCGCCATGATACCAGTACGCATATATGAGAAGTCTGTCTTATCAAAATCTGGATGCTGAAGCAAAGCGATAAACATAGTAGGTACACCATGAAAAGCAGTGATGTGTTCCTGATTAATACATGCGAGAGCTGGCTTTGCTGAGAAGTATGGAATAGGACACAATGTACCACCGTGAGTCATGGTCGCAGTCATAGCGAGAACCATGCCGAAGCAGTGGAACATTGGCACCTGAACCATCATACGATCAGCAGTTGATAAATCCATTCTATCGCCGATGTTTTTACCATTATTAACAATGTTGTAATGTGTGAGCATTACACCCTTAGGGAAGCCCGTAGTACCGCTTGTATACTGCATGTTTGCAACATCGTTCTTGTCTACAGTTGAAGCAATTCTAAGTACCTCAGCAAGAGGCACTTCCTTTGACTTTGCAGTGGCTTCCTCAAACGTCAAAGCACCATCCATCTCAAAGCCAATAGTAATGATATTTCTAAGGAATGGAAGTCTCTTTGCATGTAGAGGTTTACCCTTCTTAGTATCTTTAAGTTCCGGACAGAGTTCTTCTACTGTATCCTTGTATGAATTGCCCTTATTACCCTCAATCATGATGAGAGTATGTGTGTCAGACTGTCTTAAGAGATATTCAAGCTCAGCAATTTTGTATGCCGTGTTAACTGTTACAAGTACAGCACCGATTTTAGTTGTTGCCCAAAATGCAATGAACCATTCAGGTACATTTGTTGCCCATACAGCGACCTGTGTTCCCTTCTTTACACCAAGTGCTAAAAGTGCTCTTGCAAACGTATCCACATCATCTCTAAATTCTGAATAAGTACGTGTGTAATCAAGAGTTGTGTACTTAAATGCAAGTTGATCTGGAAACTCTTCAACCATTGCATCCAAAACCTGTGGGAAGGTTTTATCAATAAGTGTCTCCTTCTTCCAAAGGAACTTACCCGTGTGGGTCTTGTTGTAATAATAGTGAGAAGCAATTTTTGTATTGGATGCAACGCCATTCATGAAGTGGTAGAAGTGGATAAGGATAACTTCAAAATCATCAACTTCTGGAAGATATTTAGGATTCCACTCAAGACAGATTGCACCATCATAGTTTACTGACTTTAAGGCATTTATCATCTCCGTTATCGGAAGATTTCCTTCACCGATTAACGCATACTTATTGTCGCTTGTCTCATCCACAACATGTACAAGTTTTACATATGCACCGAGATTTTTTATAGTTGCTTCTGGGTCCTCTCCAGCTATGAAATATGTGTCATGCATATTCCAATCAGCCGCAAGGTTATCACAGGCAAAATGCTTCAAAACTGTGGCAAGTTTATCTGTATCCGAGAATAAATCTCTAGTCACAATAAGAATTGTAATCCCAGCAGCTTCTGCAATAGGTAAAGCATTTTTGAGAAAATCTATGCAATTGTCAACTGCATCCTCATCGTCACTTTCAGCATAGACCTTAACATATTTGCAATGTATGCGATTTGCGGCCTTCATAAGGCCTGCAAGAGTCATATACATTGCCTCGTGATCCTCTTTCAGTGCGATGTTGAAATTGCTATTAATAGACGCGATTTCAACGCCATTCGAGAAAAACAATTTACGTATTTTCTCAGCATGGCTTGTAACAAATCCAATATCATGGATCTCTATATATTCAAATTTCAATTCATTGGCGAGAGCTACAAAATCCTTGAGTGTATACTCTGACCAATATTTAGTTGAAAAGCCGAGTTTCAAGGTTAAGCCTCCTCATAAATTATCTTATTGATAGCGTCCACATATGCGCGTACAGAGGCGCCAATAATATCAGTTGAAATACCGTTGCCAGCATAGAGTTTTCCGTTATCTGCGCGGAGCTTGATGATAGAGCGACCTGCAGCCTCACTACCTACAGATGCAGTGAGTATCTGGAAGTCATCAAGCTCATACTCATGGCCGATAATCTGGTTGATAGCTGTAAAGGCTGCGTCGATAGGGCCATCGCCAGTTGCGACACCCTCTATCTCCTCGCCATTAAATTTAAGTTTAATATTTGCCGTTGCCTTAATAACATTACCACTATTGATAACATAACTTACTGTCTCATATGTAGCCGGTGCTGTAAATGCGGAAGTTGCAATAATTACTTCAAGCTCTTTCGAATCAACGATAGACTTCTTTAAAGCAACACGGCGGAAAGCTGAATATACATTATTTTCCTCAATCTCTGTGAGATTGTATCCAAGAGTCTTTGCAGCCTTTATAACCGTCTCCTTCTTGTCCTCTTCTGAGAGCGCAAAGTCTACACCGCTTACATCAACATTTGGTTTTACAACTTCTTTCTCCTCACCGTTCTTTGTCTCTACCTTAGCATTTTTAAGTCCAGTCTTGAGTTGATTGCTTCTAATAGAAGAAGAGATTCCAAGATCTTCACCGCGCTTATCGATTACGTTTACAATACTCTCGATTTCGCTCGTGTCAGTTTTAATCTCGTTTGCGCCAGCCTTGATAGCTGCAAAAGCGCAAGCTGTCGCAAGTCCCAAAGTATTAACAACTGAAACTGCGAAATCGACATCTGAAATCTCTTTGATTTCCTCCTTAATCTTTGCGATAAATGCCCCGAATTCATCAGGCATCATAACACCCTCCGTGTCACAGAGAGTAATCTTTGTTGCGCCTGCATTTATCGCAGTATTAATAGCAGTTATAAGGAAATCAAATTCAGCTCTTGTTGCATCAATTGCCTCAAACTCAACATTTATAGTTTTCTCTTTGCACGCCTTGATTTTCTCATCAATAATCTCAATCATCTTTGCAGGTTTAACATGGCTCAAATATTCCATTTGAACTGTGCTAACAGGAAGAGAGATTTTAAGAATTGGTCTTTTTGCATCTTTAATCGAATCCCATGCGGTGTCGATATCGTTTGTTGCATCGGCAGAGAGACGCGCTTCCTTTAAAGTTGCAGCGAGAGTTTTATTTAGTAGAGAATCAGTTTGAGTATTAGTAATAATTGGCAAATCAACACAAGCGAAGTTAAGCTTGTCCATAATCTTCGCCATCTCCACCTTATCTTTAAAAGTAAATCCTTCTGTCTTGCTGATTGTCACATCAGTTAAGTTAATTTTTCTCATAATAAAACTCTCCTTGAAATAAAAAATCCCAGAAATACAAATATGTACTTCTGGGACGATAAACAAATTTACCGCGGTACCACCCACATTCCGATTACTCGGCTCTCAAGACTCCAACAAGTCCTTGGTCTATAACGGGACCTCCCGAAAATCCTTATGCAACTTCTGTCTTTAGGGATTTCTGCTCCAGCACGAGACCGCAAAATCTTAAGTACACTGGCTCACAGCGACCGCCAGCTCTCTCTTTGCCTCAATTAAGATTTACGTAATACCTTCAACGCATTTAAG
>JAGHSI010000114.1 GCA_018065925.1 Candidatus Limimonas coprohippi
GGATAATAGTCCAATCGGTGGAACAATCGCTTTGATGATGTCATCAGGCCTTTGCGCATATGCAGTAATTAAGAAACGTAGAGAAATAGCATAAGTAGCAAAAGACCCGCCATTGGCGGGTCTTATCTTTGTGTAAGATTTTAATGCTTTAAAGTGTTGACTTAAACGCTTTAAAGTGCTAAAATATCCACATTATTAATTTAGAGGTGAAATATCATGCCAATTTTCGAGTACTTAGAAAGGAACGCTAGAGAGTATCCAGATGACGTAGCACTTGTGGAGATCAATCCTAAATATGAGCCAAATGCACGTATGACATGGAAAAACTATTCTCTTGTAGAGCCACAGCCAGGCGAGCCTTTCAGACGTGAGCTTACTTGGAAGGCATTTGATGATAAAGCAAATATGTTTGCTAATTTGCTCTTTACTAGAGGAATTCAGAAGGGCGAGAAGGTTGCTATTCTTCTTATGAACAGTATCGAATGGCTTCCTATTTATTTCGGCATCTTAAAGGCGGGCGCTGTGGCTGTACCGCTTAATTACAGATATGATGCATCAGAGATTAAATACTGTCTTGAAAAGTCAGACTCTTCAATGCTTGTTTTTGGTCCGGAATTTGTAGGACGTATTGAGGAGATTGTTGATAGAATTCCAAAGGTAGAGGAACTTTTTTATGTAGGCGAGGATTGTCCTTCGTTTGCAGATTCATATGAGAAGATGATTAAGTTCTGTTCTCATAAAAAGCCGGAAGTTAAAATTACAGATGAGGATGATGGCGTTATTTACTTCTCATCTGGTACCACTGGTTTCCCAAAGGCTATACTTCATGCACATATGAGTCTCGTGCACAGCTGCAAAGCTGAGCAGGCACACCATGGCCAAACAAGAGATGACTGTTTCCTTTGTATTCCACCTCTTTATCATACGGGTGCTAAAATGCACTGGTTTGGTTCTTTGATATCTGCATCAAAAGCAGTTCTTCTCAAAGGTACTACTCCAGAACTTATTATTAAAACTATGTCTGAAGAGAAGTGTACAATTATTTGGCTCCTTGTTCCTTGGATGCAGGATGTTCTTGATAATATTGACAATGGAAACATTGATTTATCAAAGTATAAACTTAGCCAGTGGAGACTTACTCATTCTGGAGCACAGCCAATTCCACCAGCACTTATTAAACGTTGGCTCACTATTTTCCCAACTCATCAGTATGATACAAACTATGGCCTTTCAGAATCAATAGGTCCTGGTTGTATACATCTTGGTGTTGAAAACGTTGAGCATGTTGGCGCACTTGGAAAACCTGGCTTCGGTTGGGAGATTAAACTTTGCGATGAAGAAGGCAATGAGGTCTCAACCGGTGAAGTTGGTGAAATCTGTATCAAGGGTCCAGGTGTCATGAAGTGTTATTATAATGATGAAAAAGCTTCAGAGGAGACACTTAAAGACGGTTGGCTTCTCTCGGGCGATATGGGAATGATGGATGAAGAGGGCTTTATCCACATTGTAGACAGAAAGAAGGATGTCATCATCTCTGGTGGCGAAAACCTTTATCCTGTACAGATTGAAAACTTCCTTAGAAAGAATACTGCTATTAAAGACGCAGCAGTTATTGGTACTCCAGATGACAGACTTGGAGAAATTGCTACTGCTGTTATTGAAGTTAAAGAAGGCTTTACAATCACTGAGGGAGAAGTGAATGACTTCTGCATGGATCTTCCACGCTATAAGCGCCCACGTAAGATTATATTTGCAGACATTCCAAGGAACCCAACAGGTAAAATTGAAAAGCCTGTACTCAGACAAAGATATTGCGGCACATCTGTTGTCGCTCATCAGGTAGGAGAGGACTAATATGCAAAAGAAACTTATGATTGGTAATGCGGCCGTTGCGGAAGGATTAAAAGATGCCGGCTGCCGCCTTGTATCTTCATATCCAGGTACACCTTCTACAGAGATTACGGAACACGCATCAAAGCTTAATGATCCAAATCTTTACTGTGAGTGGGCTCCAAATGAGAAGGTTGCCGTTGAAACTGCAGCCGGCGCAGCAATAGCTGGTGCTCGTGCTTTTGCAGCTCAGAAACATGTAGGATTAAACGTTGCTGCTGACCCACTTTATACGATGTCATATATTGGTGTAAATGGTGGTCTTGTCATCGCTGTTGCAGATGATCCGGGCATGCATAGTTCACAGAACGAACAGGACTCTCGCCATCATGCGAGAGCATCAAAGACTTTAATGCTCGAGCCTGCTGACTCACAGGAATGCTATGATTTTACAAAACTCGCATTCAGTCTTTCTGAGTCTTTTGACACTCCTGTTCTTCTTCGTCTTACAACAAGAATTGCACATTCAACATCGCTTGTTGAAACAAAAGAAGACGAAAAGCCAGCCGTTAAAGAATATGAGAAGAATATTGCGAAGAATGTCATGATGCCTGCTATGGCTATCAAGAGACATGTATTCGTTGAGGAACGTTTTGATAAAGAAACAGAGTGGGCAGATACATGTGAAATTAATAAGGTGGAGATGAATGATACAAAAATTGGTGTCATCGCTGCCGGCATCACATATCAATATGCAAAAGAGGCGCTCGGTGACAAGGCTTCCTATTTAAAACTCGGTTGTGTTTACCCGCTCCCAGTTAAACTTATTAAAGATTTTGCCTCAAAAGTAGAAACTCTCTACGTGTTAGAACAACTCGATCCATTTATAGAAGAACATTGTAAAGCTCTTGGCGTTAAAGTTATTGGCAAAGAGAAATTTACAAAACTCGGAGAGTATTCTCAAACAATGATTAAAGAGAAGATTCTTGGTGAGAAGAATGAAATTCTCTCAACCGATATCGATGTTCCGGGAAGACCTCCAGTGCTTTGCGCCGGTTGTCCTCACAGAGGACTTTATAGCGCATTAAAGCAACTTGATGTCTTCGTGTCCGGTGATATCGGTTGCTATACGCTCGGTGCCCTCGCTCCACTTCAAATGATGGATACAACAATTTGTATGGGCGCTTCAGTTTCATCACTTCACGGCAGAAACAAAGTTCGTCCTGACGAGTCGAAAAAGTCAGTTTGCGTAATAGGTGACTCGACATTTATCCACTCCGGTATTACAGGACTTATTAATATCGCATATAACCAAACAAACTCTAAGGTTATAATTCTTGACAATTCTATTACTGGTATGACTGGTCATCAGCAGAACCCAACAACGGGCAAACGAATTAATGGTGATCCTACTACTGCAGTTGATCTTGAATCACTTTGTAAGGCTGTTGGAATTAATCGCGTAATTGTAGTAGATCCTTACGACATCCCAGCAACAAAGAAAGCGATTGAGGAGGAACTCTCGGTTGATGCTCCATCGGTAATTATCTCAAGAAGACCTTGTGCACTTCTCAAAGAGGTTAAACATAATCCACCTTTCACAGTTGAAACTGATAAGTGTGTTGGCTGTAAGGCATGTCTTAAAATTGGATGCCCAGCCATCTCTATTAAAGATAAGAAGTCCCAAATTGATTTCACTCAGTGTGTTGGTTGTGGTATGTGCACCCCTTACTGTAAGTTTGATGCTATAAAGGAGGGCAAATAATATGACGAAATCTATTATGATTGTCGGCGTTGGTGGACAGGGAACTCTCCTTGCTTCAAGACTTCTTGGAAATGCACTTCTTAAAGCAAATTATGATGTTAAAATCTCAGAGGTCCATGGCATGTCCCAACGTGGTGGCTCGGTTGTTACATATGTAAGATATGGTGAGTCAGTTGATTCTCCAATCATAGAGAAGGGCGAGGCAGATATTATTCTCTCATTTGAACAACTTGAAGCGGCACGTTGGCTTCCATATCTTAAGGCAACTGGAAAAATTATTGTTAATACACAATGTATTGATCCTATGCCAGTTATTACAGGTCAAGCTACATATCCAGATGGTATTATTTCATCACTTAAAAAGATAGCAGATGTCTTACCAGTAAATGCACTTGAACTTGCAATGACTGCTGGAAATCCAAAAGCAGTTAACGTAGCTTTGATAGGTGTTATGGCAAGTCAAACAGAGATTCCATATGAGGTGTGGATTGAAACTATAAAAGAGACAGTTCCAGAAAAATTCCTTGAATTAAACCTCAAAGCATTTGATTTGGGATACGCAAAAAACTAAACATATACTAAAAATGAGCTCAGCTTTTGCTGGGCTCTTTTTTTGCTTATTTTTGGAAGTTTTGGGCGAATTTTGGACGATTTGATTAGAGAATGGAAGGTCTTCCAATATTAGACCAAATCGTCCAGTTTGGAAACTTTGGTTTAAATTTGGAAGATATTGGGTTGAGTTTGGAAAGTTGGTTTTTGTATCGTTGAGGTACAAAAAGGAGGTCGGAAACGATGACGAAAAAATTTAACTTATTTAGTGTGATCCTATCAGTAATTTGTGTTGTCTTTGTCGCTGAGGCGGCAGCACCGGTGGCGGCACTTGGCAACAGTCAGTTTTTCTGGTGGATATTTATGTTTATATTTTTCCTAATTCCTTATGGACTCATAGCTTCTGAACTTGGAACTACATATGAGGGAGATGGAGGAATATATGATTGGATAAACAAAGCTTTCCCTGACACTAAATGGGGAGCAAGGGCAGCATGGTGGTATTGGCTTAACTTCCCACTCTGGATGGCAAGCCTTGCTGTGTTTACCCCGGATCTTTTAGAGATTGCATTTGGCGTTTCTTTTGGGTGGGCAGCAAGTCTTGCGATTCAATTGGCATTTATTTGGATAGTTACTTTGATTACTTTTTCACCAATTAGTGACAACATCTTAATTCTTAATGTGAGTGCGGCAATCAAAGTTCTTCTAGCATTAACAGTTGGTGGTCTTGGAATTTATTTTGGTATTAAAAATGGTTTTGCAAATGAACTTACTTATAAATCGTTTTTACCATCGTTTGATCTAAGCAGCACTGGGTTTATATCCGTAATCATATTTAATATGTTGGGATTTGAAATCATCTGTACCTATTCAGAAAACATGACAAATCCAAAAAAACAGATTCCGGAAGCCATAATCGTTGGCGGGATAGTCATAGCTGCCATCTATTTAATCAGCGGATTTGGTGTAGGTGCTGCAGTTGAGGCAAAAAATATTGAGGCTGACACGGGCCTTATTGATGCACTTGCCCTTATGACTGGCAAAGAGGATGGAATTTTAATTACATTATTTGCTCTGCTCTTTGTGGTGACGCTTTTTGGAAATATGATTTCTTGGTCCATGGGTGTCAATTCAACAGCTGCATATGCTGCCGACAATGGAGATATGCCAGCTTATTTTGCAAAGAGAAACAAAGAAACTGGCGTGCCAGTCGGAGCTGCATTTCTTAATGGTATAGTCGCAAGCGTTGTTGTAATACTTGGCGTTTTAATCAAGTTCCTATTTCCTGATTCATCATTGTTCTGGAGTTTCTTTGCTTTGAACCTGGTCTTGTTCCTTATGAGTTATTTGCCAGTGTTCCCGGCTTTTTTGAAACTTCGTGAATCTGATCCGAAAAGGGAAAGGCCTTTCAAAGTGCCAGGTGGTGATGTGATGAATGTGTTATTTACCATAGTTCCAATGACATTGATTTTTATAGCGATAATCTTCACGGTGACATCTGATGTGCCGATTCTCATAGGATCGGTTGTCTGTATCATAATTGGTGAAATTTTAATTTTTATAAGGAGTAGAAAAAATGGCAAAAAGAATTTATGGAACAACTCCTAGGCAAGACGGTTTTCGTATGCCGGGTGAGTTTGAAAAACAAGAAGAAATATTTATGATTTGGCCTGAACGCCAGGATAACTGGAGAGCAGGTGCAAAACCGGCACAGAAGGCATATGCCGATGTTGCCGAGGCAATCTCAAGATATACAAGGGTGACGATGCTCGTATCTGCGTCTCAATATGAGAACGCGAGAGCTAGACTGTCACCGAGTATCAGAGTTGTTGAGATGTCCAGTGACGACGCGTGGGTGCGCGACTGCGGACCGACTTTTGTCGTCAATGACATAACGGGAGAGGTAAGGGGCATTGACTGGGAATTCAACGCCTGGGGCGGTCTTGTCGATGGTCTTTATTTCCCGTGGGATAAAGATAATGCGGTTGCAAGAAAAGTGTGTGAACTTCTCGATGTTGATTCATACAAAACGCAGGACTTTATTCTTGAGGGCGGATCAATTCATGTTGATGGCCAGGGAACACTTTTGTCTACAAAAATGTGTCTATTAAATGAAAATTCTGGCAGGAACTTCCCTTCACTTTCTAAACCCCAAATAGAAGACATGTTAATGGAATATCTTTCCGTAGACAAAATCATCTGGATTGATGATGGAATTGATCCGAACGAGACGAATGGTCATATTGATGATGTGGCCTGTTTTGTAAGGCCTGGTGAGGTGGCTTGCATCTATACGGATGATCCAAATCATCCGTTCTATGATCAGGCACAGGCAGCTTACAAAACCTTATGTAACTCCTACGATGCGCGTGGCAGAAAACTTAAAGTCCATAAACTGTGTCTCACAAAGTCTCCGTGTCACCTCCACGGAGCGGAGACTATAGATTTCTCCGAAGAAACGCTGCCACGCGCCAATGGTGAGGTGTCAATCGCTTCATATATGAATTTCTTAATTACTAATGGTGCGATCATCTTGCCTCAGTTTGGAGATGAAAATGACGAACTTGCTATGAGACAAGCAGCGGAGATATTTCCTGGATATGACATAGTTGGTGTCAGAACTGAGGAAATAGCTTATGGTGGTGGCAACATTCACTGCATTACACAACAATTACCTAAAAGGAGGAATAAAAATGGTAAATTCTTGTAGGCACTTTATTGATACAAGCGAGTTTTCTAAAAAAGAACTTATGGATATCATAGATTTATCTCTAGCACTTAAACGATGCTTAAAGTCTGGGTATGTACCGCCACTTCTTTCTGATAAGACACTCGCGATGATCTTTCAACAGTCTTCAACGAGGACACGTGTGTCTTTTGAAACTGCGATGACGCAGCTTGGCGGTCATGCTCAGTATTTGGGACCAGGCATGATTCAGCTCGGAGGGCATGAGACGATTGAAGATACCGGAAAGGTTTTGTCAAACCTTGTGGATATCGTCATGGCTCGTGTCGTTGAGCACGAGACTCTTCTAAAACTTGCTGAGAATTCTACAATTCCTATCATTAATGGAATGTCAGATTATAATCACCCGACCCAGGAAATTGGGGATATGTGTACGATTAAGGAGAATTTGCCGTATGGTAAGGTTTTGGAAGATTGTAAGGTGGTATTTGTCGGCGACGCTACTCAGGTTTGTGCTTCGCTTGCGATGATAACTACCAAACTCGGGATGAAGTTTGTTCAATACGGTCCAAAAGGACATCTTTTACAGGATAGTCCAAGTGCTGCTTGTATTGAACAACTTAAAAGGAATTGCGCGATTTCAGGCGGTTCTTTCACTATTACAGATAACATCGAAGCTGTAAAAGGCGCCGATTTTATATATACAGATGTGTGGTATGGCCTCTATGAAAATGAGACGCCAAAAGAAGAACGCATCGAAACTTTTAAAGATTTTCAAGTTAATAGAGAACTAATGGAACTTGGAAATCTTGGCTGTAAGTTTATGCATTGTCTCCCGGCCAGCAGAGGCGAGGAGGTGACCGATGAGGTTATCGACTCAAACATCTCGCTCTGCTGGCAGCAAGCTGGCAATAGGCTTACTGCTATTCGAGGCATCCTCGTTTACTTGACAAGAGGATCCTTTGAAGTTGGTGATGTTGTTTGAAAATTGTAGTAGCTTTAGGTGGTAACGCGCTTGAATGGCGTGAGACAAATGCCATCGAAAGAGCATGTGAACACATTGCTGATTTATCAAAGGCCGGCCATGAACTTGTAGTAGTTCATGGCAACGGTCCTCAAGTTGGAAACATTTCGCTTGCTTTTGAAAGCGTAAAGGATGAGATTCCTCTCTTGCCACTTGATGATTTGGTGGCTATGAGCCAGGGGTTTATAGGATATCAAATTCAAAAAGCACTTAGGATGGCACTTGTTAAAAGGAATTTAGACATTCCAGTTGCAAGCATTGTGACGCAAGTTGTAGTTGATAAAAATGATCCCGCTTTTTTAAATCCGAGTAAACCTATTGGCCCATATTATGATCGTATTGAAGCTTCAAAACTTGCGAAATTTAAGGGTTATTCAATGAGGAAAGAAGAAGGACGTGGATACCGCCGAGTGGTTCCTTCGCCGAGCCCTTTAAGGATAGTTGAAATTCCTCAAATCAAAGATTTGTGGGATAGCGCAATTTCAATTGTCTGCGGTGGCGGTGGCATCCCAGTTGTTTTGGACGAGGATGGTAATGCCCACGGTGTCGAAGCTGTAGTCGATAAAGACCTTTCTGCAGAATTACTTGCAGAGTATATGGAAGCAGATCTGCTTCTAATTTTAACCGGAGTGCCAAATGTGTATTTGAATTACACGAAGGCATATAAAACGCCAATCGATACCTTGACGGTTTCTGAGGCACAAAAATACATTATTGCTGGTCAATTTCCTTCTGGTAGCATGCTCCCAAAAATTCAAGCGGCTATAAAATTTGTGCTTAACAACCGAAACAAGGAAGCAATTATAACTTCTTTAGATGAAGCTTTAGATGCTGTAAATGGAAGGTCCGGAACTCATATTCTGCCCTCATTTTGACATATATTTTACAAATAGGTGAAAAGTGTTGTTTATCATACACCCCAGTGCTATAATGTATAAAAATTAATGAAAGGGGGATCTATTATGGAGACAACAATTCAATCTTCTATCAAGGAAGCTTGTAAAAGATCTCGTAATAGAATGGGCTTAACAAATCAGGATATTGCTGATTTGATTTCGGAAAGATTTGGAATCGAAGATTTTTCGGTGAATACGGTAAATAATTTCTTTTCAGATCGTTCGAAAGCTACAACAATTTTCACCGCAGGTTATATCTGTGCTGTACTTGATGTCTCAATTGACGCAGAGTTTGGCATTGATAACCCACTCACTTCTCCAAAAGAGAGGGAGTATATCGAGAAACTTAACGAAGCTCGAAGCGAAAATAGGCTGATGGATGAACTCTTAAAAGAAAAAGAAACCAGAATTGCACAAGCTCACGTGGCCCTCGAACACTATAGAAAAATTAATAAAAGGAATTCTAAAGTTGTACCTTCTTGGATGTGTAACATACTTTTAGTATTTACCTTTTTGCTTGTGGTTTTTATCATTGGGTATTTAGTATTTTTTGATGTTGGAAATTCGGCCTATGGAATATTTACACATTAGGAGGTGTAAAATATGAAGGTCAAATTCTTTCGCTGTAAACACTGTGGCAAGGTGATTGCCCTAAAAAACGCACAGGATATTCCGACCGTCTGTTGTGGTGATAAGATGGAGGAATTGGTGGCAAATACAGTAGACGCAGCGACAGAAAAGCATGTTCCTGTTTTTGAACAAAAAGAGGACCTTGTTTATGTGGCTGTTGGCTCTGCGCCACACCCTATGACGCCTGAACATTATATTGAGTTTATTGCGCTTGAGACAAATTTAGGTGTGAAGATCAATTATCTCCCCGTGACAAGAGAGGCAAAAACAACCTTTATACTTGAAACGGGAGAAAGTATTGAGAGGGTATTTGAGTATTGTAATCTTCATGGACTTTGGTCCACAGATTAAAAAATTTTTAGTCCAGCCATTTCTATGGCTGGACTCTTTTTTTATAAAAAAGAATTTGTTCATAATTTTGTTCACAATTTAAGAGAATTGTGGTTTAATTATATGGT
>JAGHSI010000109.1 GCA_018065925.1 Candidatus Limimonas coprohippi
TGTATTATTTCGCTAAATTCTATTATTTTCAGGGCTTAAGGAGAATTTTGATGAATAGAAAAGGCTTTATATCTGTAAAAACAGAAAAGGGGCTTAGGAGTACAAAAATTGCAGTGGTACTGATTACAGCTGCATTGTTCGTTTTCCTAAGTATTATCGTGGCAAATCTTTCAATAATGAATATGACTTACGCAGGGAGTTTGCCAATACGAACGGTTAACTATGCTATTATGGTAATTCTTTATTTTGGCGTTAGTTACCTTCTCATATCGGCAGGTATTAGAACCTACGAGAGTAAAGTTGAACAGTTCATTGATACAGATAAATTGACTAACGGTATTAACTACGAAAAGTTTTTAGTTGATGCCCAGGAGAGAATAAGTGCTCCATCGGATGAACTCTATGCAGTTTTTTATGCGGACATAATGAACTTTAAGTATATAAATGATACTTTTGGTTACGATGTTGGCGATCAGATGCTCATGTTTATTTCTCAGAAGATAAAGGAGAGAGCGGAACGCTGCAACGGTCTTTATGCTCGCGTATCGGCTGACAACTATACAGCTATTGTTCCTTATAAAGATAAAAATGATTTCGTAGAGAGTATCTATTCTATCATCGATGATATCTGCTGGTTTGATCCTATTCAAAAGGCAAACTATAAGCCCGAGATATATGTTGGTATTTATTGCACTGGTGATGATGAAAATGAACTTAACATCAGTGAGATGATAGACCGCGCGAATATGGCGCAGAAGTCTATAAAAGGCAGCACGGAGTATCACATCGCCTTTTATACTGAGGATATTCGCGAGCGTGTAATCGCAGAGAAAGACCTTGAGAGGCGCATGGAGAGCGCGCTCTCTAACGGAGAGTTCAAGGCTTTCTTCCAACCGAAGTATAAGGTATCAACAGGAGAAATAGTTGGTGCTGAGGCACTTGTTCGATGGGATAGCCCGGAACAAGGCTTCTTATCTCCGGGTAAGTTCATTCCACTCTTCGAACAGAACGGCTTTATTATTAACCTCGATCAGTATATTTTTGAGACTGTTTGTAAGAATATCAGAGAGTGGCTTGATAAGGGAATAAAAGTTGTTCCGGTCTCTGTAAACGTTTCAAGACTTCAGTTTTACAGAATTGACTTTGTAAAGCACTATACGAAGATTAAAGAGAAATATAATATTCCAGATGGTCTTCTTGAACTCGAGTTTACTGAGAGCATAGTATTCGAGAATCTTGCGGTTTTAAAGCGAATAGTTGAAAAACTTAAAGCAGAAGGCTTTATTTGCTCAATCGATGACTTTGGCTCCGGCTATTCTTCGCTTAATGTTCTAAAAAACCTTCCTATGGACACATTGAAGCTTGATAAACTTTTCTTTGATGACAGTGAAAATATTTCGCGAGACAAAGCTCTTATCACGAGTGTAATAAATATGGCTCGTGCACTTAACATGAAGACAGTTGCCGAGGGTATTGAAAACTGGGCACAGGTTGTTTTCCTTAAGGATATTGGATGCGATATCATTCAGGGTTATGTCTATTCAGAACCTATTCCTCATGCGAGATTCTCAAATCTTCTCGAAGGTAATAGACGTAAGGAGATTCCTGCGGAACTCCTTGAATCACGAGAAGTTTCCGAGAATATCGCCAGCAGCATTGATCCTGCTACACGTTATAAGACTCTCGTAAGCATGCTCGACGGCGTACTCCTTGAGGTCGATTATGACACAGGAAATTACGAGTTCTTAAATATTCCTGATGGTATACTCGGTGATGAGGTGGCACTTAAGGGTGATAACTTTGATGATGTCCTTTCGGTTGTTGCGAATAAATTTGTTCATCCAGATGATGTTAAGACGATGATTGATCGTTGTTCTGTATCCTCTGTTGCATCTAAATTCATTCAACAGAATGAGCCGATTATCATTACTGAACTTAGAGTAAAATTTGGTGCATCAGGCGACACGGACTATGAGTGGTCTAAATTTGTTATCTCTCGTATAGATACAAAAGAATATGGTGCAAGTTATAGGGCTCTTATTTATATAGATAAGACGGGTGGCACTGGAACTAATTAAAAACAAAACAAGTAAAAATAAAACCCGTTGAGGCTTACCTCAACGGGTGCATAAGGAAGTATTTTTATGTAAGAGATCTGGAGTAGTCCGAAAAGGGCTACTCCTTTTCCTTTGCCGGACTTATCCAGTATTTTGCTCGCCGCATTACAGGGTTCAGGTGCGTGAAGACTTATGATTTGCCTCTGATTGATCGTTCAAATGCTGCGCCGATAAATCCTTTGAACAAGGGATGTGCTTTATCCGGTCTACTCTTAAATTCAGGGTGATACTGGACACCTACATGGAATGGTCTCTCAGTGAGCTCTACTGTTTCAATCAGTCTTCCGTCAGGAGAAGTGCCGCTGAGAGTAAGACCGGCTTCCTTGAAGGCTTCACGATAATCGTTATTGAATTCATAGCGGTGTCTGTGTCGTTCGCTGATGGTGGAAGAGCCGTAGCAACGTTCCATCGTAGTATTCTCCTTGATGTTACAAGGATACGCACCAAGTCGAAGCGTACCGCCTTTGTCGATATCATCGCTCTGACCAGGCATAAAATCGATAACCTTGTGCTTGCACAGCTCGTCAAACTCACCGGAGTTTGCGTCTTTGATGCCAAGGACATTTCTAGCGTATTCGATCACAGCAATTTGCATACCGAGGCAGATGCCAAAATACGGGATATTCTTTTCTCTTGCATATTTTGCCGTCAAGATCATGCCTTCGATTCCACGACTGCCAAATCCGCCTGGCACAAGAATACCGTCAAGACCAGCGAGTATTTCATCTGTGTTTTCTGCTGTAATTTCTTCCGAGTCAATCCAGTGGATGCGGACATGGGTGTTATAATAATATCCTGCGTGCCGAAGTGCTTCAGCTACGGAGAGGTAGGCGTCATGAAGACCCACATACTTACCCACGAGACCGATATCCACATAGTGCTGTCTCTCCTTGATGCGCTCTACCATTGCCGCCCATTCCGAAAGGTCGGGTTCGCGAGCATCAATGCCGAGTTCACGGCAGACAACCGAAGAGAAATTGTATTTTTCCAACATAAGAGGTGCTTCGTAAAGATTCGGCAGGGTGATGTTCTCGATAACACAGTCCGGCTTTACATTGCAGAACATTGAAATCTTTTTGAATATAGATTCTTCCAACGGTTCATCGCAACGGAGAACGATGATGTCCGGATTCACGCCCATGCCTTGCAGTTCTTTTACCGAGTGCTGAGTAGGCTTGGATTTATGTTCATCCGAACCTCTGAGAAACGGAACCAACGTTACGTGAATAAACAGGCTGTTTTCTCTGCCAACTTCAAGAGAGATCTGGCGTACCGCTTCAATAAACGGCTGCGATTCGATATCGCCGATTGTTCCACCAATTTCGGTAATAACCACATCTGCGTTTGTTTTCTTACCTACACTGTAAACAAATTCTTTAATTTCATTGGTGATATGCGGAATAACCTGCACTGTGGAGCCGAGATATTCGCCACGGCGTTCCTTATTTAGAACATTCCAGTACACCTTACCGGTGGTGAGATTGGAATACTTGTTGAGATCTTCATCAATAAAGCGTTCGTAATGTCCGAGGTCAAGGTCGGTTTCGGCACCGTCCTCGGTAACATATACTTCGCCGTGCTGATAGGGACTCATTGTACCGGGATCAACGTTGATGTACGGATCCAGCTTCTGTGCGGCAACCTTGAGTCCGCGTGCTTTTAATAATCTACCCAAAGAGGCAGCGGTGACGCCCTTACCAAGACCCGATACAACGCCTCCTGTAACAAATATATACTTCGTCATTTTTTACTCCTTCCAACCAATTACTCGACCGTAACCGATTTTGCCAAATTTTACTAACACTTTGAAAACAAAAAGGGGCAATGATGCTTTAATGCGTAAACATTAAAGACACCATTGCCCTTATATGCTATTCAGTTATTGACAAAAAAGAGGCAAAGACACTTCAAGCCTATAACTCAAAGACGCCTTTGCCTTTATCGATTAAAAATTATAATCTTTTTTGAGCGATTCGTCAACCAATTAACGAAACATTTTGAAAAAATTGAGATTTGAGATTCAAGCTTACTTGCCACTATCTCCATAGTTTGAAAGCACGCGGGCGGAAGGATCGCTCACGTCGCAACCTTTCCAAGATTTGTTCGGCATCCAGAAATCAACAATCATTTCTGCCTGACTTGGATAATACTTTTCAAAAATTTCGCGATAAAGAAGAGATTCTTTTGTAAACGGTGTGGCGTGGGCGTATTTCTTGCGGGCAGCTTCAAATTCTTCATCCGAATACTGCCGCTCGGCATATTCTTTAAGATAATCCACCATAGAATGCCCTACCGCATCGGAAAATGCGGCTTTTTCACGCCACAAAATCTCGTCCGGAAGATAACCGCCACCTTCAAAAGCATGACGTAGCAAATACTTGCCCTTTCCGTACTTGTTGAGCTTCATTTCAGGGTTAAGTGCCATGACATATTTTACGAAGTCAATGTCGCCGAAAGGCACTCTTGCCTCAAGAGAGTTTACCGAAATACAGCGATCGGCACGGAGTACATCATACATATGAAGCTCACGAATACGCTTTTCGGCTTCCTCCTGAAACGCTTCTGCAGAAGGAGCAAAATCTGTGTATTTATAACCGAAAAGCTCGTCGGAAATTTCGCCGGTCAACAGTACGGAGATATCGGTTTGCTCGTGGATCGCTTTACAGATAAGATACATACCCATACTGGCACGAATAGTCGTAATGTCGAAGGTGCCAAGCATATAAATCAGTTCGTCAAGTGTGGCGATGACTTCATCGGGTGTCATATAGATCTCCGTATGGTCGCTGCCGATATAGTCGGCAACCTGCTTCGCATATTTCAAATCAATGGCATCCTCGCTCATACCGATGGCAAAGGTTTTTATGGGTGTTTTACTTTTCTTGGCAGCAATAGCACACACCAAAGAAGAATCCAATCCACCTGAAAGCAAAAAGCCTACATTTGCATCGGCTATAAGGCGCTTTTCCACACCAGCGATTAGCTTTTCTCGAATATGCGTACACGCAGTCTCGAGGTCATCGTGACAAACGGTATCCACCTTTGCAATATCACAGTAGCGGATAAATTTGCCGTCTTTGTAGTAATGACCGGGAGGAAATGGCATGATTTTATCGGTAAGTCCCACAAGGTTTTTAGCTTCGCTGGCGAACAAAATAACCCCTTTATCGTCATAGCCATAGTAAAGTGGACGGATACCAATAGGATCTCGTGCGGCTATATATTTGCCGGTCTTAGCATCATAGATGATGCAGGCAAATTCTGCATCCAGCATTGCAAACATATCCGTGCCGTATTCGCGGTACATGGGAAGCAGGATTTCGCAATCCGAATCACTCTTAAATGTATAGCCTTTTTGTTTTAGGTCTGCCTTCTGTTTTTTAAAGCCATAAAGCTCACCATTACAGACAACGTAACTGCCATCAAGTTCAAAGGGCTGCATTCCCGAAGGAGTCAATCCCATAATCGAGAGACGGTGAAAACCAATCAGACCTTTTCCGGTATCAATAATGCGGCTGTCATCGGGACCGCGTGATACCGTGCGGTCAAAGCCTTTCTTAAAATCATCAAAAGTGGCACTGCTGCCACAATATCCCATAATAGAACACATGAGAGAATACCTCCGTTAAAGTTAGTAAATCCAGCATCCTACAGGGCGATTGCTGTACTCGCGGTGCCACCTGTATTTTTTCTCATTTCCAAGCCTCAAACAAGGCTCTGTCAGCTGACGTGTGACGAAACGGCGCACCTACTGAGGATATTCCTTTTCGGATTGCAGCTCGAAAAGTGTTGTTCGTGCAGGCTTGCCATACGGCTTCCATCGTCCCGTACTCGCTATGGGCAAGTGATCTGAATTACTTCTCTTTTCTCAAACGCTTTTAAATTTATTCAACATCTTGAAGGGCTTCGTAGCCCTCTTCTCCAGTTCTGACTTTTACAACATTCTCAACATCGTAGACGAAAATCTTGCCATCACCAATATGTCCGGTGTAAAGCACCTTCTTTGCAGTTTCAATGACACTACGGACAGGAACCGCACTTACAACGATATCGACCTGTACCTTCGGCAGCAGATTGGCTTCAACCTGAACTCCACGATAATATTCGGGTTTACCTTTTTGTATTCCACAGCCAAGAACATGAGATACCGTCATACCGGTAATACCGATCTCTATCATTGCCGTCTTCAAAGCCTCAAAGTAAGATTCCTTACAGATAATCTCCACCTTAGTAAACTTCGGGGTGCCATCATCAAAGGTCGGCATTTTCTTTACAGTAACTGCTTCTGCAACCGGAATGTCGCCTGTAATGGCAAC
>JAGHSI010000007.1 GCA_018065925.1 Candidatus Limimonas coprohippi
AATTTAGAATTTTTAGGTGGTGAGCACGTGAGGGAGTTTATTTCTCATTCTGTAGATGAGACTGAGGCTTTTGCAGAGGAGTTTGCAAAGGAATTAAAACCCGGCACAGTGCTCGCTTTTTTTGGTGGAATGGGTATGGGCAAGACGGCCTTTACTCGCGGACTTGCACGTGGTCTTGGCATCACGATGCAGGTGCAAAGTCCGACCTTCGCCATAGTGAATGACTATGGCGGAAATCCGCCGCTTGCCCACTTCGATATGTACCGAATTGAATCCTGGGAAGACCTTTATACTACGGGATTTTTTGATTATCAAGACCTTGGATATATTCTCGCTGTTGAGTGGAGCGAAAACATAGAAAATGCATTGCCAGAGAATACCGTTTATATAACGATTTCAAAGGGCGAAAACGAGACTGATAGAATTATCACTATTGATGGAGAATAATATGAGAATTTTTTCTGTTGATTGTTCTGCAGGGCCAGCATCTGTAGCCATAGTTGAATTCTTTGACGATGGTACAAATGAGGTACTTGCATACTCCTTTAAAAATGAGGGACTTACACACAGTCAGACGCTTGTACCCATGATGGATGAGGTGTTAAAGACTGCAAATCTTGAACTTTCTGATATCGATTTTTATGCCATCAACGCAGGCCCTGGATCTTTTACAGGCGTGCGTATTGGTGTTGCAGCTCTTAAGGGAATTACTGCTCTCTCTGATGCAAACTGTATCCCAGTGTCGACACTTCATTCGATGGCATACAACTATATAGATAAAAATGTCACTGTCTGTGCGACGATGGATGCTCGCTGTAATCAAGCATATACGGCAACTTTTGACATTTTTGATGGTAAAATTACTAGAATTTTTGATGATGAAGCGCTTCTGATTGATGAACTCAACGAAAAATTGAAATCTTTAAAAAAAGACGTCATTTTTGTTGGTGACGGTGCTTCTTTATGCTATAATACTTTAATTAAAAGAATATCGTGTTCACTAAGTGAAGAAGATAGGCGTTATCAAAATGCTGTTTCGGTTGCACTTTGTGCAAAAGATATGATGGATAATGGTTTTAAACCAATCTCATCTGCGGATCTTTTGCCAACTTATCTTCGTGCACCTCAAGCTGAGCGCGAGCTTAAGAGGAGAGGAAAGATTTGATGATAGTACTTGGTTGCGATCACGGTGGCTTCGAACTTAAGCAGGCCATTATGAAACACTTTGATGAACTTGGCAAGGAGTATATCGATGTAGGTTGTTTTGATACAAACTCAGTTGATTACCCAATTATTGCAAAAGCTCTCTGTGAGAAAATCACAAGTGGCGAAGCAGAACTCGGAATTCTTTGCTGCGGTACTGGTATCGGTATGAGTATGGCAGCAAACAAAGTAAAAGGTATTCGCGCCGCTTGTTGTTCAGACACTTTTAGTGCTCGACTCACAAGAAACCACAACAATGCTAATGTTCTCTGCCTTGGTGGTAGAGTTCTCGGCGTTGGTCTCGCACTTGATCTCGTTGACAACTTTGTAAACGCAGAATTCGAGGGCGGACGTCACCAGCGCAGGATAGATATGATATCAGAGATTGAAGGAGAATAAAAATGGGAAACATAGTTATTACAAATCATCCACTTATCCAGCATAAGCTCTCTATTCTTAGAGATAAGTCAACTGGTAACAAGGAGTTCCGTACACTTATTAGTGAGATTGCTATGCTTGAGTGTTATGAGGCAACAAGAGACCTTCCACTTAAGGAAGTAGAAATCGAGACTCCAGTTGCTATTGCAAAGCAGCACGATCTCGACGGTAAGAAAATGGCTATCGTTCCAATCCTCCGCGCAGGCCTCGGTATGGTAGATGGTATTCATGCTTTGATTCCAGCTGCTAAGGTAGGTCATATTGGTCTTTATAGAGATCCAGAGACACTTGAACCACATGCATATTACTGCAAGATGCCTGATGATATGTCAGAGCGTGATGTAATCGTACTCGATCCAATGCTCGCTACAGGCGGTTCAGCAATTGATGCTATTAACCAGATTAAGGAGTACAATCCAAAGTCTATTAAATTTATGTGCATCATCTCATCTCCAGAAGGACTTAAGGCTCTTTCAGAAGCTCATCCTGACGTAGACATCTATGCTGCAGCTATGGACGATCATCTTAATGAGCATGGTTATATCGTTCCAGGTCTCGGCGACGCTGGCGATAGAATTTTTGGTACAAAGTAATTCTTCTGAGGAGAAAATTATGGGAGTTATTAACAATCTTGACACTTCTAGAGAGAAGACGGTTGATTATTTTATAGACTCAAAGGTTGACGACCTTATTGAAAAGGCTGTTACCGAAGGACAAAAGAGACAGCAGCTTCAAAATAAGGTTGCAGATGAGTGTAGTGATATCAACACAGATGAGGGTCTTGAGTATTTGACATCTATTGCTGATTTCTCTGATTTCCCAAAGTATTCAGGAAGAGGAATTCAAGATGCTGCACCTGATATTGATGCTAACACTCTTACAATGTGGTTCTCAGAGGTTGAAAATAATGAAGTAGAGGACTTCATTGCTAAAGTTTCAAATGCTGGTTTTGAAAAGCAGGGCCAGGATTTTGTAAAAGAAGTTGATGGCAAAAAACTTATCATGTCAATTTCAAGTTCAGGAGATAGACTTCGTTTGTTTTATAAACGTGGTTAACTAATACAAGAAAAGGAGAAAATATTATGGACAGTTCAAAGACACGCGGTAGTTTTACCGGAAGCCTTGGCTTCGTATTAGCTGCCGCAGGTTCAGCTGTAGGTCTTGGTAACCTTTGGCGTTTCCCTTACCTTGCAGCAAAAGATGGCGGTGGAGTATTCCTCGTTATTTATCTCGTTCTTGCCCTTACATTTGGTTTTGCTCTTATGACAGCCGAAGTTTCTATGGGTAGACACACACAGAAGAGCCCAGTTATGGCCTTCACAGAAGTAGCAGGAAAGAAGTGGAGCTTCGTTGGTTGGGGCGCTACAATTATTCCAGCAATCATCCTTCCTTACTACGCAGTAATCGGTGGTTGGGTATGTAAGTATGCATTTACATATTTAACTGGTAACGGTAGAAGCGCAGTGGATGCTGAAGGTGGTTTCTTCTACAAAGTAATTGGTCTTACAGCAGATGGAGCAGTTGACTGGCAGCCAATGTTATGGTTCGTTTTGTTCCTTCTCGCTACATTTATCATCGTATTCTTCGGTGTTGAAAATGGTATCGAGACTGCATCAAAGGTTCTCATGCCTTTACTTCTCTTAATCATCATTTTCATTGCTGGTTATTCAACATTTGTTAAGGACCCAGTATCAGGCCGTACAGCTTTAGATGGTCTTAAGATTTATCTTGTTCCTAACTTCTCAGGAATTACATTTACTAAATTCCTTTCAATCGTACTTGATGCTATGAGCCAGCTCTTCTACTCACTCTCTCTTGCAATGGGTATTATGATCACTTATGGTTCATACATGAAGAAGGATTCTTCAATGCCTAAGTCAATCAACCAGATCGAAATTTTCGATACAGGTATCGCAATCCTTGCTGGTTTCATCATGATCCCAACAGTATATTGCTTCCTTGGCACAGACGGTCTCTCAAAGGCTGGTCCTTCACTCATGTTCATCGCACTTCCACAGGTATTTAACGGAATGGGTACATTCGGTCTTGTAATCGGTGCTCTCTTCTTCGTACTTGTTATCTTCGCAGCATTAACAAGCTGTGTATCAATCATGGAAGCTGTTACATCAACAATTATGGACCGTTTCAACTTCAAGCGTCAGAAGGCAGTTATCATCACAACAATTTCTGCTCTTATCCTTGGTGCTATTGTTTGCCTCGGTTACAACAAATTCCTCTTCAGCGCTACATTTGCTAACGTTTCTGGTGGTCAGATTCTTGATATATTTGACTGGGTTACAAATAGTTTCCTCATGCCAATCGTTGCTATCCTTACATGTATCGTTGTTGGTTATGTTTGGGGTACTGATAAGGCTCTCGGCGAAGTTCAGCTCAACGGTGAGAAGTTCCCACGTGGTAAGCTCTTTGTTGTAATGACAAAGTATGTTTCACCAGTACTTCTTCTCGTTATCCTTCTTAACAGCTTCGGCGTATTTGGCTAAGAATAATTTTAAGGGGCGGATAATTCCGCCCCTTGATTTAAGCCTATACATATATTATAATATCCAAGTCACACATGCCGGTGTGATGGAATTGGCAGACGTGCCAGACTCAAAATCTGGTGGTGGCGACACCGTACCGGTTCGACCCCGGTCACCGGCACCAACGCGAGAACCTCTCTTTTTTTTAAGAGAGGTTCTTTTTTTTGCCATTTGTAAATGAATTTGATATAATTAACAAAACAATTACGAGGAGGTAATTTTATGAAAAAACTGTTCGCATTATTGTTGGTTATAATTATAATTTTTTCTTTCACTGCTTGTGGAGATAAGGGTGGAAAGGGTGAAGGCACTACTAAGGCTGGTGGCAAGGACACTACTTCACCTGCAGCATCGGACACTGGCATTAAGTTTAAACAAGTAGTAGATGAATTTGCTCTTGATGCTGATGGACATGTTTGGAAGATAAGTACTGTCGATGAGTCAGCAATGATTTCTGATGAAAAGTTCGACAGTATAAATGGCGGAAACGGAATGTATGCCGCTTTGACTTCTGATGGAGCTCTTTGGACTTGGGGTAATTATCCTGGTAATGGTTCTGCAGATAAGAGTGAGGCTCCTGTAAAGGTGCTAGATGGGGTTAAATGTGTTTCTGTTCATAGCAACAATGGATTTGCTATTTTAACTGATGGTTCTCTTTATCAGTGGGGCTATGGTAATAATTTTAAGAAGTTGAGACTTGACGGTGATGATAAAACTGATATTTTAACTCCAACAAAAGTTGAATATGATGCAAAGTTTGAAAAGATATATTCTGGTGGTAACGGTGTTGTAGCTATAGATACAGATGGCAATCGTTATTGCTGGTGTGGAACAAACCAGATTATGGGCTACAGTGCTACTCAGATTGATTCAGGAAATACTGACGATATGATTGTCAATCCTTTCTGGTTAAAACCTGTTCAGAATGATACTGCACCTAAAGGCGATTATTACTTTGGACAGAGTTCAACTTATATAGTTGATTCTAACAACACACTTTATATCTCCGGTGGTAAAGGCTCAAGACTGGCTCCATTTGATACTGAGCCGTCATGGAAAACCTTTACAAAGGTTAGAGATAATGTTGTTAAAGTTCTTTATGGCACAAATGGATCACTTATAGTTGGTGCAGATGGTAACCTTTGGGGATGGGGCAGTGAATATTTCGGTCTCTGTGATGCTTCTGATACTCCTGTACAGATTACAAAGGATATCAAGTTTGTTGATGCATCACTTTATGGATATCAGGCTTGTTTAGCAATCGATGATGCAGGTCATCTTTATACATTTAGTGCAAGTGATAAAACACCTAAACTTGTAGAGGTAAAATGAAAGTATTACTAGTTTCGGATTCCTTTAAGGGAACACTTAAAAGTGAAGAGATTTGCGAGATAGCAAAAGAGACTGTGGCTGAAATGCCAGACGTTGAGCTCAGGGCAATCCCTATTGCAGACGGCGGCGAGGGTACGGTTGATTGCTTCGCACGTGTGACGGGTGCAGAACTTGTGACTGTGCCTGTAACTGGTCCGTTCTCAGACACTACAGTTGACGCCACTTATGCTGTTAAGGGATATACCGCTGTAATTGAGATGGCTTCCACTTGTGGACTTCCACTTGTTGAAAAACTTGGTAGGGAGAGAGACCCATTTAAGACAACCACATATGGTACTGGTGAACTCATACTTGATGCTTTGGACCGTGGCTGTGTAAATATCCTTTTAGGACTTGGTGGATCATCTACAAATGATGGAGGGTGCGGTTGCGCTGCTGCTCTTGATACCAGGTTCTATGATAAGAATGGGGAGGAGTTCATTCCTGTTGGAGGAACTCTTAAGAATATTGCTCGCATCGACACAACCTACACGCAGGCTGCGTTCCATGAGGTGACACTTACTGCGATGTGTGATGTTGACAACCCAACTGTCGGTAACGAGGGCGCAGCCTTCGTGTTTGCTCCTCAAAAGGGCGCACCTGAGGAATTACTCTTCCAGCTTGATAACGGCCTTAAGAACCTCTGTGACGTAATTGAGAAAGATTTATCTTTAAAGCTTCATGATATGCCTTCTGGAGGCGCTGCAGGCGGTATGGGCGCTGGATGTGTAGCTTTCTTTGGTGGCAAGATTGTCTCTGGTATTGAGGCTATACTCGATGCCGTAGGTTTTGATGACTTGGCAGCTGACGCTGATTTGATTATCACTGGCGAAGGCAAACTTGATTCTCAGAGTCTCGGTGGCAAGGTTATTTCCGGTATCGCAAAACGAGCAGGCGATACGCCACTCGTTGCCATCGTCGGAAAGAACCGCACTACGGCCGAGGAGCAAGCCTCTCTTTGCCTTCGCAAAGTCTATGAGACTTCTGATGATCGTTCAATAACTGAACTTGCAAAGACTGCAAGAGAAGACTATAAAAAAACATTAATTAAATGTTTAGAAAGGGAAATTTGAAATGTCACTCTACACAATTTTTGGTATCGTATTTTGCGGTATCTGTTTCCAAGCATATTTCATCTATGTTGAACACAAAGAGGAATATGTTCCAGCTGTTATCTTTAAAGGTCTTGCGTCTTTGATGTTCATCTTCTTAGGCTTTGGCGGATTAAAGGTAGCTGAACCACATGATGTTGCAAAACTCGTTCTTATCGGTCTTATCCTTGGCGGTATAGGTGACGTTCTTTTGAATCTCCGTTTTGTATTTAAAGAGATGGGCCAAAAGATTTTCCTCGGTGGTATTCTTGCGTTCCTCCTTGGACATGTGATTTATCTTGTTGCTTTGATTAAACTTTCAACTTCAGTTCTTTGGAGTGTTATTATCGGTATTGTTGCTGCAGCAATTATATTGTTCTGGATTTTCAAGAATATTACTGCAAAGAAAGTATTTAAGATCTTTGGCGTATTCTATATCGGCGCAGTAGTTTTGATGACAGCTGTTGCTATTGGTAACTTGATTGCAAATCCAGGTATGGTTGCTTATTGGGTATATGCTATCGGTGCCGTTCTCTTTACAGCAAGTGACATTATTCTTATCTTCAACACATTTGGTGGAGGAGATCCTAAGTTCTCAATGAGAATAGGAAATCTCTCGCTTTATTATGCTGGTCAGATACTCATCGCTTTGAGCCTTCAGTTCTTAAAATAATTATATATATTACATTTATATAATATAGTCATCTTGCACAACGCAATATATTGAGATAAGTAAAACCCCACCTGCAAAAGGTGGGGTTTAGCACTGAATATTTGGAACGCCCGGAGAGGTTTTAAAAAAGATGAATTTATGCAAAATTTCTTGTTGACTTTTAGTATATAGTAATGATATTATATACAAGCGCTCACAAATGAGGGCGCACGATGTACCTTGAAAATTAAACAACGACAAACTAGAAAATGGACCCTGAAATTTCGAAAGAAGTTTCATACAGAAATTCGTACAAACGAATCTTGACATTTATAA